>CAZVYM010000098.1:0-15755 GCA_964630935.1 uncultured Gemmatimonadaceae bacterium | reverse complement strand
TCTACCTGCCGGTCGCGGCGTGGGTGGCGTGCTTCGCCCTCGCGACGCTCTCCGTGCACGCCCTCAAGCGCCGCTTCAAGGGCCGCGGGCCGGGGCGGTGGACCGTCGTTGCCGCACCGGCCCTGGCCGGCGCGGTCGCTCTGCTCGGCGTCGTCGGGGTCGCGTCCCGGGACCCCACGGGAGCCGCGGCCGCATCGGTCCTGCCCAAGGCGATCGCCGTCCTGACGCTCTCCGCGCTCCCCGCCAATCCACGGCACCTGAAGCGGGTGGGATGGTCCTTCGTCGTCACCGACACGCTCACGCTGGTAGCGCTGGTCTGGCTGCTGGGGTGAGGCGGAGACCACCCCACCCCAGGCCACCAGAGGTCACGACCGTTCACCTCGGCGGTCGCCCGCGTCCCCGTCGTACCGGTCCGCCAGCCTCGCATACGCCTGCACCATCTCCAGGAAGCCGTGCCGGTAGCCGCCGGGGTCGTCGCCGAGTCCATCCTCGGCGAGCGCCATCACCTGGCTGCACGAGATCGAGCCGCCGTACTCGGAATGGCGCAGGAGCATGCCGAACCCGGCCACGGCGGAGGCGAACCCGAAGTCGTCCGAGACGCGATCGGTGCGGTCGCGCACGGTGTGCTGCACCAGTCTGCTCGTGGTCCCGTGCGGCCGCTTGTAACGGACCTTCACGAACCCGAGCTCGTCGCTCCGGCTCCGGACGGCCCGGCGCTCGGGCGTCTGCGCGCGCGGCGGCCGATTCCGTGCCGCGGGAGGTGACCGTGACGGCCCGGCTGATCGGCTACAAGCAGGTGAGCCGTGACTTGGCCATACAGAGTGGGCGCGCCGCCTCCGCCGACTTCCGGCTCCGGCCACTCACGGTTCCGGACCTCCCAGTGGTACGGATCGACGTGGGTGTCGCGCAGGGCGTGGCGCTGCTGCGCATCGTCCAGACGCTGCGGGACGGCGGACGGCTCGAGATGGTCGAGGCGCTCCGCCCCGTGCGCTTCGAGGAGTCGGCAGGGAGCGGTGCGCAGCTCCACAAGGCGCTTCGACGCGGCGAGGTCTGGATCGCCCTCGCCGCGCCGGACCACCTGGACGAGCTCGCGTCGCTGCTGGAGCCCATGAAGTAGCCCTTGCTCCCCGTGGACCCGCGCTCTACCGTCCGCGCCTGACCCATCGTGCGGATGGATGACCCGTCCGACGGTCCTCGAGCGAGAGCCGACATGAAGCGCCTCCCCGTCTTCCTGACACTCGTCCTGTCCGCGTCCACCGCGGTCGCCGCCTCCGCCCAGACCGACTCCGCGCATCTCGCGACCATGGCGGTCACGACCGAAGGCTCGGTACGCACCGCCACCGGGCCCGTGAGCTACCGGGCCGTGGTCGGCACGCTGGTGGTGCACGCCCGGGGGTGGGACGACGCCGCCCGGGATGACGCCGCCGGGAAGGACGACACCACGAGCGCGAAGGCGCAGGCGACGATGTCCTACGTCGCCTACTTCAAGCAGGGGGCCGCGGCGACGACGCGTCCGTTGACGTTCCTCTTCAATGGCGGGCCGGGCTCCGCGACGGTGTGGCTGCATATGGGCGCCTTCGGGCCGAGGCGCGTCGTCACCGCGGATCACTCGCACACGCCGGGCCCCCCGTACCGCCTCGTCGACAACGAGCAGAGCCTTCTGGACGTCAGCGACCTGGTCTTCGTCGACGCTCCGGGCACGGGCTTCGGCAGGATCTACGGCAAGGACAAAGAGAAGGCTTTCTACGGCGTCGACCAGGATATCCACGCCTTCACGGCGTTCATCGGCGCCTTCCTGTCCAGGTACGATCGCTGGAACTCACCGAGGTACCTCTTCGGGGAGAGCTACGGAACCATGCGGGGCGCGGCCCTCTCGCTCTCGCTGGAGCGGCAGAGCATCGATCTCAACGGCGTAATGCTGCTGTCGTGCATCCTGGACTGGGACATGATGCCGGACGACCCCCAGCTCAATCCCTCCATCGACGAGCCGTACGAGGTGAGCCTGCCGACCTACGCCGCGACGGCCTGGTATCACCACAAGCTACCGAATCAACCGAAGGAGCTACGGCCGCTGCTGGACGAGGTCGAGCGCTTCGCCACCACCGACTACGCGTTGGCCCTCCAACAGGGCAACAGCCTGAGCGCGGAGCGCAAGCAGGCCATCGCGGACAAGCTGCATGCCTACACGGGTCTGCCGGTTTCCTATCTGCTGAAGACGAACCTGCGCATCGAGTACGGGGCGTTCGAGAAGACGTTGCTCTCGGACCAGGATCTGACGACCGGCACCCTGGACACGCGCTTCACCGGCGCCACGCTGGACCCGCTGAGCAAGACGAGCAGCTACGATCCGCAAGACGCCGCCATCAGCTCGGCCTACGTGTCGGCCTTCAACGACTACGTCCGCCGGACGCTGAAGTACTCGGGGCGCCTCGCCTACAAGCCGGGGATCGACGTCTACTCGAGCTGGGACTATCGCCACCGGCCGCCGGGCGCGGACAAGCCCCTGATCGCGCTTCCCAACGTGCTCCCCGACCTGGCGGTCGCGATGAAGCGCGATCCCGACCTGAAGGTCATGGTCCTCGGCGGCTACTTCGACATCTCGACTCCGTACTTCGAAGGCTGGTTCGAGACGCACCACCTGCCGCTTCCCCCGAAGCTGCAGAGCAACATCCAGTACCACTACTACGAATCGGGGCATATGGTGTACGTCCACATACCGGCGTTGAAGCAGCTGCACGACGACGTGGCGGCGTTCATCCGCCACACGTCCGGCGTCCAGGAGCCGTGAGGCCATGGGGCCCGTCATGCCGGCACGGCTGCGGAGCCGGCGGCCGTGAGCGCCCCATCCACGGTCGAGCGTCTCGCCGCGCTGCCCGCGCTGTCGGAGATCCCCCGCGAGCAGCTCGAGTGGCTCGTCGACCACGCGGAGCTCCATCGCGTCGATGACGGCGAGCGCATCCGGGGAGGTGAAGGGATCGAGATCGGGCTCTTCGTGGTGATCTCCGGGCGCTTCTCGGTCCGGGTCGATCAGCTCGGAGTCGAGCGAGAGGTGAGGGAGATCCTCCCGGGCGGCATCACCGGGTACCTGCCGTACTCGAGGATCACCACGCCGAGGGGCTTTCTGGTGGCGGATGGCCCGGTCGAGTTCGTGTCGGTTCGGCGAGAGGACGTCAAGGACCTCGCCCGTGAGTGCTACGAGCTCACCGCCATGTGTGTGCACGAGATGCTCGACCGGGTCCGGGTGTTCAAGGCCGACGACAAGCGCCAGGAGAAGATGGCCGCGCTCGGCCGTCTCTCCGCCGGGCTGGCCCACGAGCTGAACAACCCGGCCTCCGCGGTCGCTCGCGCCGCGGGCGAGCTGGACGCCTGTCTCGCCGAGCTGGTCGCCGCGGCGCGAGCCCTGGGCGAAGCCGGCCTCGAAGGCGAGGCCCTGGCCACACTCGAGTCGTTGGAGGCGGCCGCCCGGATGGCATCGACCGAACGGCTGTCGCCCGTAGAGCGGGCGGACCGCGAGGATCGCCTCATGTCGTGGATGGACGATCATGGCGTGGATCCCGAGCGGGCCTACGCGCTCGTCGAGCACGGGCTCACGATCGGAGATCTCGACGCCGCGGCTACGGCGCTGGATGTCGCGCAGCTCTCCGTGGCGCTGCGATACGTAGCCGCGGATGCGAGCGTGCGAGGCCTCAGCGGCGACATCGTGTCTGCGGCCGAGCACGTCCATTCGCTCGTCGCGGCGGTCAAGAAGCACACACACATGGATCGGGGACCGGCCCTCGAACGGATCGTGCTGGGCGATCACCTGGCGGACACGGTGACGCTCATGACCTCCAAGGCGTCGTTGCGCGGTGTCTCCCTGGACTTGAGCATCGAGGCGGACGTCCCCGCGGTGGCCGGGTTCGTCGCGGACCTGAACCAGGCCTGGATGCACCTGGTGGACAACGCCATCGATGCCGCCACGACATCGGTCCGGATCTCCGTCGAGGCGAGCCGCGACGGCGACGGCGTCGTCGTGCGGGTCGTCGACGACGGACCGGGAATCCCCGACACCGATCGGGAACGCGTGTTCGAGCCCTTCTTCACCACCAAGGACGTCGGGGAGGGACGCGGACTCGGCCTCGACGTCGTGCGAACGGTGGTACGTGGCCACAAGGGCGCGGTGGACCTGAGCTCGGAACCGGGATGCACCGAGTTCCGCGTCACGCTGCCGGCCGAAACCTCCGCGTAGAGGTGTGGTGCTGCGTCAGTCGGAGCGCAACGCCAGACTCGGATCCACGCCGGCGGCCCTCCTGGCCGGGATCCAGCTCGCGACCAGAGCGACGGCGACGAGGGCGACGGCCACGCCGCCGTAGGTGATCGGATCCGTGGCGCTCACCCCGAAGAGGAGTGTGGCCATCAAGCGGGACAAGAGCCCGGCCGCCACCAGCCCGACACCCACGCCGCCCACCGCCAGCGCGAGTCCCTGCTTGACGACCATGCGTCGGACGGAGGGAGCGGTGGCGCCCAGCGCCATCCGCACTCCGATCTCCCGGGTCCGCTGCGACACGATGTACGAGATCACTCCGTAGATGCCCACGAGACCCAGCAGGAGCGCGATCCCGGACGCCGCCCCCAGGAGCGCCATCGTGAAGGAGGTCCGGGCCGTGGCCCCGTCGATAACGCTGACGAGCGTCCGGGGATTCGCGACCGGAATCCGCGGATCGACCGCCTTCAGCTCGCGCTTCAGCACCGGCACGAAGGCCATCGGATCGCCCGCCGTCTTCACGACGACGTCGAGGGTGCGGACCACGAACGGGTTGTCCGGGGATCCAAGCGTGGTCGGAAAGTAGACCACCTCCTCGGGCTTTCCCTCCAGGCTCTGGAAGTGCACGTCACCGACGACGCCGACGATCTGGAACCAGGTGCCGTCCCCGGGCCCCACCCGCCGGCCGATCGGACTGCCGTCGGGCCACCAATGGTGCGCGAAGGATTCGCTCACCAGGACGGAGCGGGCCCCGTCCACACCGTCGTCATCCTGGAAGGCGCGTCCGCTCAGCACGGGAATACCGAGCGCGGCGAAGTATCCGGGCCCGACGGAAATCTGCGTGGCGAAGACCGGAAGGTCGTTCGGACCGCGAGGCTGGTCCTCCACGTCGATCGTGCCGAATGCGATGCCTCCTCCACCCAGCGGCGTCATCTGGCCGAAGCCCACGGCCTCCACGCCCTGCTGCTGGGCCAGACGCTCACGGAGCTGCCGATAGAATGCGGCGGTCTCCTTCCACCCCTGGATCTCGCCGGGAGGTACGGACAGACGCGCGGTCAGGCCGCCGGCGGCGCTGAAGCCGGGGTTCACCGCGCGCAGGGCCAGGAAGCTCCGGAGCATGAGACCCGATCCCACCAGGAGGACCAGGGCCAAGGCCACCTGGACCACCACGAGGGTGTTCCTCAGGCGATGCGTGCGGTGGCCTCCGGCGCTGCCCCGGGGGCTCCCTTCGCGGAGCTGTCCGGCGAGGTCGCTGATGCCGTAGCGCACCATGGGGAAGAGACCGAAGAAGATCGCGCAGCCGATCGCCACCAGGGCCGTAAAGCCGAGAACGCGCAGGTCCACGCCCACTTCCGCCATTCGGGGAATGGTCGTCGGGATGAGCCGGGTGGACACGCGCACACTCATGGCCGCGATCCCCACCCCGAGCGCCCCGCCCAGGGCGGCGAGGGCGAGGCTCTCCGCCAGGAATGCACGCAGCACGTGGATCCGTCCGGCGCCCACGGCCACGCGCAATGCCAACTCACGCTGTCGTCCCTCCGCGCGCACCAGGAGCAGGTTGGCGACATTCGCGCACGCGATGAGGAGCACCAGGCCCACGGTGCCCAGAAGAACCCACAGGGTCCTGCTGATGTCGCCCACCAGGGCCTCCTTCAGAGGCGTCACCTTCGCCTTCAGGCCCACCTGCCCGAGAAAGGACGTCTGCCCGGCCTGGTCGGGGAATAGCTCCGGCAGGCGGTGGATGAGCTCCTGAAGCTGCGCGAGGACACCGGCGACGGTGCTCCCGGGAGCCATCCTGGCCACACCCCCCGAGCCGAAACCGGCCAGAGGCGCCTGGGCGGAATCGATGACGAAGGGAAGCCAAAGGCGGGCCTGACGGTCCGGAAAGCCGAAGTCCCTGGGCATCACGCCGATGACCTGGGTCGTCGTGCCGTTCAGGTCCACCGTGCGCCCGAGGATGCGGGGATCGGCCCCGAAATTGGTACGCCAGAGGCCGTCGCTGAGGATCGCGACGTTCGGGCCCCCGGGTCGGCCTTCGTCCTCCGTGAAGCTCCTCCCCATCACGGGCTTCACGCCCAGGACGTCGAAGAAGCTCGGGGTCACCGTCTGCGCCGGGACCCGCTCGGGCTCACCCTCTCCGACGAGGTTGACCACGCTCGACCGGTACAGTCCGATCCCCGACAGGGAAGAGGCCTGTTGCCGGTAGAGGAGATAGAGCCCCTGGGACATGGGAAGCTGATCCGCACCGTCGCGCCCCAGGTGCTGGACGGACACGAGGCGGTCCGGGTGGGTGAACGGAAGCGGGCGGATGAGCACGCCGTCCACCAGGGTGAATACCGCCGTGGTCGCCCCGATCCCGAGGGCGAGCGTCACCACGGCGATGATCGTGAACGCCGGATAACGCAGCATGCCTCGCAGAGCGAAGCGCATGTCGTTGAGAAGCCCCGTCATCGTCATCGTCTCCATCCTCTCCATGAGGGCGTCGATCCAGCAGGCGAGAACCCGGACGCGGAGTCGCGCCCGGCCCAACACGGTGGCGCGTCCGTTCCGTTGCAGGGTGCGCCAGGCGTACTCCGCCTCCGCCTCCCACTCGCGGCGCCACGGTGCACGGCGCCCCTGGGGGACGAGCCGTGAGGCCGCAGCGATGATTCCCAGGCCCGGCGTGGACATCAGGCAATCTCCGGCCCCGCGTCGAAGAGGCGCAGGAGGGCGGGAAAGCGCGCCTCGACCTCCGCGAGAGCCTCCTCCCCCACGCGGGTGAGGCGGTAGTAGCGGCGGGCCGGCCGCTGGTCGGCCCGGGCCACCTCTTCGGCCTCCCACACCCCGTCGAGAATCCCTCGCCGCTCCAGCCGACGGAGGATGGGATAGACCGTGCCGTCGGGAAGGCCGGTGGCGTCCATGACGTCGAAGCCGTAGCGATGGCCATGGCGTACGGCCAGGAGCACTGCAGCGGTGGGGTAGGTGAGGCTGAAGCGTCGGCCCATTCCAAGGCGCTCCGAGTGTAGATTGCGTCGGACCCGCGGCACCTATCCAAGAATCCTAGGTAGGGTTCCGCTCGGTTTGACGACGGAATCGTCTGGATAGTTGCACGACCGGGCAACCGGCGCTCGAACGAGATCCTCGACCGACGCTGAAACCCCGTCCGGCATCCACCGTACCGGAGGGTAGGCTTCGCCCGATCACGCGTGGCGCCTCCTTCGGACGGAGTACACGATGGACACGATCTGGCAGGACGTGAAATACGGGCTTCGCTCTGTGAAGCGCGGCCGGGGCATCATCGCCATCGCCGTTCTGTCGCTCGCGATCGGCATCGGCGCCAACGCCTCCATCTTCAGCGCCGTGGACGTGTTCATGCTGCGCCCCCTGCCCTATCCGCACTCCGATCGTCTGGAGACGCTTTGGACGACGAACCAAGATCGGGGCTGGCAGCAGGTCAGCTTCTCGGTCCCGGACTTCGAGGACCTGGGCGAGCGGAGCCACACGATGGACCTGGCGGCCTCCCGGGGTGGAACCTTCAGCCTGTCGGGTGACTTCGAGGCGGAGCAGCTGAGCGGTGACTACGTCACGCCGGACTTCTTCCGCGTGCTCGGGGTGCAGCCCGCCGTGGGGCGCGCCTTCACCCAAGACGAGGGCAAGCCGGGGAACGAGCACGTCGCCATCATCAGCGACGGCCTCTGGCAGAGGCGCTTCGGGAGGGACCCGTCGCTCATCGGCTCGACGATCCTGCTCGACGGCATACCGCATACCGTGGTCGGCGTGATGCCACCCCGCTTCTGGTACTTGTTCCCCGGAAAGGACGTGTGGGCCCCTTTGGCCATCACCGGTGAGGAGCACCGGGACAGCCACTACCTCTCTCTCCTTGCCCGCCTCCGGGACGGGTCCACCCCCGATCAGGCGCTCGCCGAGGCGCGCCAGATCATGGGCCAGATCGCCCAGGAGTATCCCGAGACGAGCGCCGGAAACGGTGCCGCGATGCTGAGCCTGCACGACCGGGTGTTCGACGAGGGCTTCAAGGCCGGCACCCTCATCGCCACGGTCGCCGTGGCCTTCGTCCTCCTCATCGCCTGCGCCAACGTCGCCAATCTCCTCCTCGCGCACTCCGCCGGGCGGGGCCGAGAGGTGGCGCTCCGCGGCGCGCTCGGTGCCGGCCGCGCCCGTATCATGCGCCAGTTCCTCACCGAGGCCACCCTCGTCGCGCTCATCGGGGGACTTCTGGGCCTGGGTCTCTCCGTGATCGGCATTCGGGCTCTCACCGGCATCATGCCGCCTGAGTTCCCCCGGGTCCACGAGATCGGGTTGAGCCCTCGCGTCCTTCTCTACACCGCCGCTCTCACCATGCTGACGGGCATCCTCTTCGGGCTCGCGCCGGCGCTGAGCTTCGGCAGAACGAACTTGACGGAATCACTCAAGGAGGGAGGACGGGGCGGCTCCGGCTCCCAGGGCGGCCGACTGCGGAAGGCGCTGGTCGTGGCGGAGGTGGCGCTCTCCCTGGTGCTCCTGGTCTCGTCCGTGCTCCTGGTGCAGGGCTTCGCCCGCATCCGGCTGGCCGACCTCGGGTTCGACCGCTCCGACGTCCTGACTGCCCGAACGCTCCTGCCCGAAGCGCAGTATGCCGACTCGGAGTCCGTGAACGACTTCTACACTCGGCTTCGGACGCGACTGGCGGCCATCCCCGGGGTGGAGGCGGTCGGAGCCACGAACGCGCTTCCCCTCCAGGGTTGGTCGGGCACCTGGTACGTGCTCGGAGGCCAGGACTTCAGCAACCAGGAGATCCGGCAGGTGCTCGGCTTCAAGTATGTGCTGCCCGGGTACTTCCAGTCTCTCGACATTCCTCTCGCGCGCGGTCGGTACATCCAGGACTCCGACCGGCCGGGATCGCTGCCGGTCGTGGTCATCAACCAGACCCTGGCGCAGCTCCGCTGGCCCGACAGCGATCCGATCGGGCGGCAGATCGTGACCTCTTCGGGCCCCAAGGAGATCGTCGGGGTGGTCGCCGACACCCGGGACGGAGGAGCCGACTCCCCCACCCCGGCTCTGGCGTTCTTCCCCGCGTACCAGAGCACACAGCGGTTCATGGACTGGGCCGTCGAGGCCTCGGTGCCCCCGAGCTCGCTGGTGGAGCCGGTGCGGGCCGCAGTGCGATCGCTGGACCCGACCGTTCCGACCTACGACGTGATGCCGATGGACGCGCTCATCGAGCGATCCCTGGGCGGCGACCTCATCATGGCCAAGATCATGGCGGCGCTGGCCATCATCGCGCTCGTGCTGGCGCTCGGAGGGGTGTACGGGGTGATGGCCTACACCGTGACCCAGCGCACCCAGGAGATGGGGATCCGCCTGTCGCTGGGGGCCCAACGGAGCAACGTCCTGTCCCTGGTCGTGCGCCAGGGTGCGGCTCTGGCGATCCTGGGAGTCGTCATCGGCACGGGCGTGGCTCTGGGGGTGACCCGGGGTCTGTCCAGATTCCTCTTCGGGGTCAGTCCGTTCGACCTCCCCACCTTCGTGTCGGTGGCCGCGGTGCTCCTGGCGGCCAGCGTCCTGGCCACCCTTCTTCCGGCGCGACGGGCCACGAGGGTCGACCCGGTGGTGTCGTTGAGAACGGAATGATGGGGCTGACGACGGAGGGAATCGGGGGCGGTGGTGGAGCGCCGCAGAAGCGCCGCGTGACCGACGGGGGGAGCTCGCCGGGCTGGACGCGCCCCGCGCGCCGCGACGTGGCGAAGCGCGAAACACGAGAAACTTGTACTCTCCGACCGCCGTACATAGGATGGCAGGAACGAACGCAGGACGCCCGGCCGCGAAGCCGGGCTCCGCCGACTGCTCAGGAGAGCGTCCAAGCTGATGAGAATCGTCACGCACACCCTCTGGATGCCGACGCATAGCCGTGCGGGCATCTCCGCCCCCCAGGGGTGGAGTGCGCCCATCGGCTACGTGGTCGCCGCCGAGGACGTGCGTCCCATGGGTTTGATGCTCAAGGAGGGAGAGACCTGAGTAAGGCTTAGTTACTGCTTTTCTCGACTGGCCAACCGGCTTTCCGGTCCCCCTTCAAGGGGCGTCCGGAAGGCCGGTTTTCGTTTGTACGCGTACCGCGGCGCATCGCGCCGCGCGGAGGGAAGAGGAGAAGGGTCATGTCGGAGAGCGATCTGACACAGGATCAACGGATCATCGAGCGCTATCTGGGCCAGCCGGCCCGCCTGCCGGACCAGGTCCGGGAGGTGGGCGAGCGCGCGCTGGGCGGGCCCGTGCGGCTGTATGCCATGGTTGATCTGGCGGAGGCGAGAACACTCACGCAGCGGTGGATTCTGCTCGGAGAGAGACGTGTCGCGCTCGTCGAGCCATCGGGCGAGGCACGCGCGTTCGACCGATCGAGCGTCCGGGCCGTCCGGGAGGAGCCGGGCCTGTCGGCGACGCTGTTGCACATCCTCGCCGAGGCGAACCAGCCGCCGCTCGCGGAGCTGCGCTACACGCACCGTCAGCGTCGGGCCGTGGAGAACGTGCGCTTCGTCCTGGAGCAGCAGATCGAGGGACGGAGCGTCGAGACGGGCTCCGCCGACGTAGAGTACGCGCGAGCGATGGCCGCACCCGTGCGCGAAGCGCAGGCCCTCGTCGCGGGCAACCGTCGGGCCGTGCTCTGGCGGCTGCTCGCGTACCTGGCGCCGTACCGACGCCGGCTCGCCTGGGGCTTCGCGGCCGCGGCCGTCATCACGCTGGTGAGCCTCGTCCCGCCGTGGCTGGCGGGTTACCTGATCGACAAGGTCGTGCGCCCGGTGCAGGACGGCGCCGTTTCGATGGACAAGGGTGCCACGGCCGCGTGGCTCGCCGTGATCGCGATGGCCCTGGTGTTCGTGGTGCGCCAGGGCGCGGCCCTCGTGCGCCTGCGCCTCATGGCGGTGGTGGGCGAGATGGTGGCACGCGACCTCCGCGGCGAGGTCTACGCACACCTGCAGAAGCTGAGCATGGGCTTCTTCAGCCGGAAGAAGACCGGGAGCCTGATCACGCGCGTCACCTCGGATACTGATCGGCTGTGGGAGTTCCTCGCCTTCGGCGTGGTGGACGTGTCGCTCTCGCTGGTCATGCTGGTCGGGTTGTCCGTGGTGCTGCTCAGCCTGGACTGGAAGCTGGGGCTGGTGATGGTGCTCCCGGTGCCGGCCTTCTGCTGGGCGATCTTCTGGCACGGCGAGCGGATGGAGCGGCTGTTCCTGCGCACCTGGCGGAAGTGGAGCAGTATGACCGACGTGCTGGGTGACACCCTGCCGGGCATCAAGGTGGTGAAGGCATTCAGTCAGGAGGAGCACGAGACCGGGCGCTTCAGCGTGCGCAACGCGGACGTGACCGAGGAAGCGAATCGGCTGCACGTGTCGTGGACGACGTTCTGGCCGACGATCATGCTCGCCATCCACGGCACCACGGTCCTCGTGTGGGCCTTCGCCGTGCCGCGACTTCTCGGCTTGGGGGGCGGCGGCCCGACGCTGTCGGCCGGGACGTTCGTCTCGTTCCTGCTGTACACGACGATGTTCATCGCCCCGATCGAGGTCATCGGGCAGATGACACGGACCATGAACCGGGCCACGAGCTCGGCGCACCGCGTGTTCGAGGTGCTCGACACCGAGCCCGAGGTGGTGGACGTGGCCGAGCCCGTGCGCCTGGAGCCCGTCGAGGGCCGCGTCGCGTTCGAGGGTGTGACCTTCGGCTACGACGGGGTTCGCCAGGTGCTGAGGGGCGTGAGCTTCGAGGTCGCGCCGGGTGAGATGATCGGGCTCGTGGGGCCCTCCGGAGGCGGAAAGACGACGGTCGTGAACCTCATCGCCCGCTTCTACGACGTGACGGGGGGTCGAATCACCGTGGACGGCGTCGATGTGCGCGAGCTCGATTCCGCGCACTACCGGCGCCAGCTGGGCATGGTCCTCCAGGACCCGTACCTGTTCCACGGGACCGTGCTCGAGAACATCCGCTACGGTCATCCCGAGGCGAGGCCCGAACAGGTGATCGAGGCGGCCCGGGCGGCCAACGCCCACGACTTCGTGGTCAAGCTGCCGCACGGCTACGACACGGTGGTCGGCGAGCGAGGACAGACGCTTTCCGGGGGAGAGCGTCAGCGGGTGAGCATCGCCCGCGCGATTCTGCACGACCCCCGGATCCTGATCCTCGACGAGGCCACGAGCGCCGTGGACACGGAGACGGAGCGGGAGATCCAGGAGGCGATGGACCGCCTCGTCGCCGGCCGCACGGTGTTCGCGATCGCGCACAGGCTGTCGACGCTCGTGAACGCGTCCCGGCTCTTCGTGATGAAGGACGGGAGGCTGGTGGAGAGCGGCACGCACGGCGAGCTGCTCGAGATGGAAGGAGGGATCTACAGAACGCTGTACACGCTGCAGCGTGAGATGGCGAAGGCCATATGACTCGAGCGGGAGGAGGTGGAGGCATGGTCCGGATGGGCAAAGCCGCGCTGCGACTGGAGCGACGTGAGGACGGCCAGCTGTGGGCCGTGAGGGACGGAGAGGAGCGGGCGGTGCGGGTGCGCCGGCTCTTCCCCTGGTCGGAGGACGGGCGACACATCTCTCTCCGTGACGTCGACGACGGAGAGTTCGCCCTGGTGGGCCCGGACGAGCAACTCGACGACGCATCGGCCGGGGCGCTCGACGAGGCCACGAAGGGCGCCGGCTTCGTGTTGGAGGTCACCGCGGTGCTCGACATCGACGAAGAGATCGAGATCCGTGTCTGGAAGGTCGAGACACGGCAGGGGCTTCGTACGTTCCAGACACACCTCGACGACTGGCCCCGGGAGACACCCGGCGGCGGGTTGCTCATCCGGGACGTGGCCGGAGACCACTACTTCGTGCCCGCCCCGGGAGCTCTGGACGCCCGGAGTCGGGAGTGGCTGTGGGCCTTCGTGGACTAAGGGGGTGCGATACTTCTGCAGAGCTTCCCTGGCGGAGGGGAGCCGCAGGGTCGACCCGTCTGGACGACCGCGTCCGGACGGGTCAGACTTCCCCTTGCAGGGGACGGGCTACACGCTCATGGCGTTCGCCCTGTTGGCGTCGCTGCTCGTGCTGTGGCGTCGGTTCTCACCGGGGATGATCGTGGGGCAGGACGCTCACACCCTCGTGACGGACGGTCCGTACCGGTGGAGCCGGAATCCTCAGTACGTTGCCTACACGCCCTTCATCGTTGGTTATGCGCTGACCGGCCAGGGCGTCATGAGGTGGGTGGGCGTGGCGCTCTACCTCGTTCTCGTACACCTGACCGTGCTCGTCGAGGAGGAGCACCTCGAGCGACAGCTCGGGGATCGCTACCGCGCCTACCGGGCGGCCACCCCCCGCTACCTCCTGCGGTAGGTCGACCGCTGTAGCTCCAGCCGAGCCCGCTCGTATAGGGCCTATCAGGAGTGTCGGAAGACCCGGGCCCACTCGCTCCGGGTGCGGCCTCCCGGGAGCTCGAAGCGACGCGCCCATTCCGTTTCACCACGCACGCTGGAGCGACGAGCATGATCTTCCGGACCCCGGTCCGCCTCCTTCTCGCAGCGTCGGCCGCCGTCAGCCTGACGGGGTCCACGACCACGAGGCGGCCCTCGCAACCAGCCAATCCCTTCGACCTGATCGAGCTGGGTCCGGGCGTGCTGGCAGCGGTGCTGCGACCGGACGTGCCATCGTACGCCTTCGCGAACTCGCTGGTGGTCGTGGGCGACGAGAGCGTCCTGGTCGTGGACACCCAGCAGGATCCGGCGGCGGCGCGCTTCCTGCTTGACGTCGTCCGCTCTCGGACGCGCCTCCCCGTGCGGTGGGTCGTCAATACCCACCAGCACGCCGACCACGTGTGGGGAAACGAGGTGTATCGCGCGGCGTTCCCAGGCGTGCCCATCGTGGCGCACCGGACCACGCGCGCGCTCCTTCTGGAGCACGGCAGAGCCGAGATCGAGAAGCAGAAGACGTCGGTGAGAGAGAGCATCGCGGTGCGTCGCGAGTGGCTGGCACGGGGCGCCGGGCCCGAAGGGGCACCGCTCACCGACGCCGACCGGGAGAGCCTACGACGGAGTCTGGAGGTCCGTGCCGCGTACCTGGGCGAGCTCGACACCCTGCAGCTGATCGTGCCGAACGTGACGTTCGACGACGCCATGTCGGTAGATCTCGGAGGCAGGTCGGTCGAGCTGATCCACGTGGGGCCGGCGCATACGGCCGGGGACATCGTCGCGTATCTCCCCGAATCGGGCGTGCTCGCGGCCGGCGACGTGGTCGAGGAGGGCCGCCTCTGGCTCGAGGGCGCCGACGTGCGCGGGTGGGCGCGGGCCCTGTCGCGACTCCGGAGGCTGGATGTCTCCGCCCTCCTGCCCGGCCATGGAGCGATCTCGCGCGGACACGTTCTGCTGGACGTCGAAGGCGGATTCCTCGACGCGGTCGTCGCCTGGGCCGACCGGGAAGGTGGAACGGGCGACCCCGCCGGATCGGTGAATCGACGGGAGCCCTGCTCCTCGGAGGCACCCATCCCCCGCCCCGTCTCGGACTACGCGGACGCGTTCTCGGCGTGGGGCGTGGAGCCCGAGGCTTTCCGGGAACTCGCGCTTAAGGCCTGCAGGGGGGCGCTCCCTTCGTCGTAGGCCGACCGCTCGTGAAGGCCCGGGTGGCGCGAGGCGCCCCGTCAGGCGGCGGGAGGCGAAGCGTCAGGCGGCGAGAGCGGGGGCATCAGGTGGGCAGGGCCGAAGCGGCGCGCCGCGAGAGCCGGACCGTCGAACGGGCGATGGCCTTCTCAGCGCATCGTTTGCTCGTAGAGCTTGCGCAGTAGACGGATCTGCCCGGCGTGATAGACGTCGTGCAGGGCGATGCCTTCGAGATTCGCGCGTCGGACTCGCGTCTGCCGCGGGCCCGGTCGCTCCAGCTCCCCTTCGTCCAGCGCCGCCGCCGCCTCGTGAAGCGCCGCGTGCGTCCGCTTCAGGAGCGCGATGTCGTCACGCCAAGTGGCCTGCGTGAGCGGTGCCGGCGCCGCGAACCAGTTCCGACCCTTCCGGGGAAAGGGCTCCGGCACCGGCGACGTCCGCGTCGCGACACGGCACAGGACCCGTTGCTTCCAGTACGCGCAGTGCACCACGATCTCCTCGATGCAATGCCGCCCCGGCCCAGGACGCCAGGCCGCCTCCTCGGCGCTCACCCCCCGGAGGGAGCTCGACAGGTTCGGACCGTGCCACGCCGGGTGGTCGAACGCTTCGTCCAGCGCGCGGAGCAGGGACGCCGATCCCGCCGCTTGAAGCTCCACCTTCGCCCTCGCGCCCATCGCTCCTCCCCGCAACCAGTGAACCGCGTGATGGTGGCTAGGTCACGATACGTCGCGCCTTCTAACCTGTCAAGTACATATAGGTAGTTAGGCAATATCGGCGAGAGCTCTACGGTGCTCGATCGCCTCCTGGCTGGCTGGATGGGGCGGGCTGCGAGGCAGGACGCCGCCGGCTCAGTCCTTCTTCTCGGGGTGCGAGAACAGCTTGTAGAGGACCCAGATGACGGCTCCGAGCACGACGAGCGCGGGA
>CAZVYM010000097.1:0-15791 GCA_964630935.1 uncultured Gemmatimonadaceae bacterium | reverse complement strand
CCGGCCCGTCGCGGTGGACGCGTACGACGAACGTCCCGTGCTGCACGCGCACGCGAGCCTCGTCGAAGCGGGGCACACCCAGCACGTAGACGCCCGACGACGGGTCCGCGGGATAGAACCCGAGCGCGCTCAGCACGTACCACGCCGACATCTGTCCGCAGTCCTCGTTGCCCGACAGGCCGTCGGGCGCGGCCCGGTACTGCGTGTCGAGGATCTGGCGCACGCGCTCCGCCACCCGATCGGGCCGGCCGGCCCAGGCGTACAGGTAGGCGATGTTGTGGCTCGGCTCGTTACCGTGCGCGTACTGGCCGATCAGCCCGCTGATGTCCGCGGCGACGTTCTTGCCGGTCACCACCGTGTCCTGGTCGAAGAGCTCGTCGAGCATCGCCACGAACGGCGCGTCACCGCCGTGCGCCTCGATCAGCCCCTCCACGTCGTGCGGCACGAACCAGGCGTGCTGCCAGGCGTTGCCTTCCGTGTAGTCGGTGTGCTCGCGGTGCTCGGACTCGAGCGGATCGAACGGCCGGCTGAACGTGCCGTCCGTCCTGCGGCCGCGCATGAACCCGGTCGCCGGGTCGTACTCGTGCCGCCAGGCCCGCGAGCGCGCGCGGAACGTATCCGCCGTCGCGCTGTCGCCCACGAACGCCGCCAGGCGCGCCACCGCCGCGTCGTCGTAGCCGTACTCGAGCGTCTTGGTCACCGACTCGTTGCCCAGGTCCGAGGGCACCCATCCCCATTTCCGGTAGTCGTCCAGATCGCGCAGGTCGGAGGACTGGCTCTTCACCACCGCTGCGAGCGCCCGCTTCGGGTCCACCCCCGCGAGCCCTTTCAGGACCGCGTCCACGATCACGGGCACGGCGTGGTTGCCGGTCATCGTGTTGGTCTCGTTGCCCACGAGCAGCCACACCGGCAGGAGCCCGTGCTCGTCGCCGAACGCGAGCATCGAGGCGACCAGGTCGTGCACCCGCGAGGGATCGATGATCGTGTTCAGCGGATGCGCGGCGCGGAACGTGTCCCAGAGCGAGAAGATGGAGTAGTTGGTGAAGCCTTGGGCCTCGTGGATCTCGCCGTCCCCGCCCCGGTAGCGGCCGTCCACGTCCTCGAAGAGGATCGGCGCCAGCCTCGTGTGATAGAGCGCCGTATAGAAGATGGTGCGGTCCTCCGGCGTGCCTCCCGTGATGCGCACCTTCGAGAGCTCCCCCCTCCACATCCGTGCGGCCCTCGCGCGCGCCCCGTCGAAGTCCCAGCCCGGCGCCTCGGCCTCGAGATTCCTGAGCGCCCCCTGCTCGTCCACGTAGGAGATTCCGACCTTGAGGAGGAGTGGAGTATCCTCTCCGGCCGCGAAGTGCAGCAGCGCCCGCAGGTGTGGCGAGGCCCCCACGCGGTCCACGCCCGTCACCGGCCGCGAGGTCACGAGCGCGAAGTACACGCGCTCGTCCCTGGCCCAGCCGGTGCTCGAGCGCCGGCCGAGGAAGAGGGTGTCCGAGACCTGCACGAGCTCCGTGGCGGTGGGCCGGTCCCAGTTCTCCGAGAAGCCCAGGTCGACGACCAGACCCGGATCCGCGTCCTCCGGGAAGGTGATCCGGTGGAGGCCGACCCGTGGCGTGGCCGTGAGCTCCACCTCGATGCGGCTCCGCTGGAGCACGACCTCGTAGTAGCCGGGCGACGCGCGCTCCTGGCCGTGGTCGAGGCGATCGGCGTACGGACGGGTGCCGTCCGGGAGGGTGTCCACGGAAAGGTCGACCGGCCCCGCCACCGGCATCACCAGCACGTCCAGGAGGTCGCCGATGCCCGTGCCGCTCAGATGCGTATGGCTGAAGCCCGCGATCACCGAGTCCGACCAGTGGTAGCCCGAGGACCAGTCCCACCCCGAGCGGCCGTTGTCCGGGCTCACCTGGACCATCCCGAAGGGGACGGTCGCACCCGGATAGGTGTGGCCGTGTCCACCGGTTCCGATGAACGGGTTCACCCACTGGGAGGGGTCCTCCTGCGACAGCGTCGCGGGGCGGTCGGCCGGCGAGCAGGCGGTGACGGCGAGGAGGGTGAGGAGGGTGAGGAGGACGGAGCGAAGGGCCCCCGGTGCGACGTGAAGAGCCCCTGGTGCGACGCACGGCGCCCCCGGTGCGACGCACGGCGCCCCTGGTGAAGGTCCGAGCGCCGGCGAGCCCACCACGTTCCGGGCGGCGAAGCCCGCTCGCTCCCGCGCCGCGCTCCGACGCATCCTCATGACGCTCCCTCCGGGTCGGGGTGACGGCCGTGAAGGTAGGCCCGAGGGTCGAAGCGTCGCCAGGCGCGGGCGGCCCGCGGCCCATACCGGCGGCGGGCGCGCGCCCGTCGTCGCGCCCACGCCGGTGGCGACGCGGACCCCCTCGACCCTCCGCTTGCCCCCACCCCACGGGCGCCCTACCCTCGAATCGATTCCCGGCGGATCCCGACCGCAGGATACTGGCCCGGGACTTGCCGGGATGGTCGCCAGCCTGCCCGCCGTCGCACCCGTATCCTGTCCTCGGAGCCCGTTGCGCACGAAGGCCGACGAGCTCCCGGGACGGGACGCGAACCAGCACCAGGGGGACCCATGTTCCGAGGCCGTGTCGCGGCCGCGTTCCTCGTCGCCGGCGTGATCGCTTCCGATGCGGGAACGCTCCACGTCCTGCGCACGACGCCGGCCAGCCCGGCCGATCCGTACGACGTCGTGACGGTGACCTTCGATCGGCCGGTGGCCGGCGGGCTCGACGAGACGGTCGACCCGAACGCCGTCTTCGCGATCGCTCCCGAGGTGGCCGGCACGGTCGAGTGGCGCGATCCGGTCACCCTCCGCTTCACGCCGTCCGAGCCCCTCACCCCCGGGGCCACGTACGTCGTGACGGTCCGGAGCTCGTTCACCGCCATGGACGGGAGCCGCCTGGACGCTCCATTCCAGTACAGCTTCACCGTGAGCCCTCCCCGGATCCTGGACGGCACGCCGGCCGGGCCCCGGGTGCGGCCCCGGTATCTCGACACGGTGCCCGTCTTCTCGATCCTCCTGTCGGCCGAGCCCGACGTGGCGGAGCTGGCGCGCCACGCGACCATCCGGCTCGGCGCGACCTGCGGCGGAGGCTCGGTCGCCCTGCGGCCGGCGGGCACCCCGGCGCGCCGCGTCGATCCGGACGACGATCCGTACTCATTCCGCTACGCCGGCATTCGGCGGTGGCCCGCTCCGGACTCCACGAAGGACCTCCGGCGGGTGGTGGACCTCGTGGCCGCCGCGCCGCTTCCGCCCGACTGCTCGGACACGTTGCTCCTCCCGAACGTGTCCACCGCGACACAGCCGTCGCTCCGTTGGCCCTTCTGGACGAGGGGACCGCTCCGCGTCTCCGGCTTGAGCTGCCCGGGACGGGCGTGTCCGACCGGGCCGCTGCGGCTCCAGCTCAGCACGCCGGTTCTGGGCGCCGAGCTGCTCCGTCACGTGCGCCTCGGCCCGAACGTGCCCTTCACGGTGGGCGACACCAGCCGGGCGAGCGCGGTCTGGCCGCTGCTCGCGACCCTCGAGCCCCACCACACCTACTCCGTGCTGGTGGACGGCGGGCTCGTGGACGTGTTCGGCCAGCGCCTCGGCACGCCCGTCTTCCGCTCCTGGACCACGAGCGGCTACGCGCCGGCGGTGAACTACGAGTACGGAAGCATGCTGGTGGAGCGCGAAGGGCTGGGAACGCTCGCGGTCCAGCACGTCAACGCCGACACGCTCGTGGTCAGCAGGATCGCCGTGCCCGACTCCCTCGAGCCGGCGTTCCTGAGCCAGCGGTGGGGATGGGGCGCGCCGTGGAGCGAGGCGCGGAGCCTGATCCGCGAGGATACCGTGGTGGTTCCGGGCGCGGAGGACCAGCGGATGTTCTCGGGCATCCGGCCCGAGGGCGGGCAAGGGTCCGGTGCGCCCGCCGCGACCCTCTGGGCGCTGCAGGTCTCGAGCCCCTCGCTCGACAGCCTCCAGCGCATGAACCGCCCGATCGCCCTCGTGCAGGTGACCGACCTGGCGGTGACGGCCCGCGTCGGCGTGGACGAGGCGGCGGTCTGGGTGACCGGCGTCGACGACGGCGCCGCGCGTCCGGGCGTCACGGTCGTGCTGCACGACTACAAGGGCCGCCCCCTGGCCACGGGCCGCACGGACGAGAGCGGCCTCGCGACGCTCCACGACTTCCGCACCTGGGACGATCCGTGTCAGGGCTGGCAGTGCAACAGCTTCGAGGGCTACGTGTCGGCCTCGCTCGGCGACGACCGTGCCGTGGTCCCGATCTCGGCCTACGATCCGGATCTCTCGCCCTGGCACTTCAACGTCTACTCGGCCTGGGGCGAGCGGCGCGCGCCGGTGGCCGCGGCCGTCTTCACCGAGCGGGGGATCTACCGGCCGGGCGAGCGCGTCTTCGTCAAGGCGATCCTGCGGCGCGGACCGCTCGGCAAGCTGGTGGCGCCGCGCGGCGACTCGATCCGCTGGCTCTTCCACGACCGAGAGCAGGCCGTCCTCTTCGACACGGTCACCACGCTCAGCGCGTTCGGCACGTCCGAGGAGCACGTGCGCCTCGCCCAGGACCTCCCGCTCGGGACGTACCGCGTGGAGGTCCAGGCCCAGGTCGCCGGCAGCTGGCAGTCGGTGGCCAGCGACTACTACCGCGTCGCCGAATACCGTCCGCCCGAGTTCCTCGTGGACGTCACCGGAGAGCAGGGCGCCAAGTTCGCCGGCGACTCCGCCGCCTTCCACGTCTCCGCGCGCTACCTGTTCGGGGCGCCGATGGGCCACGCGCCCGTGAGCTGGAGCGTGCGCTCGCAGTCCGTGTCCCCGTGGGCGGTGAGCATCCCGGGAGCCGAGGACTACCAGATCGGCGTCGCCTGGAGCTGGTGGCAGGACCAGAGCGCGCCCGGGGTGCGGGTCACGGAGTCCGGCGTGGACAGCCTGGACGCGACCGGCGCCTGGGACGCCCACCGCGTGCTTCCGCGAACGGCGGACGGCCGCCCGACGCGTGTGACGTTCGTGGCGACGGTCACGGACGCCAACCGCCAGATCGGCTCGTCGTCGGCGTCGGTGCTCGTGCATCCGGCCGCGTTCTACATCGGCGCCCGCTCCCGCGGCGCCTCCTACTTCTGGCGCGCGGGCGACTCCGTGGGCATCGACGTCATCGCCGTGACGCCGGACGGTACCAAGCTCTCCGGCGTGCCGGTCGAGGGCACGGTGGTGCGCCGCGAGTGGCACAGCACGCGCCTCCTCCGGGACGGCAACGTGCGCGAGACCGGCTCGTGGGTTCCCGACACCGTCGCCACCTGCTCGCTCCGGAGCGCCGCCGAGCCCGTCTCGTGCGATTTCACGCCGCCCGAGGGCGGCTCGTACACGGTCTACTTCACGGCGAAGGACGACGCCGGCCGGGACGTGCGCACGAGCCTGCAGCGCTGGGCGTCGGGCAAGGGATGGGTGCCCTGGAACGACGAGTCCAAGTTCAAGATGGACGTCATTCCGGACCGCGACCGCTACTCGGTGGGCGACACCGCGACCGTGTTCTTCGCCTCGCCCATCACCGACGCCGAGGCATGGATCACCGTGGAGCGTGAGCGCGTCCTCGAGCAGCGGCGCCTGCACATCACCTCCGGGGCGACGACGCTGAAGTTCCCGATCACGGAGGCGTACGCCCCGAACGTGTTCGTGAGCATCGTGGTGGTCCGTGGCCGGAGCGCACCTCCGGGGCCGCTCGACGATCCGGGCCGCCCGACCTTGCGCGTGGGGTACACGCAGCTCCGGATCACACCGGAGGTGAAACGGCTGACGGTCGACGTGAAGCCGCTGCAGCCCGAGTATCGCCCGGGCGACTCCGCCTCCTTCGCGCTCACCGTGAAGGACCACGGCGGTGTGGGACGACGCTCCGAGGTCGCGCTCTGGGCCGTGGACGAAGGCGTGCTCGCGCTCACGGGCTACCGCACCCCGGATCCCATCGACCTCCTCTATCCGGCGCGCGGGCTCGGGATGCGCCTGGCCAGCAACCTGGTCTCCGTGGCGCCGCAGGTCCCCGAGGGCCAGAAGGGATTCCGCTCGCCCGGAGGCGGGGGCGGCGCCGACGAGACCGGGATCCTCCGGTCGCGCTTCCAGACGACGGCGTTCTTCCTCGGCTCGGTCGTCACCGACTCGACCGGCCGCGCCACGGTCGGCGCCAAGCTCCCCGACAACCTCACCACGTTCCGGGTGATGGCCGTGGCCGTCACCGAGGGCGACCGCTACGGATCGGGATCCTCCGAGTTCCTGGTCACGCGTCCGCTGCTCGCCCGCCCCGCCCTTCCCCGCTTCGTGCGCGAGGGCGATCGCTTCAGCGCGGGGGTGGTGGTGAACAGCCGTATGGGCGGCACGCCCGAGGTGGACGTGCGCGCCCGCACGAGGGGTATCCAGCTGCGGGGGGACGACCACGAGCGGCAGCGCCTCGCGGCGGGACGCGGCGCCGACGTGCGCTTCGACTTCGAGGCCCAGGCGGGCGACAGCGCCCACTTCCGGTTCGACGCGTCCTCCGGGAAGGAGGCGGACGCCGTGGCCGTGGCCGTGCCCATCCGGCCGAACTACTACCCGCTCTCGAACACGGTGTCGGGCGTCGTGCGCGACACCGCCACCGCCGCGTTCGACCTCCAGGACGACGTCGATCCGAAGCGCTCGCGCGTGGAGATCCGCGTGGGCTCCTCGGTGCTCACGGCGGTCCAGGCCGCGCGTGACCGGCTCCGTCTCTATCCCTATCAGTGCACCGAGCAGGTCTCGAGCGCCGCGCTTCCGTTGGTGGCGCTCCTGCGGGCGCAGGCGCTCTATCCCGACGAGCGCATCGCTCCGGCCGACGCGCGCCGGCAGGTCGAGCGGGCCGTGCGGGTCCTCGCCTCGCGCCAGCGGGCGGACGGAGGGATCGGGTACTGGAGCTACACCGACTGGACGTCGCCCTGGCTGAGCGCGTACGCCGGCCGCGTGCTGTTGGAGGCGAGGGAGGCGGGCGTCGCCGTGCCGGACACGGTGCTCTCCTCCCTGCGGGGCTACATGAGCCGGGCGCTGCACGACCGCGGCCGCATCGTGGCGCGCTCGGCGGTGGCGGACTTCTGGTTCGGCGACCCCGGGGCGGTCCTGGCCGAGCAGGTCGCCGCGGTGGACTTCCTCAGCCGCGCCGGCCAGCCCGACATCCCCGTGGAGAACACGCTGGTCGGCCAGGCGCAGCGCCTCCGCTGGGAGGACCGCGTGCTCCTCGGCGAGGTGCTCGCGCGCCGCGGACAGACGGCCGTGGCCAGGCTGCTCGTGACGGGCGCGGCGAGCCAGGTGAGGGTGGAGGGCCGCAAGGCCGTGCTGCCCGATTCGGCGGGGCTCCGGCTCTACTTCATGTCGCGGGGGCGGGCGGCCGCCAGGCTCCTGGACGCGCTCCTGGCCGTCGATCCCCAGAGTCCGCTCCTCGGGCCGCTCGTGGAGACGCTCGTCGACCAGGGCCGGGTCGACCTCGCCCGGTCCCGGTACTGGTTCTGGAACACGCAGGACTACGGATCCACCGTGCTCGCGCTCGTGCACTTCGAGCGGCTCCGCCGCGGCGAGCCCCCCACGACCGTGCGTGTGCGCGTGGGTGACCGCACCCTGCTCGTGTCCGACGGCGCCACCCACGAGTCACGCGACACGACGCTCTCGCTGGAGGGGCTCGTGCAGCGCGGTCGCGACGGGGAGCCACCTCGCACCACGCTGTCGGTCGAGGCGAACGGCGGCGCGCCGGCCTACTTCTCGATCACCGTCCGGGAAGCGCCCGAAGGCGTGCAGCCCACGCCGGTCGAGCGGGGGATCCAGGTGGATCGCTGGTACGAGTCGGTCACGACGGGCAAGCCGATCGTGACCGCCCAGGAGGGTGACGTGGTGCGCGTGCGCCTGAGGGTCCGCGTGCCGTCGATCCGGACGTTCGTCGTCCTCGCCGACCCGCTCCCCGCCGGCCTCGAGCCGGTGGACCTGAGCCTGCGTACGCTCAGCGCGTTCGGCGCCACCGTCCCGCCGCCGGCCGAGATGGAGCAGCGCACCGGGTGGTATTACGGCTCGTGGGACTCGGGCGTCTGGTCCGTGTTCGACCACAAGGAGCTGCGCGACGACCGGGTCGTCTACTCCTCGACCGTGCTGTGGCCCGGGACGTACACCGCCACCTATCTGGCACGCGCCACCGCCACGGGCACGTTCTACTATCCGCCCGCGCACGCCGAGGAGATGTACAACCCCGGCGTGAACGGAAGGACGGGGGGCGGGAAGTTCACCGTGACGGTGCCCGGGAGATGAGCGTGCGGAGGCGGCTCGGAGCCGCCGCGTCGGTCGGCCGGGGCGCGCTCAGGTCCTCATCGAGCCGGCTAGCCTCGATCGCGTCGGGCTTCCGACACGTGCCCATGGGGGCCTGGCGCGCCGTCCTGCTCGGCGGTCTGTCCCTTCTGCTCCTCGTGGCCGCGTGGATCGCCTGGCCGCTCCCGGCGGACGTGGCGTCGCCCGGGCCGGTGGCGAGCCTGAGGATCGAGGATCGCCACGGCCTTCCGCTCCGCGAGACCCGCGCCGAGGACGGAAGCCGCGGCGGATGGGTCCCGTACGCGGACATCGACCCGGACGTCATTCGCGCCTTCCTCGCGGCCGAGGACCATCACTTCTTCGAGCACCATGGCGTCGACCTGCGGGCCGTGGGCCGCGCGGCCTGGACCGACCTGCGCGCCGGCCACGTCGTCTCGGGCGCCTCGACGCTCACGATGCAGACGGCGCGCCTCCTCGTCCCGATCCCGCGCACCGTGGCGGGCAAGGTCCGCCAGGCGCTCTGGGCGCTCCGGCTCGAGGCGCACCTGGACAAGGCGCGCATCTTCGAGCTCTACCTGAACCGCCTGCCGCTCGGCCAGGGAGCGCTCGGCGTGAGCGCGGCCGCGCGGCTCTACTTCGACGCGTCGGCGACCGACCTGAGCCCCGGCCAGGCCGCGCTCCTCGCCTCGCTCGCGCACGCGCCGTCTCGCGACAACCCGCTCGTGGCCCCCGAGGCGGCGGCCCGTCGGCGCGACGCGGTGCTCCGGCGCATGCAGGCCGAGGGCTACCTCACGCCGGACGAGGTGGCGCGCGCCCGTCAGGAGCCGGTCCTGCGCGCGCCCCGGGAGTCCCGATTCCTGGCGCCGCACTTCACGACCTGGCTCCTCGAGGAGCGCTCCTCGGCCTCGGCGCGTTCGGAGAACGCCGCCGAGACGGGTGTTCTGCGCACCACGCTGGATCTCGAGCTGCAGACCGCGCTCGAGTCCGAGGTGCGTCACACGGTGGACATGCTGAAGGATCGGGGCGGCCGGGACGCGGCGGTCGTGGTGCTCGACAACCGCACCGGAGGCGTGCTCGCCTGGGTCGGCTCGCCCGACTTCTGGGCGGACCGCGACGGCCAGGTCGACATGGTCGTCTCGCCCCGCCAGCCCGGCTCCGCCCTGAAGCCGTTCCTCTACGGCACGGCCTTCGACCGCGGCGTCACCCCCGCCACCGTCCTGCCCGACGTGCCGCACACGTGGGCGACGGCGACCGGTCCGTACTCGCCGCAGAACTACGACCGGCGCTTCCACGGCCCCGTGCGCGCGCGCCAGGCGCTGGCCAGCTCGTTCAACGTCCCGGCCGTGGTGCTCACGGACCGGCTCGGCGTCGCGACGCTCCTCAACACCCTGCACGAGGCGGGGTTCGACGCGCTGGACCACTCGGCGGACTTCTACGGGCTCGGCCTCGCGCTCGGCAACGGCGAGGTCACGCTCCTCGAGCTCGCCGACGCCTACCGGGGGATCGCCCGCGGCGGCGTGTGGCAGCCCGTCCATCCGCTTCTCGACGAGGCGCCGACGGAGGCCGAGCCCCCGCGCCGATTCATGTCGACCGGGGCGGCCACGCTCGTGCTGGACATCCTCTCCGACCCCGTGGCGCGCATGCCCGGCTTCGGGACCGAGACGCCGTTCGACTTCCCGTTCCCCGCGGCCGCGAAGACCGGCACGAGCCGGCACTTCACGGACAACTGGGCCGTGGCGACCACGGCCGGGTTCACCGTCGCCGTGTGGGTGGGCAACTTCAACGGCCAGCCGATGGACGGGGTGAGCGGGGTGAGCGGCGCCGGCCCCCTGCTCTACCGCGCCGTGCTGCAGACCGCCAAGCGCTACGCTCCGGGCGTGCTCCCCACGCCCGAGCAGGCGGGCGCGATGGCCGAGCCGGTGTGCCGACTCTCCGGGATGCTGGCGACGCGCGACTGTCCCTCGATGATCGAGTGGTTCCTCCCCGGCACCGAGCCCTTGCAGCCCGACGACTGGCAGAAGGGCGGACGCACCGTGCTCCCCGCCGA
Source organism: uncultured Gemmatimonadaceae bacterium (assembly GCA_964630935.1). Classification (GTDB taxonomy): domain Bacteria; phylum Gemmatimonadota; class Gemmatimonadetes; order Longimicrobiales; family Gaopeijiaceae; genus SZUA-318. The sequence goes on along the minus strand of CAZVYM010000097.1, from coordinate 5,466 downwards.
GTATGCCGACTGGGAGCGGGCGGCGAATCCGGAAGGCCCGGCGGTGACGTTCGCAGCGAGGTCGGATGCCGCCACGCAGGCCACGACGACGGCCCGGCCGGATGCCGCCACCCCAGCTGCCGAGACTGCGACGCTCGCCGACGCAGCCGCCGCGAGCAACACGAACCCGCGGCCGGATGCCGCCGCCACCACTCCTCCTCCCGACCCCGACGCGTTCGCGCCCTATACGCTTGTCTCCCCGCAGGACGGAGACGAGTACTCCGTTCCCCCGGGCGTGGAGGGCCGCTACGCCACCATCCCACTCACCGCCGTCGGGCGCAGACCGGACGAGCCCGCGACCTGGTACGTGGACGGCAAGCGCGTGCGCGGGCCGCGCTGGCGGCTCGTGTCCGGCAGGCATCGATTCAGGGTGGTGTGGAAGTCGGGGCGGTCGGCGACGGCGAGGGTGGTGGTGCGGTAGAGGCGGCACGCGCGCCCCCGCCTCACGTCCCTCGCGTCTCCAGCCCGGGCACATCTCGGAAGCCCTCCGGGTCGAGCGTCCAGAGCGTCGCCTTCCACGTGAGCGCGCACGCCGCGATCGCTAGATCGATCTCCCGACCGCGAGCTCTCGGCAGATCCCGATAGAGGGCTGCCGCCGTGCGCGCTTCTTCCGGACCGAACGGGATCGCCTCGGATGCCGGGAAGAGCGCCTCCTGCGCCGCGAGCTCCTCGGCGAGCCTCGGCCCCCTCAGCCACTCGTAGAGCACCAGCGTGGGAAGCAGAATCCGCTGCCGAGCCTCGAGTTGCTGGCGCAGCGCCCCTCGAAGCGTGCCGCCCGCGCCCAGCCCTTCGATGAGCACCGAGGTGTCGAGAACGATCACGGACCGTGTGCCTCAGCCATGCCCGAATCCGCCGGGTGTCACCGATGTCCTTCCGCCCCGCGTCACCGGTCTCCCTTCTCCGTGGATCGCCGGCCGCCCGTCCGGCGCGCCCGTCGGACCTCCTCCAACTCCGCCGTCACTTCCTCTCGGGGTCGATCGGGGATCGCCTCCGTCACCTCGTCGAAGGCCGCCACCATCCGATCCCGCTCCTCCTCGGTGAGCCGACCCATCTGCTCGCCGTAGAGCTGGATCGCCTCCCGCACCACCTGGCTCTTGGGCTTGGCAAGCCGCTCGGCGGTGCGCTCGAGGTAGGAGACCGTGTCGTCGTCGAGGGTGAACGTGACTTTGATCATCGGCGATGAGCGTGGAAGGGACGGTGCGGATGGGATCGTATGGGTATATGGTAATATGGGTGCCCGGCCCGCGAGAGGGAAGAGCATCCTGCCCACCGACGATCGGACTCGACGCCACACCTCCTTCCGCCTCCCCCCCTCCGGTTCAGCCGTGGAGATGCTCGGGTCCTGGCTGCCCCTGCCCGCTTGTCCTACCTTCGCGGACAGCCATGGCCGATACCATTGCTCGTCTCAACTCCGCCTTGGCGGGCCGCTACCGCGTCGAGCGTCAGCTCGGTGAAGGTGGAATGGCCACGGTATACCTGGCCGAGGATGTGAAGCACCGGCGCAGCGTCGCCCTCAAGGTGCTCAAGCCGGATCTGGCCGCCTCCGTCGGGGGCGACCGCTTCCTCCGGGAGATCGAGCTCACGGCGAACCTGCAGCATCCCAACATCCTCCCCCTCCACGATTCCGGCGAAGCCGACGGGCTCCTCTACTTCGTCGCGCCCTATGTGCGGGAGGACTCGCTTCGCGAGCGCCTCGACGTCCAGGGCCGCCTGCCGATCGAGGAAGTCGTGGTGATCCTGCGGGAGGTGGCCGACGCCCTCGCCTACGCCCACGAGCACGGCATCATCCACCGCGACATCAAGCCGAGCAACGTGCTCCTGTCCGGCCGCGGCCACGTGATCGTGAGCGACTTCGGCATCGCGAAGGCGGTGAGCGGCGCCAGGCAAGCGGCGGCGATCACGTCGGCGGGCGTCTACCTGGGGACCTTGGCCTACATGGCCCCGGAACAGGCCACCGGAGAGCCCGTCGATCACCGGTCGGATCTGTACTCGCTCGGGGCCATGGCCTACGAGCTCCTGACGGGTCGGCCGCCGTTCACGGGCGACTCGCCCCGGGCGGTGCTCGCCGCCCAGCTCACCCGGAGCCCCGAGCCCGTCGGCAAGCTCCGCCCCGAGGTGCCGCCGACGCTGGCCGACGCGATCATGCGGTGCCTGGAGAAGGACCCGAAGGACCGGTGGCAGAGTGCCGACGAGCTCCTCCATGCTCTCGCGGCCGTCCCCGCCGCGGGCGCCACGTCCCAGGGCTCGGCGCCGGGTCGTGGCAGACGCCGCCGCCTCCTGTGGGCCGGCGCGGCGGTCGCCGCGGTGGCCGTCATGGCGGTGGCGGGCTGGTTCCGGTTCCGACCCGGGGCGAGCGGCACCGGCAGGCCTCGCATCGTCGCGGTCGTGCCGCTCACCACGATCGGGGCCGACGACTCCACGCGCGTCTTCGCCGCCGGTCTCGTCGATATCCTCGCCAGCCGGATGACCCAGCTGGCCCGTTTCGCCAAGACGCCGACGTGGGTGATCCCGCCCAACGAGATCCGGGATCTCCACATCACGTCCGCGGCGAAGGCACGCAAGGAGCTGAACGCCGACCTGGCCGTGACGGGCACCATGCAGGTCCTCGCCGGCGGCATCCGACTCACGCTCGACCTGATCGACACCAAGACGCTCCGGCAGCTGCAGGCCACCGTGATGTCCGCGCCCCTTTCCGACCTCGCGACCTGGCAGGACAAGGCGGTGGCGCAGGCGCTGGCCATGCTCGACGTGCGGCCCGAGCCCGGCGGCGAGTTCTCGGCCGCGCCGGAGGGGGGAACGCAGTCGGCCGGCGCCTACCAGCAGTACGTGGAGGCGAGGGGTCGCCTGCAGAGCAGCCAGCAGAGCGATCAGGACATCGACGCCGCGACGAAGCTCTTCGAGCGGGCGCTGGCGGAGGACAGCCTCTACGCGCTGGCGTGGGCCGGCCTCGGCGAGGCGCAGTGGCGGAAGTATCAGGAGACGCTCGATTCCCAGTGGGTGAACCTGGCGATCAAGTCCAGCCGCCGCGCGCTCTCGTTGACCGACTCCCTGCCCCAGGTGTGGACGACGCTCGCCCTCATCGACAACGGCATGGGCCGCGCGCAGGAGGCGTTGTCGAACGCGCGCCGGGCCATCGGTCTCGATTCGCTCTACAGCGCTGCCTATCTGCAGCTCGGCACGGCCTATCAGAGTCTTCAGCGTTTCGACGAGGCCGAGCGCACGCTGCAGGAGCTGATCGACCGCCACCCCTACTACTGGAGGGCGTACGCGAGCTTCGCCTATCTCCGCTACACCCAGGGACGGTACGCGGAGGCCGCCGATCTCTACGACCGCGCGGCCAAGCTGGCGCCGGGCAACGCCGCCATGTACCGGAACGCGGGGGCCATCTACTTCTTCCTGGATCGGTGGACCGAGGCCCGAACGATGTTCGAGCGCTCCGTCGCCGTGGAGAAGAACCCATCCTCCCTCTCGAACCTCGGCGCCCTGGACTACTACGAGGGCCACTTCGACTCCGCGGCCGAGCGCTTCCGGCAGGCCATCCAGCTCCAGACCCGGAATTACGTGTACTGGCGCAATCTCGGAGACGCCTACCGGCAGATCGCCGGCCGCGAGGCGGACGCCCGGAGCGCCTACGAGCGGAGCCTGCAGCTGGGACAGGACGAGCTTCGCGTGAACCCGTCGGACCTCACGGTTCTCCAGAACATGGCGTTCGTCCAGGCGGCGCTCGGTCACGACCAGGCCGCGCTCGCGCTCGTCGACCGCATCGAGCCCCAGGTGGGTGACGACGCCGATCTGATGTTCTCCCTGGCCCAGACGTTGGAGGAGGTGGGGCAGCGCGACCGCGCGCTCGGCTGGCTCCGGGAGGCGCTGGCCCGCGGGTATTCCCTCGAGATCGTCGAAGGCGAGCCCCAGCTCGCCGCCCTCCGGCGCGATCCGCGGTTCCCTCCGATGGTGGCGCTCCGGCGCGCCCAGGACACCGTGAAGCACTAGGGTGGCGTTTGGCGGGTCGCACGGGACACGCCGCGGGCGTTCAGGCCGCTCCTTCACCACCTGCGGCCGCTCGAGCCGCTACTTCAGCACCTGCGGCCGCTCGAGCCTCTCCCTCAGCACCCCCGGCCGCTCCTCCAGCACCGTCAGCACCAGCTCGCCGAACAGCCCGTTCGCCCAGGCGAACCACGGCCGCGTGTAGTCGGCCGGATCGTCCTTGTCGAAGGCCTCGTGCATGAACCCGGTGCCCGCGTCGGTGGCGGCCAGCGTGCGGAGCACCGAGCGGACCTCGCGGTCCGAGCCGCTGGTGAGCGCCTGCATCATCAGGCCGATCGGCCAGATCCTGCCGAGACCGGCATGCGGCCCGCCCACCCCGGACGCCGCCCGGCCCCGGAACCAGTACGGATCGGACGGCGACAGCACGAACCTCCGGGTGCGCAGGTAGAGCGGATCGTCCCGCCGGCACGCCCCCAGGTAGGGGAGCGAGAGCAGGCTCGGCACGTTCGCGTCGTCCATGTGGAGCCGGTTGCCGAACCCGTCCACCTCGTACGCCCACACCTCCCCGGCCGTCGGATGCTCCACCACCGCGTAGGAGCGGAGCGCCTCGGCCACCTCGGACGCGAGCGCGCGGCACGCGCCCGCGAACGCGCGGTCCCCGTGCAGCGCCGTCGCCATCTCGGAGAGCTGGCCGAGCGAGACCACCGCGAAGTGGTTCGAGGGCACGAGGAACGGAAAGATCGTCGCGTCGTCCGAGGGTCTGAAGATCGACACGATGAGGCCGACCGGCCGGATCGGGTTGCCCCAGCCACCGCCCGGCACCGTGTCGGTCTGCCAGGCGGTCTTCCGCTCGAAGTGGTAGGGGCCGCGTCCGTTGCGGCGCTGCTGCGTGCGGAACGTGTCGACCACGAGGTGCATCGCCTCGCGCCACCGCTCGTCGAACGGCTCGGCGTCACCCGTGCGCTTCCAGTACCCGTACGCGAGGCGGATCGGCCAGCAGAGCGAGTCCACCTCCCATTTTCGCTCGTGGAGCCCCGGCTTCATGTCCGTCAGGTCGTCCTTCCAGGGACTCACCGTGTCCGGCCCCTTGTAGAACGCGTTGGCGTACGGATCGAGGAGGATGCACTTCGTCTGGCGGTTGACGACGCCGGCGACGAGCCGCCGAAGCGCGTCGTCGTCCTTCATGAGCGGCAGGTAGGGCCACACCTGCGCGCTCGAGTCCCGGAGCCACATCGCCTCGATGTCTCCGGTGATGACGAAGGTGTCGGGACGGCCGTCGGCCTCGCCGACCTCCACCGTGGTATCGAGCGTGTTCGGGAAGCAGTTCTCGAAGAGCTCGGCGATCTTCGGATCGGCGACCTCCGATTTCACTCGCGCGATCGTGCGCTCGACCGCGGGGCTGGTGAAGCGGCGCTCGGAGACGGGCGGGCGCCCGGTGAGCTG
>CAZVYM010000096.1:0-15824 GCA_964630935.1 uncultured Gemmatimonadaceae bacterium | reverse complement strand
GGCGAGAAGATCTCGTTGATGGACTTGGTGGCCACGGCGTCGCGCACGCCGTTGCGCACCGAGTTCAGCACGATGCGCTGCTTGATCTGGCTCTCGGTGCCGATGCGCTGATAGAGGTTCGGGGCGTTGGCCGGGTCGATGCGGTAGAGGATGGAGACCTCGAGCGCCACGTTGAGCTGCTCGCTCGTCTGGGCGTCGATCTTCTCGACGCTCCCGTCGGGCGGATAGCTCTGCTCCCGGGTCGACATCTTCTCGATGTTGGCCAGCGGGTTGATGACGTGCACGCCCTGCTCCAGCGCGGTGGGGTCGATCTTGCCGAGAAAGTGCTTCACGCCCACCTCACCCACGGAGACGACCGCGAAGGCGTTCGAGACGGCGAGCAGCAGGCCGGCCATCATGAAGCCGTAGCCCGCGAGGCGAGCCGCGCCCGGCCTGCCCAGGGCGGGGCCGGCGGACCGGACTGCGACCCCTATGACGATGGCGATGACAGCGACGATGATGGAGCCCATGGGGGGAAACCTCCAGGCGGGGGAAGGTGGTGCCTCTTGGCTGCAATCGACGGGATTACGAGCGGGCTGTCCAGGTTCTTCGCAGCGCCCGCTCTCTTCAGTGCCCCACCCCCGGAACCGTCCTTCACATCTTCAGCTGATCGCGCACGGGAAGCCTGCGGATCCGCTTTCCCACCGCGGCGAAGATCCCGTTGCACAGGGCGGCCGCCACGGGGGGAACCCCAGGCTCTCCGGCACCCCCGAGCGGGTGCTCGTTCTCGAACAGGGTCACCTCGACCAGAGGCGCCTCGTCGATCCTGCAGACCGGGTAGTTCCCGAAGTTGTCCTGGACGACCGCGCCGTTCTTCGTCGTGATCTCGCCGTGCAGCGCGATGGACAGGCCGAAGACCACCGCCCCCTCCAGCTGTGCGGTCACCCTGTCGGGGTTGACGGCGAAGCCGCAGTCGATGGCGGTCCACGCCCGCGGCACCTTCACCTGTCCCTCGGGCGTGACCGTGACCTCCAGGGCCGCGGCGGTGAAGCTCCCGAAGCTGGTGAAGGCCGCCAGGCCGATCCCCGTGCGCGGCGGCAGCGCCCGGCCGTAGCCGGACATCTCCACCACGCGGCCGAACACCGCCCTGAGTCGGTCGGCGTCCGACGGCTTCGGCTCCGCCCGTTCCGGATCATTCAACGCCGCCCCGGTGAGCACCGAGCCGAACAGGTCGTTCCAGACCTGGTCGGGTCGCCTGCCCGTCGCCTCCGCGATCTCGTCGACCATGGACCCCACCGCGAAGGCATGCTGGATGCTCGTGACCGAACGGAGCCACCCGACCCGAACGTGGGCCTTCGCCTCGCCGGACGAGAGCCTGAGGGAGGGTACGGCGAGGGGCTGCTCCATGACGGGGGCGACCTCGAAGGAGGTGGCCGCGTCGGTTCGCTCTCCCGAGTAGACCTCCATCAGCGATGGATACGCGGACCTGTGATCCCAGGCCTGCACCTTGCCCGCCGCGTCCAGTCCCACCTCGACCCGTTGAGCGGAGATGGCGTGGTAGTAGCCGTGGCGGACGTCGTCCTCGCGGGTCCACACCATCTTGACCGGCTTGCCCATGTGCCGCGCCAGCAGTGCTGCCTCGACGGCGAAGTCCGGCTTGGACTTCCGGCCGAACGCACCGCCCAGCAGCGTCACCTCGACGTAGACGTCCTCCGGCTGCTTGCCGAAGTAGGGGGCGACCGTGCTCTGGACCACCTGCGGATCCTGGCACGAGGTCCAGATCTTCAGGTCGTCGCCGTCCCACTCCGCCGTCGCCGCGGGGGGCTCCATGGGAATGTGGTGCTGGTGGGGCACGAAGTAGTCCGAGCGGATCCGCTTGGCCGACGAAGCGAGCGCTCCCGGGACGTCCCCGCGGTCGTAGGTGACCGTTCCTCCCTCCTCGATCGCACGCCAGAGCGAGGCTTCGTACTCGGTGGTGTCGTAGTCCCCGTTCGGCCCGGCCTCGAAGGACGCCTGGAGCGCAGTGCGGCCCTGGATCGCGGACCAGGTGTTGGTGGCGACCACGGCGACGCCCCCAAGGGGCTGGTAGCGCATGGGCCACTCGAAGACCGGCAGCTCGACCACGTCCAGCACGCCCGCCACCGCCAGGGCGGCCTCGCGGTCGTACTTCACCAGCCGGCCACCGACCACCGGAGGGCGCGCCGCCACCGCGTACACCATGCCCTCGCGGCGCATGTCCTGACCGAAGACGGCCCGGCCGGTCGCGAAATCCTCGGCGTAGATGTTGTGAACCGGCTTGCCGATGTAGCGATGCTGGGCGCGGGTCTTCAAGGTGACCGACTCGGGATCCGGCACGTCGAGGAGGGCGGCCGCCGCCACGAACGCGCGATAGTCCATGGACTCCCCGCTCGCCAGGTTGTGGACTCGGTGGTTCCGGGCTTCCACCTGGCCCCGCTCCACCCCCCAGTGGGCGGCGGCGGCCTGCTCGAGCATGGCACGGGCGGTGGCGCCGGCGGTGCGGAACGCATCGTAGAAGAGCCGGATCGACGAGGATCCGTCCGTATTCTGGCTACCGAACTTGGTGTCTCCGTAGGCGGGCATGACCCGGAGGCGATCCCAATCGGCCTCGAGCTCGTCCGCCACGATCTGGGTGAGCCCGGTGCGGCTTCCCTGGCCCATCTCCGCCCGGTGGACGTACACGCGCACCATGCCGTCCTCGTCGATGGCGAGGTAGACCGAGGGAGAGAGGGGGCCGGCCGACTTCTCCCCGACCAAGGCGCGCAGTCCTCTCGGGACCAGCGACGTCGAAAGCACGAACCCGGTGGCGAGCCCCAGGGTCTTGATGACGCTCCGGCGGGAGACGTTGGTGACGAGCACGGGCATGGTCATCCCTCCTGGGCGGCTCTGTGGATGGCCTTCCGGATCCTCTGGTACGTCCCGCACCGACAGATGTTGAGGACCATGGCCTGGTCGATCTCCTCGTCGCTCGGGTGGGGGTTCCGGGCGAGGAGCGCCGAGGCCGCCATGATCTGGCCTGTCTGGCAGTACCCACACTGCGGCACGTCCTCCGCGAGCCACGCCTTCTGGAGGCCGGTGAGCTCCTCGGCGGCGAGACCCTCGATGGTGGTGATCTCGCGGTCCGCCACCCGGGAAACGGGCGTGACGCACGAGCGCACGGCGGCGCCGTTCACATGGACGGTGCAGGCGCCGCACAGACTCCGGCCGCATCCGTACTTGGTGCCGGTGAGTCCCAGCAGGTCGCGCAGGACCCAGAGCAGCGGCATGTCCGGCGACGCCTCGACGTCATGGCGCGCTCCGTTCACGGTGAGGGGATACGTGGGCATGTGCGCTCCTGGGAGGTGGAGGTCCCAATGTGTGGATCGGCGGTGGTCCCCGGTGAGGATACCGCAGCGTTCAGTGTACGGCCTTCCCGCGGCTTCCGCGACGGATCGAAGACCCACCCCGGCTCCTGTTCTCCGGCCCGGCCCCGGGGAGGCCGTCCTTCAGCTCGGCCCCCGCACTTCCCGAACCCGCATCCAGCAAATACATTCGGATGTAGATAAAATATCATCCGAGGACGACCCATGACCGGCAAGTTCCTTCCCGAGTTCGAGCTCTACGTGATGCTGTCCGTCGCACGGCTGGGCGAGGACGCGTACGGCGCCGCCATGCGTCGCGAGATCGAGGACCGCACCGGACGGCCGGTGTCCATCGGCGCGCTCTACGCGACGCTCGGACGTCTGGAGGAGAAGGGACTGATCGCGGTCGACCCGTCGGATCCGGAGCCGGGACAGCGCGGTCGCCCCCGCAAGTACTGCCGCCTCACGCCCGAGGGCGAGGAGGCCGCCCGCCACTCCGCCGTCATGCTCCGCAAGATGATGGACGGGATTCCGTGGGCCGGCCGGCCCGCCGAAGACGGACGAGGGCCGTGAGCCGAGCCGCCCGCCCGCCGCGCGTCGCACGAGCGCTCCTCGCCTGGGCGCTCCCGCCGGCCGACCGACGCTACGCGCTGGCCGACCTCGAGGAGGAGTTCGAGGAGCGGGCCGCGACCTCGGCGAGGGCGGCCCGGTCGTGGTACCGGCGGCAGGTGGCGCGCTCGCTCCGGCCGGCGCTTCTGGCACGAGTCCGTAGAGGGTGGAGACGACCGATCGATCGCCGGGCACGCGTGCCCGACCAGGGAGGAGGGTGGGCCGTGGGGATTCAGGGACTGGTGAACGACGTCACCTACGCGATCAGGACGCTGGCCAAGGCGCCCACGACGGTCCTCGTCACCGTGCTCTCGCTCGGCATCGGGCTCGGGGCCATGACCACCGTGTTCACCGTGGCCGACGGGATTCTCAACCCGCCGATGCGTTGGCTTCGGGATCCTGGACGGCTCGTGACGGTCTACACGAGCGAGGACGACGGAGAGACGTACGGGACCTCGTCGCTTCCGGACTTCGAGGACGTCCGCTCGGCCCGGGCGCTCTCGGACGCGACCGCGTCCACCGTGAAGCTCCTGTCGCTGGACGAGGGGGACCACGGCGAGCAGCTCCTGGCGGAGTCGGTCACGGCGAACTTCTTCGACGTGACGGGCATTCGGCCGGTGCTGGGCCGCGGCTTCACGCCCGAGGAGGGACGGGTCGAGGGAGGCGCGCCCGTGGCCGTCCTCAGCCACGATCTGTGGATGCGACGCTTCGACGGAGACCGAAGCATCGTGGGCCGTACGATTCACCTGGCCGGGCGGCCCGTGACGGTCGTCGGCGTCGCGCCCGAAGGCGTGGTCAGCCGACGGGTTCCCGTACGACCGGACGTGTGGGTTCCCCTGGACGAGGCGAGCGCGTCCGCCGGCCCGGAAGGCCCCGCGGCACGGAAGGCGCGGGAGTACCTGATTCTGGGACGGCTCCGCGAAGGCGCGGACATCGGCCAGCTCCGGGCACAGATCGCCGTCATCGGCGACCGACTGGTGCGCGACCACCACGAGACCTGGACGGACGATCACGGCAACGCCCGCCACCTCACGGTCCTGCCCGAGCGCGAGTCCCGGGTCAACCCCAGGGCGCGCAAGGTGCTCGGCGGGGTCGCCGTCTTCTTCTTCGGCGCCACGGGTCTGATCCTCCTCATCGCGTGTGCGAACGTCACCAGCCTCTTCCTGGTGCGCGCGGTTGGGCGCAGGCGCGAAGTGGCCCTGCGACTGGCGCTCGGCGCCGGCCGGCGTCGAGTCGTGCGCATGCTCCTGGCCGAGGGGCTCCTTCTGGGCGTGGGGGCGGGGCTCGTGGGCCTCGCGGTCGCCGGCCTGCTCACCGGCGCCATGCGGTCGTTCAGCCTGCCCATCAACGTGCCCGTCCACCTGGACTTCCGCCCCGGCGGGCGCGCGTATCTCTTCGGCTTCGTCGTCGCGCTGACGACGAGCCTGATCTTCAGCCTGGTGCCCGCCCTGCGTATCTCCCGCCCGGATCTGGCCCCCGCGCTGAAGGACGGGCGGGGATCGTGGGGCAAGCCCGGCCGCCGGCTGGGGCCGGGCAGCATCCTCGTCGCCGTCCAGTTCGCGGCGGCACTCGTGCTGATCGTGGGCGCCGGCCTCTTCCTCCGCTCGCTCCACGACGCCACGAGCATGGACCTGGGCTTCGATCCCGCGGGCGTCGCGGTGACGACGAAGAAGGTCCCCGACGGGCTGAGCCCCGCCGGCACGGTCCAGTTCTATCACGACCTCGAGTCACGTCTGGCGTCGGTGCCCGGTGCCACCGGAATGGCGTTGTCGAGGGGACTCGAGATGACCCTCCTCCAGGTCGGAGCCGCCGCGGCCGTCACCACGGGAGCGGCGGACGAGCCCGACGGCGGATGGAGCGCTTTCCGGAACGCGGTGACGCCCGGATACCTGGAGATGCTGCACGTCCCGCTCCTCCGCGGCCGCACGATCCAGGAAGGGGACGGGTCCGGCGCCGCGCCCATCGCCGTGGTCAACCAGGCCTTCGCCAACAGAGTGTGGCCCGGCGAGGATCCGCTGGGACGCACGTTCACGCTGACGGACAAGAGCCCGAGCCCCGCCGCCGGCTCGAGGAAGCCCATGACGCTGCAGGTCGTCGGCGTGACCTCGGACGGCACCTACCTCGATGTCGGCGATCCGCCGACGCCGTACGTGTGGACCTCGCTTTACCAGGACCCCGCCCGCACCGTGGCGGTCACACTCAAGGGTGCCAGCGCCGAGGCGATGGTGCGGGAGCTGCGCTCGCGAATCGAGCTCGCGCCGGGCGAGGTGCCGCTCCTGCCTCCGACCACCTACGAGAGCCAGCTCTCCCTGCAGTTCATCCACCTTCGGCTCGTCTCGAAGGTCCTCGGCTGGGGGGGAGGGCTCGGGCTGTTCCTGGCGCTCATCGGCGTCTACGGGCTGGTCTCGTTCACGGTCGCCCAACACACCCGGGACATCGCGATCCGGCGAGCGGTGGGCGCCGACCGCTCCCGCGTGGTCGGAAGCATGGTTCGAAAGGGACTGGGCCACGCCGCCGGAGGGCTGGTGCTGGGCCTCCTGGTTCTCCTGCCCGCCGCCAGGCTGATCCGCGGCGTGCTGGTGGGCGTCGGACCGACGGATCCCGTCGCGATGGCAGCGGGGATCGTCCTTCTCCTCGGCACCGCCGCCGTGGCCAGCCTGATTCCCGCGCGCCGGGCCGCACGCATCGATCCGATGGTGGCGCTGCGGCAGGAGTAGAGGGAGTCCGGCACGCGTCGGGGCCCGGCGCGACGTCGCGTCCGGGCCCCGGGGTCTCGTGGCGTCGACTTCCCCCCCCTCTACCGCCCGATCCAGTACGTCGCCTTGATCTGGAAGACGTTCACGGGCCGGTCGTTGAGGATGGCCGTGCGCGCGCTGTTGAAGTTGAAGCTCCCCGCCGCATCCGAGCCCGCGCGCTGCTGCGTCCAGACGAAGTAGAGCGTGGAGCCCGGCCTGTACTCCCAGCGCAGCACCGCCGTGCCGCGCAGCGCCGTGTTCGTGAAGTTCGGGTTGTCGAACGTGAACGGCTGCGCCGGGCCCGAGCCGTCCGGATCCACGGTGTACGTGGCCGAGTCCGCGTTGAACGAGATCGTCCCGATATCCTTGCCGTAGACCAGCTTGTCGAGCGTGCGCGGCCGGGCGAACTCGCGGAACGAGGTGTAGTCGCCGCTCGCGATGAACGGCTGCGCGAAGAGCTGCAGCGTCAGGTTCGGCGTGAACGTCCAGTTGAGGCGCGTGTCCAGCGACACCGTCCGCGTCTTGATGAATCCGAACACGTAGCGGGTGCCGTAGAACGCCGTGGCCGTGGGGTCGTCCACGGAGGTCACGTACTGGGCCACGTCCTCGTCGTAGTGGTACATCGGCGAGAGCTGCAGGAAGATGTTCGCCGCGGGCTTGAGCGCGAGCCCGGGCCCGACCACGAACGATCGGGCGTTGGAGTCGATGCCCGCCGAGCCCTGCACGCTGATGTCGAAGACCGCCGAGCGACGCGCGTCGGTCGACACCTCGACGCTCGCCACGTCGTAGCCCGTCCGCTTCACCACCGGACCGCCGCGCGTGAGCCGGTCGTCGTAGGACGGCAGCGACCGGATGCCCATCACCCGCAGGTTCCAGTAGTTGGGAAACTCCATCGCGTAGAAGGCCTGGATCTGCGACCAGGTGCGATCCCCGTCGTAGTTGTACTTGGTCGCCCCGCCGAAGCTCGTGAAGATGTTCCGGTACCACGAGGTCGGCCGAGTCCAGTTGCCCGCGATGTTGCCGTTGAACCAGGTGTAGTCCGCCTCGTTCAGGTACGCGAGGTCGTTGACCTCGAAGCCGGGGCTCCGGATGTTCGACATCGCCTCCCACAGGAGCGTGCCGTTGTCCTTGCCCACCCGCGTGAAGAGCCCGTAGCCGCGCAGCGACGTGGCCGTGGGGTCGTAACGGGCGTCGAAGAGCCCGTCCCCGGTCTCCTGGCGATCCGGGCGCTGGAAGTAGTGGGCGCTGGAGCGTTGGGTCGCCGCGATCGCGGCCGCCGAGCCCGCGACGTTCGAGACCAACACGCTGCCCATCCACGAGTACTCGCGCCGCTTCCAATAATGCCGCCAGTCGACGCCGACCGCCTCGGCGTGGCTGCGCAGTCGGTCCCCCACCACGCTGTCCGGAATCTGGCGCGCCGCCGACGTCACGATCCCGCCGAACGTCGTGGCTCCGCCGCGAAACTCCTTCTTGACGCGGCCGACGAAGTAGTTGGTGAGCGGCTCCACGACCTGAGTGGACTCGGGACCGCCCGCCGTGGTCCGGAAGCTCGCCGTCTCTCGGCTCGTGAGCGCGTCGAGCACGCCCACGTTGTAGCCTCCCTGTGTGCGTCCGGTGATCTTGGCCGCCCCGATGATGGAGGTGTTCTCGGGGATGTCCGCATACTCGGAGTTGTCCTGGACGTAGCCGGCGAGCTGCGGTGGCCGGCCGATGCGGCGGGAGTAGAAGGCGCTCAGGCCGGACGTGTTGCTGCAGAAGAAGCAGCGCATACCGCCGAAGCTGAACGAGCTCGCGCCGGAGATGAAGAAGGGGCGCTTCTCGGAGTAGTACGTCTCGAACGCCGTGAGGTTGAGCGTCGCCGGATCCACCTCGACCTGGCCGAAGTCCGGGTTCAGCGTTCCGTCGAGCGTCAGATTCGAGGTGAGCAGCACCTTCACGTCGGCCCCGGCGCTCACGCGCATCGCGTGGCCGTCGTGGTAGGGATCGCCGGGCGCCGCGTATCGGAACGTGCCCCCCGTGACGGCATAGGGCATCACCTCCATCTGGCGCGGCCGGCTCGGGATGCGCAGGCCCTCGAGCTCGCCGTAGAAGGCGGGTCCGCCGGGTCCGTTCTGGGGCCAGAACGACCACATGTCGCGCTCGTTCAGCCGGTCGATGTAGCGCCACACCTGCATGCCCCAGGTCTGGACCGAGTCGCGCGAGAAGCGCAGCTGGCTGTAGGGGATGCGGAGCTCCGCCGTCCAGCCCGTCGAGTCCACCTGCGTGGCCGCGTCCCAGACCGGATCCCAAGACGGATCGCCGTCGTGCTCGTCGCCCTTCACGCCCGCCGGGTTCACCTCGAAGAGGATGTCGTCCAGGTGGTTGTGGTAGGGGTCGAGATCGATGATCAGCTTGTCGGAGGTGAGCGAGTTGAACGACCCGTTGTCGCCGCTCGCGTCCAGAAGCTGATCGCGTCGGGCCAGCGGGGCCGCCACGCCGCCGGGCTGGACCATGCGCGCGCCGATGTAGAGCGCGTCGTCGTCGAAGAGGACCCGCACCTCCGTACGGAGCGAGGCGGGCGCGCCCTCGTCGGGCTGATACTGGCGGAACGCCGTGATCGGCCTGGCCCGCTGCCAGGCGGCGTCGTTCAGGCGGCCGTCGATGCGGATCTGTCCGGTGGACTCGGTCGCGCTCGCGACCGGTGGCTCCGCCGGATCCCCGGGATCCACCTGGTGCGTCGACGTCTGCGCCGAGAGGGACGGAGGCAACGCCAGAACCACGAGCACGAAGCCGACGGATACGAATCGGAGCATATGGAGAGACCAAGGCCAAGAGGGTCGCGTGTCGCGAAGATCTACCCCCTTGGACGGCACCAACCCCCCGATGGTTTCAACGGGCCGTCACACCGCTTCGCGGGGCCTCCGTGGCCCTATTCGTCACTTGACAGATGCGTTAGCAATCGCTAACTACAGAGCATGACGCCGCCCCTGCCCTTCTACGTCCAGCCGGACGACGCGCCGGCCAAGCGCGAGATCCTCCGCGCCGCGCTGCGGCTGTTCAGCGAGCACGGACTGGCCGGTACCAGCATTCGAGACATCGCCCGCGAGAGCGGCTACACGAATCCCGCCCTCTACCGCCATTTCCCGAGCAAAGAGGCGCTTGCGCTCCACCTGTTCGAGACCTGCCACGAGCGGGTGTGGAAGACGTGTGACGCCGCGCTCCGCGCGGGTGGGACGTTCGACGAGAAGCTCGAGCGCTACGTCGCCGCCTGGCTGGGACTCTTCGAGGCGTATCCCGACGTGCTCGCGTTCCTGTCCGACAGCGCGCGGGTCCTGTGGCCGAAGGCCAAGGGAAGCGTGCGACGGAGGACGATGATCGGGCTCGGCCGCCGCCTGATGCGTGAAGCGCCGCGGGTCGGCGCCGGAGAGGTAGACGTGGACGTCGCCGCGGCCGGCATGCAGGGAACGCTCGCCGAGCTGGCACGGATGATCCACGTGGGGGCCGCACCCGGTCCTCCCTCGAGCTGGCAGAGCCGGCTCGTCACGCTCTTCCATCGACTCGCCGGCTGAAGGGGCCTTTTTTTCGGGGCCTGTATGTTAGCGGTCGCTAACGCATGTCCACCTCAAAACCACGGGAGACAGATGATGTTCGCCATCGACCATGCCGTCACCGCGCTCGTGATCAAGCGCCGCTATCCCTCGGTGCGAATGGTGCCGTTGCTCCTGGCGGTGCAGGCGAGCGAGCTCGCCTGGGTGGTGCTCAACTACCTGGGCATCGAACGCACGACCACGGAGCCGATCGTGCACAGTGTCGCCGACATCCACCTCGCGCACATGCCCTGGTCCCATTCCATCGCGACGGCCCTCGGCGCCGCGTTGCTCGCCTGGGTCGTGCTCGAGCTCGGGCTGGGACGCCGGGCGCTCGGGCGTGCGGTCGGTCTCGGGATCGCGTCGCACCTCGTGCTCGACCTGCTGACCCACGCGCACGACCTGGTGCTCTGGCCGGGTCGGGCTTCCCCGGCGCTCGGACTCGGCCTCTACGACGCGGCGCCGTTCGCGGCCTTCCTGATCGAGTTGGCGTACGGGGTGGCGTGCTGGCGCATCTACCGCGGCGGAAGGGGGCTGCTGGCGCTCGTCGTGCTCGCCAACCTCGCGAACCTGTCCCTTCTCTCGCCTTCCATTCCAGGGCCGGAGCGCTTTCTGGCCGGCCAGCCCCTGCTCGTCGTGAGCCTGGTCCTGGCCCAGATCGTCGTGACGCTCGTGCTGGTGGGCGTGCTCGCGCATAACCGGAGCCCCGAGCGTCCCGAGCGCTCCGCTCCCTCAGCGGCCCCGAGCCTTGGCGTCCAGGCGGCCTGAGGCGAGCGACTCCAGCGCCGTGAAGAGCTCCTCGGCGAGGAAGTCCCGTCGGCGAACGTCGAATGGGCGCCGACGGGGATCGCTCCAGCGCCGAAGTGGGTCGCCGAAGCCCCACCTTGCGCCTCCCTCGTGATCGTGCTTTCTTCCTGAGCGTTCACTCAGTTTACGTAGCCAGGAGCGTGCGATGGCTCGGCTGACGCACGAGCGTCGCCATCAACAGATCCTCGACACGGCCATTCAGGTTTTCGCGAAATCCGGCTTTCGGGGCACGACGACGAAGCAGCTCGCGAAGGCGGCGGGTGTCAGCGAAGCGACGATCTTCCTCCACTTCCCCTCCAAGGAAGCGCTCTACGAGGAGATCCTCGAGGAGCTGCTCCAGGGTCAGCGCTCGCTGACGGGCCTCCTCGAAGAAGCGGCCGACGCGCCGCTCGCCGAGGTCGCGGAGCACCTGTCGGCCGCCTTCATGGAGCAACATCGAAAGGGCTCCGACCTCGTGCGCCTGGCGCTCTTCAGCGCGCTCGAACGGCGGCCGCTCGGACGGCGCATCGCCGCCCAGCACATCGGGGGGCCCGTGAAGAGTCTCGTGCGGCTGATCGAGCGGGCCCAGGCGCGCGGAGAGGTGCGGGCCGACCTGGATCCTCGGATGGCTGCGCGCGCGCTCGACTCGGTGCTGATCCACCAGATCATCGTGCGCGAGCTCCTCGGCAAGGACCACGTGACCGCCCGGGACATGCAGGGCTACGTCGACATATGGCTGCGGGGCGTCGCGCCCCGGAAGGACGAAGTGGAATGAAGGCTCACCTCGGGATCACGGTCGCGTGCGCCGCGCTCGTCGCGGCCTTCCCCGCCCCGAGCGCCGCCCAGCGGCCCGCGGAGGCCGCCCGGCTCTCGCTCGACGACGCGGTATCGCTGGCGCTCGCGCACAACGACCAGATTCGCGTGGCCTCCGCGACGGTGGATCAGGCGGAGGGAGCGCTGATCACGACCGAAGCCGACGCCCTTCCCAAGCTCGACTTCTCGTACAACTACGCGCGCAACGTGCAGCGGCCGGTGATCTTCTTCAATCAGGGCGGCCAGCTCCAGCAGATCTCGATCGGATCGGCCAACGACAACACGTTCGGCCTCACCCTCCGGCAGACGCTCTTCGACGCTTCCCTGGGGATCTCGACGCGCGCGGCCCGGCTCGCGCGCCAGTTCGCCGCCCGGAGCCTCGACGCCACCAAGGACCAGGTGGCCCTCGCGGCGAAGGTCGCCTACTACCAGGTCCTGCTCGACAGCGCGCTCGTGGTGGTGCAGCAGAAAGCGCTGGACGAGGCCCGGCGGCGCTACGACGAGGTGCGCCAGAAGGCCGTGGCCGGGCTCGCGTCGGAATACGACTCGCTCACGGCGGTGGTCGCGGTGCAGAACCTGCGACCGGGGCTGATCCAGGCGCGGAGCGCCCTCAAGCAGGATCGCGACGGCCTCAAGCGGACGCTCGGCATCGAGCTGACCTCGCCGGTCGTGCTCACCGATACGCTCGCCTTCGAGCCGTTCGAGCGGCCGGACTCCGCCGCGGTCGCCCAGTCCGTCGATCGTCGTCCCGACCTCGAGGCCCAGCAGCGCATGGTGCAGCTTCGGGAGGCCGCAGTGACCGTGGAGCGCACCAAGGCGTGGCCGACGCTCAGCCTCAACGTCTCCCTGCTGCGGCGGGCCTCGTCGGCCGACTTCATTCCGCAGGACCGCGACTTCTCCCAGAGCCTCCAGGCGGGGTTCTCGCTCGGGTGGTCGCTGTTCGACGGGCGGGCTTCTCAGGGACGCGTCCTGCAGGACCGAGCCCAGCTGCGCCAGGAGCAAGCTCGGCTCACGGCCAAGCAGCAGGACGTGGCGCTCGAGGTCCAGCAGGCCGCCGACGCGCTCGACGCCGCGCAGGCCCAGGTCGAGGCCGCGGGCGAGACGGTGTCGGTCGCCGAGCGCGCGCTCGAGATCGCCCAGACCCGCTTCCAGAACGGCCTCACGACGCAGGTCGAGCTCGGCGCGGCGGAGCTCGCCGCGACGCAGGCGCGCACCAACTACGCACAGGCCCTCTTCCAGTTCAACGTCGCGCGCGCCCGCTGGAGCGCCGCGCTCGGGACGTATTGATGGGACGCATCGAGATGAGCCCACGACCCTGCCCGACGGCTGCGCTGCTGGCCGCCACGCTCCTCGCGCTCGTCGCGCCCGCGGCGGCCTCGGCTCAGACCCCCGCGAGCGACGTGCCCCTTTCGGTCTCGGTCTCCCCGGCCTTCCACGTCACGGTCGGATACGCGCACGCCGGATGGAGCGACGGAGCGCTCTCCGGCGCCAACGGCGTGGCGGTCGGCGTCTCGCGCCACGTGGTCGGTCCGGTCCGTGGGGTGTTCGACTTCGCGACCGTCTCGGGCAACACGCTGGCGGGCTCGGGAACCGAGTCCGCGCGTCACTACCTGGTGGGCGCGGGCCTCGCGGTGGCGCCCGAGCTCATGGCGGGCGGCCACCTGGTGCAGCCGGAGGTCGGCGTGGAGATCGGCGCGCTGGTGAGCGACCCGGCGGCGGACTCCTCGTCCACGCGCTCGCAGAACGCCATGGAGCTCTCCGTCGGGCTCGACGTGGGCATCCACGGTCCCTTCACGCTCGGGCTCCACTACCGCCACGCCGGCGTGCGCCTCCAGGACGTCGCGGTGCAGCAGCCGATCGTCCCGAGCAAGCCCGTGACCGCGCACCTCCTGGAGGTGAGCCTCGGCGTGCGCTTCTGAGGGCGGGCGGAAGCGGCGCGTCGCTCGGCGTGCGCTTCCGACGACGGGCGGGGTCGTGGGCTCCGGCGTGCGCTTCCGACGACGGGCGGGATCGTAGGCTCCGGCGTGCGCCTCCGACGACGGGCGAGATCGTAGGCTCCGGCGCCCGCCTTCGGGAACGCTATCCCTCGCCCGACGCGACCTCGCCCCTCCCCAGCCGGAAGAGCCGGCGCAGTCGGCCCGGCACCGCGTCCATGTAGGTGTAGACGACCGGCACCACCACGAGCGTCAGTAGGGTCGAGCTGATGATTCCCCCGATCACGACCACGGCGAGCGGCGCGCGCATCTGGCTCCCCGACATCAGCTGCAGCGCCACCGGGATCGCCGCGAAGGTGATCGCGGCCGAGGTCATGAGGATCGGGCGCAATCGGCGCGGGCACGCCTCCTTGAGCGCTTCGTAGATCCCCATCCCTTCGTCGCGGCGCTTGTTGGTCAGGTCGATGAGCAGGATCGAGTTCTTCATCACGATGCCCATCAGCAGGATCATCCCGATCATCCCGATGATCCCGAGCCGCGTCCCCGTGATCAGCATGAGGCCGAACGCGCCGGTGACGGCGAGCGGGAGCGCGAACATGAGCGTGAACGGATGGAGGAAGTGCTCGAACTGCACCGCGAGCACGATGTAGATGATCACGATCGAGAGCTCGATCGCGAAGAAGAGGCTCGCGAACGACTCCTGGAACATCTGGGACTGCCCACCGAGCGTGATCTTCATGCCCGGTGGAACGAGGTGGTGGGCCGCCGCGAGCGACTCGGAGAGTCCCTCGCTGAGGGGAAGTGACGGGGCGAGGTCGGCGAAGATCGTGGTCGCCCGCTGCTGGTCGAGCCGCGGGATCGCCGTGACCCCCGTGCCTTCCGTCACGTCGACCACGTTGGCGAGGCTCACGATCGACCCGTCCGCGGCGCGCGTCGACAGCCGATCCAGGTCGCTCGGCGTGGCGCGCTGGCTCGGCAGCGCCTGCACACGCACGTCGTAACGGTGGCCCCCGCTCTTGAAGTTGGAGATGCGCAGCCCGCCCACCATGGCGTTCACCGTCTGCGACACGTCGAGCGCGCTCACGCCGAGCGCCGCCGCGATGTCGCGGTTCACCGTGACGTCCACCTCCGGCTGCTGGAGCTGGAGATCGTAGTCCACGTCGACGAGCCCGGGAATGTGCTGGAGCGAGTCCGTCACCGCCTTGCCGACGCTCGAGAGCTCGTCGAGGTCGCCGCCCTGCAGCACGAGCTGGATCGGCGTGTTGCGCGCCCCCGAGCTCACGCCGGCCGAGCGCTCCACGTAGGCGACCACGCCGGGAATCTCGTTCAGCTTCTGCCGATACTCCGTCATCATCTGGTCCTGCGTGCGCGAGCGCTCCGACGCGTCCACGAGCGTCACGACCATCTCGGCGTCGTTCACGCCGGACGTGCCGCCCAGTCCGATGGTCGAGAATACGCCCGCGACGGCCGAGTCGCTCCGCACCATCCGCTCCGCCTGGCGCAGATACCGGTCGGTGTAGTCGATGGAGGAGCCGATCGGCGCCTTGAGCCGGATGTTGAACTGCCCCTGGTCCACGTCCGACATGAACTCGCGCGGAATGAACGCCCCCATCACGAGGGCGGCGGCGAACGCGCCGACTGCGGTGAAGATGATCACGAGGCGGTGTGCCAGCGCGTAATCCAGCAGCCGCCGGTAGCCCGAGTCGACGCTGTCCAGGAACGCGTCCAGCGCGCGGTGGACGCGCCCGTGCTTCGTTCTGAGCGACAGCATGCGCGAGCTCAGCATCGGCGTGAGCGTGAGCGCGACGAAGAGCGAGAAGAGCACGGCGATCGCCACCGTGACGCCGAACTGGAAGAGGAACCGGCCCACGAGCCCCTGCGTGAAGGCCACGGGGATGAACACGGCCACGATCGAGAGCGTGGCCGCGAGCGCCGCGAAGAAGATCTCGGCGGTCCCGGTGCTCGCCGCCTCGCGCGCGGGGCGGCCCCGCTCGATGTAGTGGAAGATGTTCTCCAGCACGACGATGGCGTCGTCCACCACGA
>CAZVYM010000095.1:0-15936 GCA_964630935.1 uncultured Gemmatimonadaceae bacterium | reverse complement strand
CCACCAGGGACCCGACCCCGGCCCGTTCCGGAGGCGCCGGAGGGTAGCCGCGGCTGCGCAGGCCGGCGGAACCGCCCCCTACCGAGCGGCGCCACGCCCTTTCCCGACGCGTGGCCACGCGGTAGCGTATCGAGCATCACCCTTCCGCCACCTCCCGGAGGTACCCATGCCGAGCCCCCGCTTCCGCCCGGCCTCGCTGGTCGTCGCATTCGCCACGCTCTCGCTGGTCGTGCCGCTTCGTGCATCGGCCCAGGGCCACCCCGACCTCCCCGCCAGCAACGACGCCGCCGAAGCGCGCATCAACGAGAGCCCGCGGCACGCCGAATGGGTGGAGATCCCCTGGGGCGACGGCCAGAAGGACTCCCTCATGGCGTACGTCGTCTACCCGGTCACCTCGAGGGAGCACTCACCGGTCGTGG
The DNA here is from genome assembly GCA_964630935.1 of uncultured Gemmatimonadaceae bacterium. GTDB lineage: Bacteria > Gemmatimonadota > Gemmatimonadetes > Longimicrobiales > Gaopeijiaceae > SZUA-318. The sequence continues at coordinate 15,517 of CAZVYM010000095.1, read as the reverse complement.
TGGTCGTGCACGAGATCTTCGGGCTCACCACGTGGGTTCGCGCGGTCGCCGATCAGGTGGCGGCGGAAGGATTCATCGCCATCGCTCCGGACCTCAACTCGCGGGTGCGCGGCGGACCGTCGACGGTCGAGCTCTCGCGCGACAGCTCGGTGAAGATCATCCGGGGCGTGCCGAGCGCGGACAAGAACGCGGGGGTGACCGCCGCCGCGCGCTATGCGATGTCGCTCGCTTCGGCCGAGCATCGCTACGCGGTGATCGGGTTCTGCTGGGGCGGCTCCACCACCTGGGGCTACGCGATCAACGGGGGCGTTCCCGGCTATTCGGGGGGCGTGGCCTTCTACGGGACGCCCTACACGCGGAACGGCGCCCTGGTGGTCGATTCGCTGAAGAAGATCGACGAGCCGGTCATGCTGCTCAGCGGCTCGAAGGACGCCCGTATCGGCGCGCTGATGCCGGCGATCGATTCCACGATGCACGCGCTCGGCAAGGACTACTTCGGCCGCAACTATCAGGGTGCGATCCACGGCTTCATGCGGGCGCAGGACGACCCGCTCCATCCGGAGCCCAACCCCGAGGAGCAGAAGGCCAATCTGGCCGCGGCCCAGGACGCGTGGCCGCGGACCGTGGCGTTCCTGAAGAAGCAGCTGGGGTTGCAGGGCGGACCGTAACGGGCGGACACGGAGACGCACGGGGCCCCGGCCGCCAACGCCATCGTCGAGAATCCACGCCGGTGTCTGCTGCGAGGCACGGAGATTCGTATCTTTAGGAGCGTTCGCCCCAACCGCTTCCGGAGATGGCCATGAGAGCCCTGCCTCGCCTCAGTCTCGTCCTCCTGTTGGCCGTGGCCGGATGCAAGACCACGGCGGTCGCCCCCGAAGGCGCCCTCAACGGCACGTGGGTCTGGACGAACACGACGACCCTGGAGGGTAAGTCTCTACAGCTCACGTCCTCGGGTAGCTCGGTCACGGGCACGGGCCAGGACCTCGACGCCCAGCACCAGGTCATCGGCAGCTACACGATCTCGGGCACGTACAAGAACGCCGAGATCACTCTGTCCATGTCGTACCAGGACGGATCGAGCGCGACCTTCAGTGGGCACTTCGTGGGCACGGACACGGTGCAGGGGACCTGGACGGGTCCCAACGGCGGTCAGATCACGCTGGTGCGCGCGAACTAGCGCCGGATCCCGATTCCGGGGGCTGTCCCCCGGTGGTGCCGGGCCGCCGTCCGGCTGCCGGTGTCCGTCGGGTCGGGCGCGCCCGACCGGCGAGTTCCCTCATCCCACCTCGAGCACCGGCTCTCCGAGCACCTCCATCCGCGGCTCCACGCCCAGGCCGGGCGCCTCGGACGCCCGCATGCGGCCGTTGACGCCCTTCGGCGCCCCATCGGCGGTGCTCACGGTCACGTAGCTGTTGAAGTCCGTCGAGGTGAACAGGAGCTCGGTCGGCGTGCTGTGGGCCAGGTGCGCGATCGCGGCCGTGATGATGTCACCGCCCCAGCTGTCCTCGACCGTCATCGCGATGCCCATCGACGCGCACAGGTCCCGGGCCTGCCGCGCCCGGGTCAGCCCGCCGAACTTGCTGATCTTGATGTTCACCACGTCCATGGCACCGTCGGCGTGGCCGCGCAGCAGGACGTCGATGCCGTTGATCGACTCGTCCATGACGAACGGATGGTCCGTGCGTCGCCGGATCGTCAGACACTCCTCGTAGCTCTTGCACGGCTGCTCGATGTAGACGTCGACATCGCGTACCCCTCGGACGACCCTCGCCGCCTCGTGCATGAGCCAGCCGGTGTTCGCGTCGGCCACGAGCACGTCGTCGGGCTCGAGCACCTCGCGAACGGCCTTGATGCGCTCGATGTCGGTGGACGGGTCGCTCCCGACCTTGAGCTGGAAGCGGCGGTAGCCGGCCTCTCGGTAGCCGGCCACGTTCTCGGCCATCTCCTCCGGAGGCCGCTGGGAGATGGCGCGATAGAGCACGAAGTCCTCGCCGTATCGGCCTCCCAGGAGCGTGCACAGCGGCTGCCCGGACACCTTGCCGAGGATGTCCCAGCAGGCCATGTCGATCGCCGACTTGGCGTAGGGATGGCCCTGCAGCGTCCGGTCCATGATACGCACGAGGCGCTCGAGCCCGGTGGGATCCTCGCCCAGGAGCTCCGGGGCGATCTCCAGGATGCCGGTGCGCGCGCCCTGCGCGTACGCCGGGAGGTAGACCGGTCCGAGCGGACAGACCTCGCCCCACCCGGTGATCCCTTCGTCGGTGTCGACCCGAACCACCGTGCTGTCGAAGACGTCGACGGACTTGCCTCCCGACCAGGCGTAGCGGCCTTCGTGAAGGGGGAGGTCGACCTGGTAGGCGGCGATGTGGGTGATCTTCAAGGATGGCTCTCCGGATGGAGTCGTCTCACGAGGGTTTGTATGGGTTCCGCGTCGGAGCGGGCGGGGCGCCGGGCCGCGGGAGCCGCTTCAACGGGTCCGAAGTGTGTCGTTCAGGATATCGCGGATGCTCTCGGAGCCCCGCACCATGCGATGGAAGTTGCCGATCCAGGACTGCCACAGAAGCACGGCCCCGGCGATGGCGAGCGCGATGGCGGCCCCGATCATGACCCGACGGTACCAGTGGTCGGGCAGGCGCCGGTGTCCCCAGGACGCCGCGCGCGCGACACCCACGTAGATCCCCACGAACACGAACAGGAAGGCGCCGAGGAACGCGGCCGCATGCCCCCATCCCTGGTGGTACGCGCTGAGGAAGAGCGGGGAGCCGACCAGGAGCCAGAACACCCACGGCGCCGGAGACAGGACCGCCAGCATCATGGCATCCAGCGTCCGCCGTCCCGAGCTGATCGTGGGCTCGTCGACCGGATTCTCGTTCGATTCCCTGTACGTGCGGGCGGCAAGGAACAGAACGAAGAGGCCGCCTGCGATGCCCATCCATCGGAGCGTCTGGTCGTTGAGCTGCGACAGGAGGAGCGCCGTGAGGCCCATCACCGCCGTCTCGGAGACCAGCGGCAAGACGGCCACGCGGAATCCGGCCCAGAAACCGTGTCGGAGCGCCGTGACCGCGATCAACGCGGTGAACGGCCCCGGGACCACCCCCGAGAAGAGGCCGAGCAACGAACCAAGAATGAGAGTTCGGATCATGGTCGGGTTCGCTGGGCACGGACGGGGAGGGCCGAGATTGGACGCCTGCGATGTATCGAACTTCCGCAGGCACGGCAACAGGCAGGAAAGAAAGGGGGTGGCGGCCGGGAACGCCAGTGTGCTGATCGAGCGCGACCCGGCGATGCATGGCGCAAGAGCGGTGGACGGACCCGCCAATCGGCCCCTCGGGCGGGCGAGTCCCGCCCCATCGTGGAGACGCCATCCGGTCCATTCGGGCCGAGACCCGTCCCGTCTAACGCGACGCCATCCCGTCCATCGCGGCGAGTAGAGCCTCCGCGAAATCGGGCCCGCGATCGTCGGGGACCGAGCCGCTCAGGATCCGTCGCCGCCAGAACTCCACGGCCTCCCGGACGTGGATGGGACCGGGGTGCCGGCCCGTCACCACCGCCGCCGCGCCTCGATAGAAGACCTCGTCGGCTCCGGGCGGTCCCCAGGTGACATTGTCCCAGTCGAGGATGACCAGGCTCCCGTCGGGAAGCTCCCGGAGCGTCCAGGGCGCGAGCTCCCCATGGATCGGATACCAGTGGTGCGGCACGTCGCTCGGACGAGGGAGCCCGGAGAGACCGGTATGGATCTCGGCCACGATGCGGCCGAGCGGTGGCTGGGTGGGGACGCGATGGATTCTGGGCGGAAGCGGGCGCACCAGGAGGTAGCACCACCCCTCGACCACGCCGGCCGTGAGGATCCCGGGAACGCGGAAGGATCGGGGTCGCGAGAGGGCCATCAGCGAGAGGGCCAGCTCCTCGCGTCCGCATCGGTGCGAGATCGAGGGATGGAGCTTGGCGACCGCTCTCGGCTCGCCGTCCCGGAGCAGGAGCACACGCAGCCCGCCCCCGGCGCCGTATCGATTGGAGACGGCGAAGCCGTCGAAGTCACCCGAGGCCTGCCGCCAGCGGGCAGCGAGGGTCCGCCAGACGGACGGCTCCATGGGAGGAGCCCACGCGTCCGAGCGGCCGGGCAGCATGTGGGGACCCAGGACGCGCGTCAGGGCCCACGCCATCTTCTGGTGGCGAACGGATTCGGAGCTGCACGCCGGATAGAACGCGAGGCCCGCGAGCGCCGCCTTGCGGGACGAGACGGGAACGTGGACGCAGTCGGGCCCGGGCGCGAAGCGCTTGAATCCCTGGTGAACCGGGTACGCGCGGCCGTTGTCGTCGTTGGCGGTCATCGAGGGGGACGGCCGGGGGGATCTCAGAGGACTGCGTGATGTCCCTTTGTGCAGCAAGAAGCGTTCCGCTTCCCGAAGACGGTCGGGCTTGAAGCGAGGCCGCTCGTGCGAGATGATGACAGGGTGGCGCAGCGCGTGCCGCGATCGATGAAGGAGTGAATGGTTGAGCATCCTGCGAATGGCCTGGCGCAACGTGTGGCGCAACCGGCGGCGGACCCTGGTGACCGTGGCCGCCACCACGCTGGCGTTCACGGTGATGATCGTCTACTCGAGCCTCGTGGAGGGTTACCTGCGCTCGATGGAGCGCAACATTCTCGATCTCGAGCTCGGCGACGTGCAGATCCACGCGCCCGACTACGAGGACGATCCCTCCCTCTACTCCAGCATTCAGGACCCGGACGCGCTCCTGCGGCGTTTCGACGAGCGGGGCTATCATGCCACGGCGCGCCTCCTCGGATTCGGGCTCGGAGCGGCCGGCGAGGCGTCGGCCGGCGTGACCCTCTATGGAATCGACGTCGCGCGGGACAGCATGGTGAGCCGGATCGACGAGCGGATCCAGAGTGGGGCCTGGCTCGATCCGAGCCGGCCCAACGAGGTGGTCGTCGGCCACCAGCTGGCTCGCACGCTGGAGGTGAAGCCCGGAAACGAGCTCGTGCTGGTCAGTCAGGCGGCCGACGGCAGCATGGCCAACGACCTCTTCGTGGTGCGGGGCGTCCTCCAGGTCGTCAGCGAGGGTGCCGACCGTGCCGGGGTCTTCATGACCCAGGAGGCGTTTCGGCGCTTCTTCGCGTTCCCGACCGGAGCGCACGAGATCATCCTGCGGCGCCCGCCCGCGACCACGCTCGACGCCTTCGCCGCGGACGTCCGGGCGCTGGCACCCGGAGAGCGCGTGCAGACCTGGAGGGAGCTCTCGCCCACGCTGGCGTCCATGCTGGATTCGGCGCGCGGCGTGATGATGATCGTCTTCCTCATCGTGTACGTGGCCATCGGCATCCTGATCCTGAACGCGATGCTCATGGCCGTCTTCGAGCGCATCCGAGAGTTCGGGGTGCTCAAGGCCATCGGCTATGCGCCCAGCCAGGTGTTGGGCATGATCTTCGGCGAATGCGCCGTCCAGACCGCGCTGGCCATCGTCGTGGGCGGGGCGCTCGCGGCGCCGGCCCTCTGGTACCTGAAGAACGTGGGCATCGACATGGGCCGCCTCGGTGGGATGGCGATCATGGGCATGGTCCTGGATCCGGTCTGGCGCGGCGTCATCGAGCCACGGGTCTTCGTCGGACCGCTCTTCACGCTTCTGTTCATCGTGGCCGTGGCCGCCGTGTATCCGGCCGCCAAGGCCGCCTGGATCAGCCCGATCCGGGCGATCCAGCACCGTTGAGCGAACGAGACCGATGAGTCCACGGATGCTCGCACGAATCGCCTGGCGAAACCTCTGGCGGAATCGCCGACGCACCGCGCTCACGCTCTCCTCTATCGCCTTCGGGCTCTTCCTGGCCGTCTTTCTCACGGCGATGCAGGACCGCAACTGGGCCGACATGATCGACCTGGCTGCGCGGTTGGGCGGAGGGCACGTGACGGTGCAGAACGAGGAGTTTCAGGACGCGCCCACCTTGGCCAAGACCGTACGCGGAACGGAGCGGATCGCGGCGGCCGCGCGGGGGGAGCCGGACGTAAGGCGCGTGGTGACGCGCATCGTGGGCCAGACGCTGCTGTCCACGGCCACGAACAGCCAGGGGGCCGCCTTCGTGGCCATCGATCCCGCCACGGAGGATACGACGACCCTCGCCGTGGAGAACGCGTTCACGGAGGGGGTGATGTTTCCGACGGCGGACGACGGTGGGATCGTCCTCGGCTCCCGCCTGGCGGAGAACCTGGGCGTGACGCTGGGCAAGAAGGTCGTCTACAACATGACCGACAAGAACGGCGACATCATCTCGGGGCTGGCCCGCGTCTCGGGTATCGTTCACACGGGTGCGCCCGGCGTGGACGGGGGCCTCTGCCTGTTGCCGTTGAACACGATGCGTGAGGCGCTCGGATACGGGCCGGACGAGGCGACCGAGGTGGCCGTCTTCATCGACGACCAGCGCCGGAGCGACGAAGTGGCGGCGCGAATCGGGGCCACGCTCGACAGCGGCGCCGTGGCGCTTCCATGGCACGAGAGCCAGCCGGAGCTAGCCGGCTTTATCGCCTTGAAGGTCGGCGGCGCCAACTTCATGAAGATCCTGATCGCCGTGCTCATCGCCGCGGGCATCTTCAACACGCTGTTCGTGAGCGTCACCGAGCGGATGCGCGAGTTCGGGATCATGCTCGCGATCGGCTACAGCCCCGGCGACCTGTACGCGATGGTCATGTTCGAGAGCCTCTGGCTGGGGCTGGTGGGGCTCGTGGTCGGGGCGGTGCTGATCATCGGGCCCTACGTGTATCTGGCACACACGGGCATCGACATGACGGCCATGGTCGGGCAGGGAGGCTCGGAGGTGGCCGGCGTGGCGGTCTCGCCGATCTTCAAGGTCGGCATCTTCCCGATCAATGCCGTCGTGATTGCGCTGGCCGCGCTGGCCGCCACCTTGGTGGCCGGGATCTATCCGGCATGGAAGGCGGGCCGCGTGGCACCCGTCGAGACCATCCGACTCGTGTAGCAGGTCGCTGAAGAAGGGGAGTCGCAGGGCCTGCCCGAATGCAGTGGCAGGCGTGTGGCCTGCCCGGGACCTTCCAGGAGAGATTCGATGCCCTCGCACGACGCCATCGTCTCGGTGGAGAACGTCACCAAGGTCTACCAACAGGGGAAGGTCGAGGTGCACGCGCTCCGCGGCCTGAGCCTGGAGGTCGGGGCCGGTGAGCTCACGGCGCTCTACGGACCGTCGGGCTCGGGCAAGACCACCCTCCTGAACATCGTGGGCGCGCTCGATCGTCCGACGTCCGGACTCGTTCGGCTCGAGGGCAAGGATCTGGGCGGGATGAGCCGTCGGTCGTTGAGTCACCTGCGCCGCGACCGCATCGGATTCGTCTTCCAGGCCTACAACCTGATCCCCGTGCTGACCGCGTACGAGAACGCGGAGACGGTGATGGCGCTCCAGGGGATCGAGCCGGCCGCGCGCCGGAAGAAGATCGGAGAGCTTTTCCAGGAGATGGGGTTGGACGGCCTGGAGGATCGCCGTCCCGACGAGCTGTCCGGCGGTCAGCAGCAACGCGTGGCGATCGCCCGCGCCATCGCGGCCGATCCCGCCGTCGTGCTCGCGGACGAGCCGACCGCGAACGTCGACTCGGAGACCTCGGACCGCCTGCTCGGCATCATGGAGCAGCTCAATCGGGACCGGGGCGTCACCTTCATCTTCTCGACGCACGACCCGCGCGTGATGGAGCGGGCGCGGCGGCTGGTGCGCATCGTCGACGGGCAGGTCGACGGCGACGAGCGGCACGACTGACGGGCGCGCTCGCGGCGGCGTACTCCGCTCTTCCGGCCAGCTGTCGAAGGCTCTCCTCTCCGAGCTACTTCCCCTCGGCGCTCAGGACCGCGTCGACGGCCTTCTTCACCGACGGGAGCTGGTAGTCGGACAGGAGTCGCCCCATGCCGCCCTTGGCGCCCACGAGGAGCGAGGGAGTCCCCTCCAGGCCCAGGGCCTTCGCGAGCTCGAGATTGGCGGTCACGACGTCGGCGTACTTGTCCGAGTCCAGGCACTTGCGGAACTCACCCATGTCGAGGTCGAGGCCGTCCGCGTAGTTCATCAGGACCGGCTCCTTCTCGGACGTGAGCCCCCAGGTGCCCTGGTTCCTGAAGAGAATATCCTGGTACTCCCAGAATTTGCCCTGGTCGTTCGCGCACCGGGCGGCCCTCGCCGCCAGGAAGGAGCCCGACGCGGGCTGCAGCGGGAAGTCGTGATAGACCAGCTTGACCTTGCCGGGATCCACCAACTGCGCCTTGATCTGCGGCTCGATCTCGGTCGTGAAGTGCGCGCAGTGGGGGCAGAGGTAGTCCTCGAACACCATGAGGGTCACGGGGGCGTCCGGATTCCCCATCGTGACGCCCTTGGCCATCTCGGTGAGCTTCACGGGGTCGTCGACGCCCGAGATCTTGACGGGCTCGGTCGCGGCTTTCGCGGCGGACTTCGAGCCCACGGATCGCGCCACGGCGCCCAACCCGATGACGGCCACGATGCCGAGAATCACGTAGAAGGTCTTGAGGCTTCCGCTCGAGCTGCCTTTGTCCATGGGTGGTCCCGGTTCGGAGGCGACGAGATCTGGTCGTTCGTCACGACGGTTGATGTGCGAGACGACGGGCGGTGTGCGACCGGCGCACATACACCCGAGGATACCGGAGCGGTCCCGCCAGGGCGAGTGCGGTCCGCGGCGGGGCACCACCGGGCGTCGGCGGCGAGGTGCGTCACGACGTCCGTGTGAGCCGGCTCACCCCGTCGGTGGCGCCGCCGTCCCCACGACCGCGTCCGTGCGCTCCTGGAACTCCCGCAGGGCGGAGGCTTCCGCGACGACGAGCATCCGGTCGCCGGCCTCGAGCTCGAGCTCGGGGTCCGCGAATTTCCGGATTCGGTACGGTCCTTTGAGGACGTAGAGCACCTCGACGGCGTAGTTGCCGCGGAGGCTCAGCTCGCGGAGCGTCTGTCCCGCCAGCGCCTCGGGCACGTCCATCTCGGCCAGGCGCATTCCGTGGCCCAGCTCCAGCCCCTCGGTCTGGACGGAGAAGCTCTTGCGCTGCGCCAGGGTGGACGCGAGCCGGAGCTTCTGCAGCTCGTGCGAGTACCGCTCCATGACATCCGAGGCGAGGACCACCCCCACCAGCACGTCGTTCTTTCCCACGACGGGGAGCAGGTCGGCACCGGTCTCGGTGAGGAGCTCGAGCGCTTGCTCGACGTTGTCGCTCTCGTACAGGGAGCGGGTCTCGCGGGCGAGGTCCGCCGCCACGAGCACCGACTCGAGCACGGTGCGGTCCTCCAGGGCCCGGTGCAGATCCTGGACGCGAATGACGCCGGCGAGGGCGCCGTCCGGGTCCACGAGGGGGAAGGTGGTCTGGGTGCTGCCCAGCGCCTCCCCGAAGATGGTGGGCAGCGGAGCGTGCTCCGGGAAGTAGCGGAACTCGCGCCGGAGCACCGCGCGCACGCTCAGATGCTCGAGGATGCTCTCCTCTCGTCCTTGATGGAGCGAGATCCCCTTCCACTTCAGCTTCTGGGTGTAGATGGATTCCTCCTTGAGGGAGGACGCCACCACGCTCGCCAGGATGCACGCCAGCATGACCGGCAGGATGATCTGGTAGTCGCCGGTGAGCTCGAACATGATCACGATGCCGGTCAGCGGAGCGTGCGAGGTAGCGGCGACCACCGCGCCCATCCCGACGAGCGCATAGGCGCCCGGTCCCCCGTGGGCGAACGGTGCCCACATGCCCACCGCCGTGCCGAACGCGCCCCCGAGGGCGGAGCCCACGAAGAGCGACGGGACGAACACACCGCCCGACCCGCCCGAGCCGAGCGTGAGCGAGGTCGCCACGATCTTCATGACCACCAGCGAGAGGAGGAGCCCGAGGCCCGCCTGCCCCTGGAGCATGCGGTCCATGGCCGAGTGGCCGATCCCCAGCACCTCGGGGAAGAAGAGACCCATGACGCCCACCACCAGACCGCCGACCGCCGGCTTCAGCCAGGGTGGGGCGTGCAGCCGCTCCCAGGTCCGTTCCTGGCCGTACATGAAGACCGTGAAGCCCACCGCCACGAATCCCGCAACCAGGCCGAGAAGCGTGTACGGGATGAACTCGAGCGGGGAATTGACCGTGTAGGTCGGGATGTCGAACACCTGGGACGGGCCGTACAAGGCCCGAGAGACCGCCGTGGCCGCCACGCCGGCCATGACCACCGGCGAGAACGACGCGATGGCGAAATCTCCCAGCACCACCTCGAGCGCGAAGAGCGAGCCGGCGATGGGGGCATTGAAGGCAGCGGCCAGGCCGCCGGCGGCGCCCGCGGCGACCAGCGTACGGATCCCGTCCTCCGCGAGCCCGACCCTCTGCGCGATCACGGAGCCCAGGGAGGCGCCGATCTGGATCATCGGGCCCTCGCGGCCGGCGCTCCCGCCCGATCCGAGCGTGAGGGAGGCGGCCGCGGCCTTCACCAGCGCGACCCTCCCTCGAATTCGCCCGCCCCGCATCAGCAGGGCCTGGATGACCTCCGGCACGCCGTGGCCGGACGCGTCACGAGCGAAGAACCAGACCAGAGGACCGACCAGCAGCCCGCCGAGGGCGGGCATGAGGAGGATGCGCCAGAAGTGCGCGTGCAGGGCCACACCGAGCAGGTCGTTCCCCGAGCCCCAGAAGACGTGCTGGACGAGGGCGATCCCTTCTTTGACGGCCGCGGCCCCGAGACCCGCGACGACGCCCACGATCGCGGCGAGCAGCAGAAGACGAAGGTGTTGCTCGCGGCTCAGACGCCGGACCCGGCTGCGGGCCTTGTCCACGTTGCGACGGGCCCGGACCCACTCTCTCTGGAAACGCTCGGTGCCGGTCACCGTCGCAGGCGTCTGATGGTCGGGAGGGTTCGTGGCTGCATCATAGAACGTCAATCGTAGAGCCAACGGGGGCGGGAGTCCACGGGTGAGCTCCCCCGGGGGTGGGTCGAGCTTCTCCGTGCCCGTCCGCCACCTCGGCCCTTGTGGGGTTCTGCGCGCCTTGTGATCGGCCTCGACCCGCTTGCGGGGGTCGACGCGTCAGGGGATGTTGGTGCGTCCCGTTCGGCGGATCTTCCTGCCCGAGGAATCATGCTCGACACTCGACCGCGAGACGCCTGAGCCATGGGCGAGGGACGGATCTCGGGCGGCCGCGCCCTGGTTCGCGAGCGCGACTTCATGGTCTTTCTGGTCACCCGGGGCCTCGGGGTGCTGGGGACCATGACGCAGACGGTCACCATGGGCTGGCAGGTCTACGACCTCGCCCGGGCCGACAAGGGCGTGGCGGAGTCGGCGCTCTACGTCGGGCTGCTCGGCTTCGCGAGCTTCCTGCCCCGATTCTTCCTGACGCTGCCCGCCGGCGTCGTCACCGACCGGTACGCGCGCAAGACCATCCTGATCGGGTGCTTCGTCGCGGAGGCCATGTGTGCGGTGGCGCTGGTCGGGACCGCCTCGGCCGGGGTCCTGACGGTGCCCGTGTTGATCGGCATCGCGTTCGCGTTCGGCGTCGCGCGAGCGTTCCGCGCGCCTGCCGGCGTGGCGCTCGCGCCGATGCTCGTTCCCAAGATCCTCCTGCCGCGCGCGATCGCCTGGAATTCGCTCGTCTTCCAGATCGGCGCGATCGCCGGTCCGGCCCTGGCCGGCTTGCTGGTCGGTCGCTGGTCGTCCGCCGTGTCGTACGCCGTGTCCCTCGGGCTCTACGTGGTCGCGGTGTTCGGCCTGGGGTTCATCACCAGGCCCACCACTCCGAAGGCCCAGCCGGGATCGCGGCTCCAGCAGGTACGGGATGGGCTCGTCTACGTCAGAGACAACAAGGTCGTTCTGGGGGCCATCTCGCTGGATCTGTTCGCGGTCCTGCTCGGTGGGGCCACGGCGCTTCTCCCGGTGTTCGCCCGTGACATCCTGCACGTGGGGGCCGAAGGGTACGGAATGCTGCGCGCGGCGCCGGCGCTCGGGGCGGCGGCCGTCGCGGTGGTGCTGGCGAGCCGGCCGATCCACCGCAAGGCCGGCCCGATCATGTTCACCGGCGTCGCCATCTTCGGCGTGGCCACCATCGTGTTCGGGCTCTCGCGGTCGTTCGCGCTCTCGATGGCTGCCCTCGTCACGCTCGGCGGCGCGGACATGGTGTCGGTCTACGTGCGCCAGACGCTGATCCAGATCGTCACGCCCGACCCGATGCGCGGACGGGTGGCCGCCGTGTCGTTCCTCTTCATCGGCGCCTCGAACGAGCTCGGCGAGTTCGAGAGCGGCGTGACCGCCCGCTTCTTCGGCCCCGTGCTGGCCGCGGTGCTCGGGGGTGTGGGCTCGGTCGGCGTGACCGGCCTCTGGGCGAAGCTCTTTCCGGCCCTCCGGCAGGTGGACCGCCTGGAGTAGGCGGAGGCGGCTGCCATCCGACGACGAAGCCGGCGCGCCCCGAAGGGGGGACGCGCCGGCTCACCGTGCTCGCCTGGTGCTACCGCTGGATCAGCTCCCCACCTGCTGGACCCGCTCGAACTCCGCGATCGCGTTCACGTGGTTGATCACGGCCTGCAGCTCGGACAGTCGCGAGGTGGTCAGTTGGTTCTGTGACTGGACCACCTCGTAGTTGGTGGCCGCGCCGACGTTGAAGCGCTGGAGCGTGCCCTGGAAGCTCCGCTCCGCCGCCACGCGGGCCCGTCGCGCCGCCTGGAGCTGCAGGAAGGCGTTGCGCACCGCGTAGCCGGCGTTGGTCACCTGCGTGATGATGGTCAGCTCCTGGCTCTTGAGCGCCAGGTCGGTCTGCTTGAGCTGGATCTGCGCGCGCTCGAGGTTGGCCTTGTTCGGATTGGTGCCGATCGGGTACGAGGCCTGCAGCGTGAGGCTCCAGGTAGGCGCGTCGAAATTCTGGATGTTCTGAAGCGCGTCCCCGTATCCGCCGGACTGAACGAGCACCGGCGTCCCGCCGAGCCCGGAGCGGTCGTACAGATCGCCGCCCACGCCCTGCAGGGAGTAGCCGGCCGAGAGCGACAGGTCCGGCAGGGTGTTCGACTTCGTCACCTGCAGGTTGACCTGGGAGATATCCCGCTGGCGGCGCTGCTGCTGGATGTCCGTGCGATCCGCGAGCGCGGTCTGGATGGCGGCCTGGATGTCGACGGCCTGCTGCGTCTCGGTCGGCTGGTCGGTCGGGTTCACGATCTCCTGGAGGAGCGGGTCGGCGGGCCCGCTCACGAGGAGGCTCTTGAAGTTCAGGTCCTGGGTGCGCCACTGAACCTGGGCGTTCAGAAGTGCCTGCTCGGCGCTCGCCACCTGAGCCTCGGCCTGGAGGGTCTGGGTCTGCGTCATCTGGCCGAGCCGCATCTGCAGGCTGTCCTGGGCCAGGAGCTGCCGTGCCGCCTCCAGGGTGCGGCGCTGGATCTCGATCTGCTCGATCGAGGCCCGCAGCGCCCAATAGGCGCGGCGCACCTGATTCGTGATGTTGGCGATCTGGCTCTTGAGCTGGAGATCCGTGATCTGATTCTGGATCCTCGCCGTCTTCACCGCCGCCCGCTGGTTGTCGATCTTCAGGCCCGCGAGCAGCGGCTGGGAGTAGTTCAGGCTGAACGTCGAGCTGTAGTTCGGGTTGCGCGTCGAGAAGGCGCTGTTGGACTCGCTGCGGCTGTTGTTGAAGTTCGCCCTCAGCTGTCCGCCGAACCACGGCATCGGCTTCGTGAGGGACGCGTTGAACGTCTCTCGTTGGCTGGTGATCTGGGACACGTTGCTGCCGGCGTCGAGCTGGCTCGTCGGCAGGGTCCTGGAGTTGTTGTAGCCGAGGTTCGTGCTGAACGTCGGCGTGAACGCGGCCTGGGCCGACAGCAGCGAGTACTGCTGGATCTGCGGGTTCAGCTTCGCCGTCTGGATGTTGAGGTTCGACTCGAGCGCCCGAGCGATCGCGTCGTCCAGCGTCATCCCGACGAGCGTCTGCCCTTCCTCAACCGGAGGCTTGGCCTGACCGACGACGTACGTCGCGAGCCCCGGCCGCGTCGTATCGCCCCTCTCCTGTCCCGAAAGCCCCGCCGGGAGCACGAGCAGGAGGCTCAGTGCCCATACCGCGAGGCTATTTCCATGCTTCGTCATGACGCTTCCTCTGTTCGTCCATGAATCCGACCCGTCCGGGGAGGACATCGAGAGCCCGCACGCCATGGCGGCCCGGCCGGTCGGGAGGGCCCAACTCCGAAACGGTGGGTTTCGTCAAGTTGACACCCGAGCGGCTCAAGGTGTTAGAAGGGGGGGCCGCGGACGCTTCGGAAAGGTCCCCGAGGCGAACGGCTGGCCACGGGGAGCTCGGGTCCGGCGGATGAGGGGAATCGAGACCCCGTCTTCCTCTCTCACGCCTGGAAGTACGCCTCGACGAACTCGGAGAGCTCCGCTTCGTGGTTCTGGGCGAGCTGGCGGCCGAAGCGCTCGAGCCTTCGCATGTTGTCGCGCGAAGCGTGGTCCATGGAGGGATCCAGCCCTTCGATCTCGAGGTTGTGCTCGAAGTCGTGGAAGCTCCCGTTGATGCGCAGGTACTGGGGCTCGATGCCCAGGCTGCGGAAGACGGTTCTGAGCTGGAAGTCGACCGTCTGGGACACGCCCTCCATGAGGATGCCCAGGAGCGGCTTGAGCCACGCGGCCTGGCCCCAGTTCTTGCACTCGCTGTAAGCGATGGAATGGGGTGAGCGCCCCGTGCCGAGCGACAGCATCACCACGTCCTCGAGCTTCTGGTGCAGCTTGTCGGAGCGGATGGCCTCGACCAGCGCGCAGGCCGCCGGATTGTTGGCGAAGACGCCGCCGTCGATCATGGGCACCGCGTTCGGGATGTCGTCGAGGTTGTCCGGCATGGCCGCCTCGAAGTACGTGGGGGCGGCCGAAGTCGCGCGGGCCACGTCGCGCACGAGGTAGTTGGAGGCGTCGTCCTCGACCGCGTCGTGCCCGGTGAAGAACCAGGGACGGTACTGCTTGGTCGCGTACGCCGTGACCAGGCAGGGCCTGATCAGGCTCCGAAGCTCCAGGTCCCCCAGGTAGCGTCGCAGCGTCTCCTCGAGCGCCTCGGCGGAGTACTTCTCGTCGATCAGGCCTCCGAGCGACTGGATCTTCTTCCACACGGAGCGGTCGAAGATCTCGTCTCCGTACTCCATGTAGAGGCGGAGTCCCTCGTCCGCGCTGAAGCGGGCCCGATCCGGGGCGTTCGGGTCCGGTGCCAGGTACAGACAGGTCAGGATCCCGCCCGTGCTGGTTCCGGCGATGAGGTCGAAGCAGTCTCCGATCTTGAGGGTCTCGTCGCCCCGGAGCTCCCGGATCAGCCGTTCGACCGTGCCCAGGACGACGGCGGGGATGATACCCCGGATCCCTCCGCCGTCGATGGAGAGGATCCGGAAGTACTTCTTCGCTGACGGCTTCTTCCTGGCCATGGCTCCGTTCCCCCGGGTCGGCGCGGTTCGCCGACGGTGTGCGGTTCGAGAGCCCTGGGGGGGTGGAGCCACGCTAGGGACGGCCGGTCCGGCGGACAAGAATTTACGCCGGACCCGCCCGGGACCAACAGCGGCAGG
>CAZVYM010000094.1:4362-16027 GCA_964630935.1 uncultured Gemmatimonadaceae bacterium | reverse complement strand
CAATGACACGGCTGGGGATCGAACCCAGGGCCTACGGATCAAAAGGAAGTCACACGGCGCTCATGTGCGCTCGCAGGCGCTCGATTCCGAGGGTTAGCGACCATCCGCAACCGCCTTCGACCGTGGGCGCCGTTACTGTGCTTGTGACTGCTTTCGCGCCTGCCTGCGCCCCGCCTCAGCGTGATTTCCTGCTCGACCAGACGTCGAGCTTCGACCCGCCGATCCTCACCCGCTCCCCGCCACCTTGTGCCCGCCCGTGCTGTCATCCCGCATGAAGCGGAACACGCCGTGGAGCGTCCGGGAGATCCCCGGCGTGCTGCTCTGAACGAACCAGGTGTGTCGCACGGTGATGTGCAGGGAGGACGAGAACAGGAGCGGCTGGAGGGTGAGCTGGATCACCGCGTTGGTGGGTGAGAAGGACTGCTCGGTGTGGGCGACCTGGCCGACGAGGCCGAACGCACTGCACGGCCGGGGCGTCGTAAACTGGTTGAACTCGGTCCGCTCCCTAAGTTGCGGAAGCTCGGCCCCGCGGGGTATGTGCTGGTCGGAAGTCTGCACGTAGTAGAGCACGCGGGTCCGGCCGTCCAGCGTCGACACCTGGTAAAGGCGGTCCCTGGAATCGATGTTCCGGGTGGTGGCGCCGGGGGTCGTGGGAACCGCCGACTCCACCCGCTCAATGGACCAACGCGTGCCGCCGTGCCGGTTCAGGAGCTCCGCCAGTCGGCGGCTCGTCCTCCCGCCTGGATCGACCCGACCGTCCGCGATGCTCCAGCCGAAGTGGTGGAGCTGGAACATCTGAATTGCGTGATTGGTCTTGCGTCCGGCAATGCCGTCCAGGGAGAGAAGGGTCGTCTGTCCTCCCTCGGAGGCTGGCAGGGCGTTCAAGGCGTCCTGGACGATCCTCACGTCCGGCGTCCGGTTGACACCACCCCGGTCGCCGACCGAGGCGGACAGGCCGAGTCCGAGCGAGCCGCTGACCCCCATAATTCACTCCCGGGTCCGTACGTCCGATACCAGCTATAGCAGATCCTCCGCCGCCAAATGGGTGTATCGGAGCGTTACGCGCAAGTCAGAGTGCCCCATCGCCGTCCCGCCGATGTCCCGTAAGTCCGTATAGCAACAGGACTTCCCGCCTTGGTTCCTCGGGTAGAGCTTTGGCATTGGAACAGCCCTCTCGTGACTGTTCCACGTTGCTGTTCCAGATCGCTCTGCACATGGGCGCGTGGATAAGTCGTTGTATTACAATTTGTTATGCCAATGACCCGGCTGGGGATCGAACCCAGGACCTACGGATTAAAAGTCCGTTGCTCTACCAACTGAGCTACCGGGTCGCGCCCCAAGATAGTGTATCCACCCCGAGGTGGGGACCGGCCCGTCGGCTCGAGGCGGGACGTCCCGGTGCGCGCCGGGACCCGGTGGCGCGCACCTGCGATCGGGCCTCCAAGATCGTTGTCGCGCACCGCTTTCCGCCGTAATCTACCCGAAAGGGGGTGCGGCCCCGGTTACCCGGGGCCTTCGTATACCCAGGCGGTGGTCCAAGAGTCGGGATTCCGGCCGAGCGGGGGTGAGACCGTGACGGACATCTGGGCGTCCATTCGCGCGGAGGTGCGCGGCCCATCGGGGGCCGAGGCGAATATCGCCGGCCGCGTTCTCGGTCGTCACGTCTCCGGGGGCTCGGGTCATCGCCCGGCGCTCCATTGGCGGCCGGTGAAGGGTCCGGTCCGGACCTACACGTACGCCGACCTCGATGCCCTCGCGAGCCGGTTCGCGGACGGGCTCCGCCGGGAGGGCGTCCGCCGCGGCGACACGGTCACCGTCATGGTGGGCCGAACGCCCGAGCTGGTCGTGTCGGTCTTGGGAGCGCTTCGGGCCGGTGCCGTGGCCTCCGTGCTCTTCGCCTCCTACGGCCCCGATCCGATCAGGCGTCGGCTGAAGCTAGGCGACACCCGCGTCCTGGTGACCACCGACGAGCTCTACCGGACCAAGATCGAGGCCGCCCGCGGGACCCTGCCCTCGCTCCGGCGCGTGCTCCTCGTGTACGAGTCCGGCCGGCTGGCCGAGACACCTCTCGATGGGCTGCACGCCTCGACACCGGCCGACGGAGCGCGCGATTTCCACGCGTGGCTGGCCAGGGGAGACCCGCACACCGCCTACGAGCCCGTGGAGCCCGACACGCCCGCCCTGCTCCACTTCACGAGCGGGACCACGGGAGAGCCCAAGGGGGTGCTTCACGCGCACGACGCCGTGATCGGCCACACGTACACGGCCAGGGCGGTGTTCGGTCTCGAGGCCGACACGTGCATCTGGTGCATGGCCGATCCCGGCTGGGTCACGGGCGTTTCCTACGGGATCCTGGGACCGTTGGCCACGGGCAGCACGCTCTTCATGGACGAGGCGGACGACGAGATCCGGCGCTGGTATGAGAACCTGTCGGACGAGCGGGTGGAGGTTTGGTACACCTCGCCCACCGCGCTCCGCCGACTCCGCCAGTTCGGCGAGGCCGCCGTGCACCGGAGAGACCGCCCTGAGCTCCGGGCTATCTTCTCCGTCGGGGAGCCTCTCGCCGCAGCCGAGGCGCTCTGGGTCGAGCGAGCGTTCGGCATTCCGGTGCGGGACACATGGTGGCAAACCGAGACGGGATGCATCGTGGTCGCCACGCGTTTCGACGAGCCGGTGCGCTCGGGGCGCATCGGGCACGCGCTGCCCGCCTTCGAGGTCGCCACGCTCGGACGCGAGGGCGACGGACGCGTCACACCTGTCCCCGCCGGCAAGGCGGGTGAGCTCGGCGTGAAGATCCCGTGGCCTTCGATGTTCCGGACGTACGTCGGACGCGAGGACCTCTACGACGGCTGCTTCCACGACGGCTGGTACCTCTCCGGCGACCTGGCCGTGGCCGACGAGCACGGATGGATCCGGTTCCTCGGTCGAACCGACGACGTGTTCAAGTCCGACGGCCACTTCGTGGGCCCCTCGGAGGTCGAAGCCACGCTCATCGAGCACGAGGCGGTGGCCGACGCGGCCGTCGTGGGGAGAGACGATCCGGTTCTGGGGACCCAGATCGAGGCGCACCTGGTGCTTGCGCCGGACGCCGAGCCCTCGGACACCCTGCGGATGGAGATCCTTCAATTCGCCGGAGAACGACTCGGAGCGGCGCTCGCGCCTCGCACGATCAAGTTCAACGAAGCGCTCCCGCGCACGCCCTCCGGAAAGGTAGCCCGCAGGCGGCTCCGAACCGATGCCCTCAGCTCCGAGCTATGATTCCGACGCCTCGTCGGCGCCCCCCATCACCCGGCGCATCCCACTCCAACCTCCGGCCACCGACGCGACGAGTTGGACGAGGATCAGGCCGAGCACGGCCGGAGCCGACTCCCTGAGGATGGAAACGCGGCCCGGGAGCGTCAGCGCACCCACGAACCACACGAGAACGCCGAACAGGGTGATGGCCGCACCGTGGAGCACGGGTGCGTTCGTCCAACGCACGCCCACGAAGAATCCCCCGGTGAAGAACCCTACGGCCACGGCCACCGTCACCCCCAGAACGTCCGAGTCCGCGAGGGGAAGAAGGCCGGTGCCCACGAGCGCGAGGTAGACGACGGACGTGACGGCGATCGCGACCAGCCATCCGCCGACCACCCACCCTGGATGGAGGTTACGCAGATGCTCGGAGTGCATGGCCCCTCCTTGTGGGTCATGAGCAGGTGTCTCGGAACCGGTCGTCGGGGACCCCGCTCCGGCTACAACTCCAGCTCGAACTGCAGGCCGCCGAACGTGAGGCGGTGGTGCGGCGTCACTCCGAGGGTCGTGATGGCGGCGCGATGCTCCGCCGTGCCGTAGCCTACGTTCGTCTCCCACCCGTACCCCGGATAGCGGCGGGCGAGCCGCCGCATGAGCCGGTCACGTACGACCTTGGCCACGATCGACGCGCAGGAGATGGAATGCACGAGCGCGTCGCCGTCGACGATCGCCTCGTGATCCCATCCGAGGTGGGCGACGGGCCTCCCGTCGATGACGACGTGGCCCGGGCGGGCCGGGAGATGCAGCAACGCGCGACGCATCGCTCGGGTCGTGGCCTGCAGGATGTTGACCCGGTCGATCTCACGCACCGATGCGGCTCCGACCCCCACGCCGACCGCCGAGGCCAGAATCGTCTCGTAGAGCTCCTCCCGCACGACGGCCGAGAGCTGCTTCGAGTCGTCGGCACCGTCGATGCACACGTCGGGCGGAAGCACGACCGCGGCGGCCACCACAGGTCCGGCGAGGGGGCCGCGGCCCGCCTCGTCGACGCCCGCCACGGAAACACCGCGGCCCCAGAACCCGCGCTCGTAGTCGAGAAGGTCCTGGAGCCGCTCTGCTCTCTCGCCGCCCGGCTTCATGGCCGGAGCCCTCTCTACTTGGTCGTGCGGCGCTCCGCGATGCGCGCGGACTTTCCGCGGCGGCCCCGCAGGTAGTAGAGCTTCGCACGCCGCACGTGACCACGGCGGACGATCTCCACGCCGCTCACCGTGGGTGCGTGGAGCGGGAAGATCCTCTCGACGCCGATGCCGCTGGAGATCTTGCGGACCGTGAAGGTCTCGGAGATGCCGCCGCCCTTCCGGCCGATGCACACACCCTCGAAGGCCTGGATGCGCTCCTTGGCGCCCTCGCGCACCAGATAGAGCACCCGGACGGTGTCGCCGGGAGCGAAATCGGGCACGTTCGCCCGGAGCTGCTCTTTTTCGATTTCTTGGATCAGGTCAGCCATGCTCGCCTCCCGTGACACGGGCCGGGGTTTCCGGCAGAGACCGCTAATGTAATGTCAGGTCCTGGCAGCGTGAAGGGTTCGCTTCGCCGGGCGGCCGCGCTGTCCGCCGACCGGCGCGCCCCTCGTCCGAGCGCCGCGCTAGCCTTCTCCGTCCTCGAGCAGCTCGGGCCGCCGCTCCCTCGTCAAGCGGAACGCCTGCTCCCGTCGCCAGGCTTCGATGCGGGCATGGTCGCCCGAACGCAGCACCTCCGGCACCTCGTGGCCGCGATACTCCGACGGACGGGTGTAGGACGGGGCGCTCAACATCCCCTCGTCGTAAAACGAGTCGGTAGCCGCGGCGTCATGGTCCCCCAGCGCGCCCGGCAGGAGCCGCACGACGGCGTCCACGACGGCCAGGGCCGCCACCTCGCCGCCGGAAAGGACGAAATCGCCGATCGAGAGCTCGTCCGTGGCCAGATGCTCGGCCACCCTCTGGTCCACGTCTTTGTAGTGCCCGCACAGGAGCGTCAGCTCGGGCTCGACGGAGAACCGGACGGCGTCCCGGTGCCGGAACGGCCGGCCGCGCGCGGACAGCAGCGCCACGGGCCCTTCGGGCCCCAGATCGTCGACGGCCTCGAAGAACGGCTCGGGCTTCATGACCATCCCGGCGCCGCCGCCGTAGGGGACATCGTCGACCGTTCGGTGCCGGTCGTGGGTGTAGGCGCGCAGGTCGACCACGCGGTAGCTCACCAGCCCGGCCTCACGCGCGCGTCCGGGAATGGACAACCCGAGTGGAGCCGAGAAGAGCTCCGGAAAGATCGTGACGATGTTGATGCGCACGCGGCCCCCTCCGGGCGGGTGAGCTCCCGAACCTAAAGGTCGAGCAGTCCCTCGGGCGGGTCGATGACGAGCCGACCCTCCTCGGCGTCCACGCTCACGATCACGCTCTCGAGAAAGGGGACCAGCACCTGGCGCTCGCCGTCCGTGACCTGGAGCAGGTCGGCCGGCCGGAGCTCGTACAGCTCCGTGACCTCCCCGACCCGGTTTCCATCCCGGGTGAACACCTGCATGCCGAGGATCTGGTGATAGTACAGCTCGCCGTCGGCCAGGGGCTCGAGCGCCTCGATCTCGCGGAAGAGGTATCGTCCGGCGAACAGCTCCGCTTGCGTGCGGTCCTCGATCCCCCCGAAGGCGACCAGGTACCCACGTCGGAAGGGGCGCACCTGCCCCACGCGCAGGGGCGGCAGATCCGGGTCGGGGTCGCGGCCTTCACCATCCCCCACACGCAGAACCACCCCGGGGGCGTAGATACCCTCGGGGTGGTCCGTGAGCGGCCAGACGAAGAGCTCTCCCTTGGTCCCGTGGGGCTTGTTCAGATGCCCTACGACGAGGAAGCGGGGGTCCTCACGACCCATGACTCGCTCGGTCGCGTGTGCTACTCGGACTTCTCTTCCTCGGCGGCAGGCTCGGCTTCGGCCTCCGCTGCGGGCTCCTCGGCATCATCCTGCCCCCCGGCGGCGGTCTCGGCCTCGGCAGCCGCTTCCGCTTCGGCGGCCGCCTTCGCGTCGGCGGCCGCTTTCGCCTCGGCCTCCGCCGCGGCCTTGGCCTCCTCCTCCGCCTTCTTCTCGGCGGCGCGGCGGGCGGCCAGCTCCTCGGCACGCTTCTGCTTGCGCTCTTCGGCGTCGACCTCCCCGACGGCGACCGTGGCGTCCCCGCCTTGGCGTGCCTTGGTGATCAGGGAATTCACGGTCCCGGAAGGCAGCGCGCCCTGGGCGATCCAATGATCGACGCGCTCCAGGTCGAGCACGAGGCGAGCAGGATGCGTGAGCGGCTTGTAGTAGCCGAGCGTCTCGACGAACCGGCCATCACGCGGCGAGGCGCTGTCGGCGACAACGACCCGGTAGTGGGGCTGCTTCTTCCGGCCCATCCGCCGGAGTCGAATTCGTACGGGCATCGTCCCTAACGGTTTCCTGGTGCGTCCGCCCTCCGCAGCGGGCGGGGGCGGCCCCGGAGGCGCGAACCACCTCCGGAGAGAGACGTATATCATACGAAGGACACGGATGCCTGTACAGCGTGGGGCGCGTGGGGTAAGGGTGCGACGACGCCACCGCCCTTCCGCCCCACCTCAAGGAAGCGCGTAGCGCACACCCACGACGGGACCCCGGCCGGGCAGAAAGAGGAGGATCGGATCGAGCCTCGTGAGAAGCCAGCCTCCTCCGGTGTGGACCGCGTGAACCACCCGGTTTCCGACGAGCGTGCCCACGACGGCTCCCGCGGTGACATCGCTCGCCCAGTGCTTGTCGTCGTACATCCTCGCGAAGGCCACGGAGGCGGCGGCCCCGTACAGGATCGGCCCCACGACCCACTGCTTCCCCGGCCAGTGGGCGGACACCTCCGCGGTCGCGGCCGCGGCCGCCGCGAACGCCACCGTCGTGTGGCCGGAGGGAAACGACTCGTAGCGCGAGTCGAAGGCGGTCAGCCGTCCCTCGCCGAACGCGTGCGGATCGTGTGTCCCTACGTAGGGGCGGGCCCGCCCCACCAGGATCTTGAGGACCAGGGTGGTCACGCCCGCCGCACCGATGCCCTCCGTTACATGGAGTCCTACGTCGGCGAGGACTGAATCGTGGGCGAGGCGCCCGACCCCCCACAGGCCGACCGAGGCCACGATGGGGACGGAGGTGCCGAACGGTGTGGCGACATCGGTCCAGTCCCGGAGCACGCGGCTGTCCTGGCGCGTCGGGGCCTGCATCCAGTGGCGAATGCGTCCGTCGGCGGGAAGCAGCACCAGCGACCCCGCCGTGGCCACCGCCGCGCCTGCGACGAACCTGGGAGCGAAGAGCTCGACCCTGTGCCGCGGATGGGGGCCGGGCTCCCTCGCCTGGGCCCGGACCGAACCCGGGCCGGAGATGGAGACCGCCAGAAGAAGCGCGACAGCGCCCGAAGCGGAACGTCTCAACGACCGAAGGGCATGCCACCCATGCCCGGCAGGCCTCCCATGCCGCCCCCTCCTCCCATCATCCCCTTCATCTGCTTCATGAAGCCCTGCATCTCCTTGAACTGCTTGAGCAGCCGGTTCACCTCGGATACCGGCCGGCCGGCGCCCTTGGCGATGCGTGCCCTCCGCGAGCCGTTCAGGATCTCCGGGCGGCGTCGCTCTTGGGGTGTCATCGAGAGGATGATCGCTTCGACGTGCTTGAAGCGCTTGGGATCCATGTTGGCCGCGGGGATGTTCAGGCGGCTCGCCCCGGGGATGAGCTTCAGGAGCTGCTCCAACGGTCCCATCTTCTGGACCTGACGCATCGCACCGAGGAAGTCCTCCAGCGTGAAGCGTCCCTTGCCGAGAACCTTCTCCTGGAGCTTCTCCTGCTCCTCCGCGTCGATGGCGCGCTGCGCCCGCTCGACCAGGCCGATCACGTCGCCCATCTGGAGAATCCGGCCGGCCAGCCGCTCGGGATCCGCGGTGTCGAGGTCGTCGACGCCCTCGCCCATCCCGACGAACTTGAGCGGCTTGCCCGTCACGCCGCGGATCGACAGCGCCGCCCCACCCCGCGCATCGCCGTCCATCTTCGTCAGCACGACCCCGGTGATTCCGAGCGCCTCGTCGAACCCCTCCGCGATTCGCACGGCCTCCTGGCCCGTCATCGCGTCGGCGACGAGCAGGATCTCCGACGGCTTCATCTCGGTCTTGAGGCGACGAAGCTCGTCCATGAGGGGCTCGTCGATCTGGAGGCGCCCGGCCGTGTCGACGATGAGCACTTGCCGCTTCTGCGCCCGCGCCTCCTCATAGGCGGCTCGCGCCGCGGCCACGGGATCGCCACCGAACGCACCCGCGTGCACGGGGATGTCGATCTGGCGCCCGAGCGTGACCAGCTGCTCGATGGCCGCGGGACGTTGAAGGTCGCACGCGGCCAGGAGGGGGGATCGACCCTCTCTCCCGAGCCGCCTCGCCAGCTTGGCGGCCGTCGTGGTCTTGCCGGAGCCCTGGAGCCCGACGATCAGGAAGACCGCCGGCGGCGCCTGTCCCCACGAGAGCGTCGGACGTCCCTCGCCCAGGAGGTTAGCCAGCTCGTCGTGGACGACCTTCACGATCTGCTGGCCCGGAGAGATGGACTTCAGGACCTTCTCACCGAGGGCACGCTCCTGCACTCGCGCGAGGAACTCCCGGGTGACCTGGTAGTTGACGTCGGCTTCGAGGAGGACGCGGCGCACCTCGCGGAGCCCCTCCTTCAGGATGGGCTCGGTGAGCACGCCTCGCTGGCGGAGGCGGCTGAGCGCGGAATCCAGCTTCGTGCTGAGGTCGTCGAACATCCCGAACGTGCCTTCCCTTCTTTGCGAGGCGCGGGCGCGCCCACGCCCTTCGGGCCGAGCCCACTTGCCTCCGGAATCGCCCACGAGCGCCCGTCGGACCCCTGGCCCGCTCGCGCCGGTCGTCCGGAAGCTAGACAAGCGAAGCAGGCCCCTCAAGCAAGGAGGCGCCGTGAACGGGACGGGAAGGACCAAGGCGCGCGAGGCTTCGACGGCGCCGATGATCGATGCGGACAAGCCGATACTTTGTACTACAAAGTACTTGACGATGCACGAGGATCGCCGGTATCGTTGATCACGACGCGGAAGACCAACAAGTCGCAGCAGCGAGCTTCGGACGAATCGATCGGACCATCATGAACGCGCTCACCGAATTCCTCTTCCCCGCCCCCGCACGCCGCAGCACGGGCGGGATCATCCGCTGGTGGGAATCGAGGCGTCTCGCCTACAATCTCATGGTCGGCGCCGCCGGCGTGGTGTCGCTCGGCGTGGTCGACGTCATCTCCTGGCTTCCGCCGCGTCTGCCCATCCACCCGCTCGTTCCCTGGCAGGGGATCGTGGCCTTCGGCGTCATGGCCAACGTCTGCTATCTGCTCGGTCCATTGGTCGAGGTGACCGCGGACAAGCTGTGGGGCCGCCAGCTTCTGCCCGTGGGGCCGGCCCTCTTCCGCATGGGGCTGACGTTCTCGGTCGGCCTGGCCCTCTTCCCGATCCTCTTGATGATGATCTCCTGGGTCGTGCGCGCCGTCATCGCGGTCTTCTGAGGACGGCGACGCTCCACGGCGCGCTCCGGGAAGCTCTGCGGGAACCTGTCACCCCACGTTCGGAGCGTCGGGGCGTCCCCTCGAGGAACGTTTCCCACGCTCGTCAGGTCCTACTGTGAGCACGACACCTCGGGATGGATCTCGAGGAGCCCGTACCCGCACACACGCACGCGCAAGGAGGGTGGGAGGATGAAGCGTCGCCTCAGCATGAAGCACGTCTCGGGCGCGACCCCGGCCGCCGCCCTCGTCGCCCTGGTCGCCTTGGCGGGCTGCGGGGGAACCACGGGCCTCACCTCGATCCTCGTTCAGGGGCAGCCGGCGAACAACTCCTCGGTGGAGACCGTCCAGATCAGTCCGGACACCCTCAAGTTCAGCAGCCTCGCTCAGACCTCGCAGCTTTCGGCGACCGCCCTGGATACGCTCGGGAACGAGGTGACGGGCGTGAGCTTCGCCTGGGCATCCTCCGACGGGACCATCGCGAGCGTGGACCAGACGGGACAGGTCACGAGCATCGGTGCGGGGGAAGCCACGATCACAGCTACCGTGGGGCAGGTGAGCGGGACGGCGACCGTCATCGTCACCAACAGCGGGACCCCGTAGGGAAGCGTCGCTACCCGACCTCGATGATCTGGCTTCGCTGCGTCCCGACCGACACCCACCCCACCGGTGCCTCGGTGAGCTCCTCGATCCGGTCCAGGTAGGCGCGCGCGCCCTTCGGAAGGTCTTCGAGGCGGCGCGCGTCCTGGGTGGAGCTCTGCCACCCCGGAACCGTCTCGTACACCGGCTCGACCGACCCCAGCGACCACGTGTCGGCCGGGAAGTCGCGCACGACGCTTCCGTCCGGCATCCGGTACTGCGTGGCGATCCGGAGCTCGGCCAGCGTATCGAGCACATCGAGCTTGGTGATGGCCAGAGCCGTGAGCCCGTTCACCTGCGCGGCGAAGCGGGTGAGAACGGAATCGAACCAGCCGCACCTGCGGGGCCGGCCCGTCGTCGCCCCGAACTCGCCCCCCAGCTTGCGGACGTGCTCGTCCATGGCCGGCTCGAAGGCGCTCGGCAGCGGCCCTTCGCCGACCCGCGTCGTATAGGCCTTCACCACGCCCACGACCGAATCGATGGCCGTCGGTCCGATCCCCGTGCCCGTGGAGGCGGCGGCCGCTGTCGTATTGGACGAGGTCACGAACGGATACGTGCCGTGATCCACGTCGAGCGCCGTGCCCTGAGCACCTTCGAGGAGGATCCGTCGGCCGGCCTTGAGCGCGGCGCTCATCTCGGCTCCGGTATCCGTCGCGATCGCCAACAGCCGCTCTCCGAGCGCGAGCGATTCCTCGAGGAGACGCTCCAGCTCGTTTCCGGCACCCTGCCCCAGGCTGTCCAGGTGTGCGCAGATGCGGTCCATGGCCGCCGCCACGCGCTTGTGGAAACGCTCGGGGTTGGCCAGGTCGACCACGCGGACGCCGCGCCGACCGGTCTTGTCTTCGTAGGCCGGCCCGATGCCTCGGCCCGTCGTGCCGATCTTCTCGGCGGCCGTGGTCTCGGACGCCTTGTCCATGAGCCGGTGGTACGGAAGGAGCAGGTGGGCGCGCCGACTCACGCCGACCCGGCCATCGAGATCCACCCCCCGGGCCGCGAGCGCGTCGTACTCCTGGAAGAACTGGTGGATGTCCAGCACCACGCCGTTTCCGAGCAGACAACGCTTGCCCGGGTGGAGGATCCCCGACGGGATCTGGTGCAGGATGAACTCCTCCTCGCCCACGTGGACGGTATGACCCGCATTGGCGCCGCCCTGATAGCGCGCAACGATGTCGACGTCCTCGGCCAGGACGTCCACGATCTTGCCCTTGCCCTCGTCACCCCACTGGCAGCCGACGACGAC
>CAZVYM010000094.1:0-4352 GCA_964630935.1 uncultured Gemmatimonadaceae bacterium | reverse complement strand
CACGAGCTCAACCCACAGCGCTGGAGCAGCTTGCCGACAAGGAACATGTTGACGATATTGCGAAATTGCTGCCGATTGCCGAACTGCAGGACGGTGTTGCCGGGATTCTCAAAAAATATAACTGGCAGCCGACGACGACCGTGCATCTACCGCGTTTCGACATGATCCCCGTGCACAAAAAAAGCCCGTCCCGTGGGGACAGGCTGCGTTGGCGTCTGGTTCCTTCGGGAGAATCTAGACCCAGGCAGGGGGGGTGTCAACGAAAACGGGGGTCGCTTGGGCGCAGCTATTCCGCCTTCAAGGCCACCACGGGCGGAACGCGGATGGCCCGCACCGCGGGAATCGCCGAGGCCGCGATCGCCACGAGCGCCAGCGCCACGCACCCCCCGACCAACGTCCAGGGCTCCACCGGCTTCACACCGTAGACCATCCCCCTCGTCACCCGGGTGCTCGCCCACACCCCGACGAGCCCGATCCCTACGCCCCACGCCGCCAGGCGAAGGCCGCGGCGCAGCACCAGCCCGACCACGCGGGGTCCGGAGGCGCCGAGCGCCGTGCGGATCCCGATCTCGCGCACCCGTCGGGCCACGAAGTACGACACGGTCCCGTACACGCCGGCCGCCGCGAGGAACAGGGCCGCGAGCGCGAAGAGACCGATCAGCGTCGTGTAGAAGCGACGCTGGGCGAACGTATACTCGACGATCGAGCGCATCGTGTGGACATCCGAGGGAGGTTGGCTCGGGTCGACCGACAGAACCGCCCGACGGACATCGGGAACGAGCGCGGCCGGATCGCCCGTCGTCCGCACGGTGAGGGCGGCCGAAGTCGACCACCCTCTCGCCAACGGAGCGTAGAGCTGCCCCTGCGGAGGCTGCTCCGGCCCCCATTGGCGCACGTTCCCCACCACGCCCACCACGGTCAGCCAGTGCGGCGGGTTGTCGTCGAAGCTGAAGCGCTTGCCCAACGGATCTTCTCCCGGCCAGGCTTCCTTCGCGAGCTTCTCGTTGATCACGACACCGGGAGCCGCCGCCGAGGAGTCTTCGGGCAGGAGCTTGCGTCCTTCGAGCAAAGGGATTCCCATGACGTCGAAGTAGTCTCCGGTGACGCTGGTGACTTCGACCAGCGGACCCTCCCCCGCGTTGGCGCGCGGGGGCCGGCCCTCCACCCAGACATTGCCGTTGGTACCGCCGAACAGCGGCAGCCTCGACACGGTGCCCGCGCTCACGACGCCCGGCAAGGCACGCACGCGCTCGAGCACCTGATCGTAGTAGCGCCCATAGGCCTGATGGTTCTCGTAGCGCGGTCCGGCCGGGTTCAACGTCATGGCCAGGACGCCGTCGGCCCGGAAACCGTAAGGCTGCCCCCGGAGCTCGGCATAGCTGCGCACGAGGAGCACCGCCCCGTTCGCGAGCACGAGCCCCAGCGCGATCTGACCGATGATGAAGGCGTTCCGGATCCGCTCCTTCACCGGCGCCAGGGTGGCGTAGCCACCCTCCTTCACGCCGGCGGCAACGTTGGTGCGCGAAGCCAGGAGCGCCGGCAGCATGCCGAACGCGAGGGCGGTGAACGCCGTGGCCCCCAACGCGAAGAGCAGAGCCGCCCCGTCGATGTGAATCTGGTCGACCCGGGGAATCGACGGCGGCAGCACCGCCTTGAGCCCCGCCACGGCCGCGTACGACACGGCCACGCCGGCGAGTCCACCGAGGACCGCGAGGAGCATGCTCTCCGAGAAGAGCATGCGCACCATGGTGCGCTTGGCGGCCCCCAGGGCCGCGCGCACGGCCAGCTCGGTCTCGCGGCCGGCGGCCCGCGCGAGCATGAGCCCGGCGACGTTGCCGCAGGCGATCAGCAGCACGAGGGCACCGGCACCGAGGATCAGGCCGAGCTGCCTGCCCACGTTCCCGTAGAGGTACTCGTGGACGGTGAAGACCTTGGCCGAGCGATCCCCGTTGGTCGAGGGGTACTCGGCCGCGAGCTCGCGCATGATACGGTCCATGTCGGCCTGCGCGGCATCCTTCGTCACGCCGGGGCCGAGGCGCGCGATGACCGGATAGCTGTGGCTTCCCCGATTCCCCTGCAGCGTCTCGTTCTGAAAGGGCAGGTAGAGCTTGGAGGAACCCATCGGCGCCCAGGGCGAGGGCACGTCGAACCCCTTCGGCATGACCCCCACCACGGTGTAGCTCTTGCCGTCGAGCTCGATCGACGATCCCACGGCGTTCGGACTCCCTCCCATCGCGTCACGCCACAGATCGTAGCTGAGCACCACGACGCCCGGCTTGTCCTGGTCCTCGGGAAGAAGCGCACGACCCATCAAGGGAGAGACGCCGAGCATCTCGAACGCGCTCGCGGTCACGTCCATGCCGAGGACGCGGCGCGGCTCGGCCAGCCCGGTGAGCGTGTAGTTGCCCGGACCGATCGTGGCGATGCCGGAGAAGGCGCGATTGCGCGCACGCCAATCCAGATAATCGGGGCCCGACGCCGGACCGCAGCAACCGAAGCCCCCCTGCTCCATGACGAGGACCAGTCGGTCCGAGCCCGGCAGCGGAAGGGGCTGGAGGAAGACCGTTCGAAAGACGCCGAAGAGCGCCGTGATGGCTCCCACGCTCAACCCGAGCGTGAGGACCACGGTGAAGGTGAAGCCGGGCCGCTTGGTCAGCGTCCGGAGTGCCAGTCGAAGATCCCTGATCCAGGCGCTCATCCGCTACTGCCTCGTCGGAGCCGCGTACACGGCGCGACCGCCACGCAACGCCCGCGCCCTCTCGCGAACAGGACCTCGTCCGCGAGCAGCCTTCACATGTACCTAGACGGATCCAGACCCGGAAAGGTTGCGAGACGCCTTCAGCCCGCCGCGGCCCCTTCCAGAAGACCTGCGCGCTCCAGGAGCTTCCGGACCTCGGGGACCCGGCTCTCCGCCAGCGACGCGAGGGGCGGCCTGGGCGCTCCCCCGTGCAGGCCCAGGATCTCCAGCGCTACCTTGATCCCCGGCACGCCCATGCCGCCGACGATCTCCTTGTGCAAGGGCGCGATCCGCTCCTGCGCCTTTCCGGAGTCGGCGGTGCGACCCTCGGCGAAGGCGACGCAGATCTCGGCGGCATCCGCCGTGGCCAGGAGGCCGACCGCGACGATCCCCCCGACGGCACCGGTCTCGAGCGCGCCGTAGAGGATGGCCCCGTTGCCGACCAGCACCTGGAAGCCCTCGGAGCACTGCGTCACCAGCTCGCCGACGAGATCCAGGCTTCCGCGCGAATCCTTGATCCCTACGATGTTCGGATGGTGCGAGAGCTCGGCGATCAGTCCGTTGGAGAACTCGATCGTGCTCTGACGGAGCGGCACCTGGTAGATGATCACGGGCACCGGCGCGGCGTCGGCCACTGCACGATAGTGGCGCGCGAGCACCTCGGGCGTCATGGCGCCCTTGAAGAAGGCCGGCGGCTGCACCAGGACCACATCCGCACCGGCCTCCGCCGCGTCCTTCGTGAGGCGAATCGTCTGACGTGTGGACTCGGCCCCGGTGCCCGCGATGACCATGCGGTCCTCGGGCACGACGTCCCGGGCGGCCTCGACGAGCGCGGTGCGCTCGCCTTCGTCCAACAACACCGACTCCCCGGTCGAGCCGGCGATCAGGATTCCACGGACCGGGTGGGCGCACCACTTTCGCAGGTTGGCCCGGTGAGCCACCAGGTCGACGTCACCGGTGACGGGGTCGAACGGTGTGGTGACCGGAAGGAAGGTTCCGCTCAGGTTCGGCATTTCAGTCGTCTCAACTTCCACCCATGAGGTGGGACATCTCCTCGGGCGCCTCCCGATCGGCGGGAGCGCCCGGAGTCTTCGCCCGTGGATCCGTGAACATGTTCATCTTCAGGTCGAAATCGCTCGGATTCGTCGCGGCGGCCTTGGCCACGTCGAAGTCCACGACGTGCGACCGCACGAGATCCATGAGATGCTGGTCGAAGCTCTGCGACCCGTAGTGCTCGCGACCTCCCTCGATCAGATCGTGGATCTCCTCGAGCCGCGTCTGATCCCGGACACAGTCGCGGATCGTGGAGGTCACCGGCATGATCTCCATGGCCGCGATGCGTCCGCCCGTCTTCCTCTGGACCAGTCGCTGACTGATGACCGCGACGAGCGACTCGGACAGCCGAATCCGGATCATCTCCTGCTCGCTCGGATCGAAGTTGGCGATGATCCGGGACAGGGTCTGTACGGCGTTCTTCGTGTGCAGGGTCGAGATCACGAGGTGGCCGGTCTCGGCCGCCTTGAGCGCGGTCTCGATGGTGATCTTGTCCCGCATCTCGCCGATGAGGATCACATCGGGATCCTGACGGAGCACGGATCGCATCCCGGAATTGAAC
>CAZVYM010000093.1:6238-16059 GCA_964630935.1 uncultured Gemmatimonadaceae bacterium | reverse complement strand
AGCCACATGAACCTGGGCGCGCTCTACTTCACCCGCGACCTCTACCAGCGCTACCTGGACCCCAACGCGTCGGAGAAGCGCCTCGTGTGGATCGGCCGGCTCGCCACGGCCGTGCTGCTTCTCGGGTCGTTCGTCTACGGGCTCATGATCCAGAACATCACGCAATGGCTGATCTTCGCGCTCTGGCTCATGATGGCCGGGATCTGGCTCCCGAACATCCTCCAGGTCGTGTGGTGGCGCTTCAACTCGTGGGGCTACCTGGCCTCGTGGATCGCGAACCTGGGCATCTCGTGGCTCGTGGTGTGGGTCCTGCCCGAGTTCAAGGTGCTTCCGGTGCTGCCCGACTACCTGCAGTTCTGGTCGCTCATGGCGCTCGGGATCGTGGTGTTCCTGCCCGCAACGCTGCTCACCGAGCCGGAGCCGATGGAGCACCTGGTGCACTTCTACCTACAGACGAGGCCGATCGGCTGGTGGGGCCCGGTGCGCGCCGAGGCGCGGCGAATGGGCCTCCTGGCCGACGATCCCCGTGAGACGGCGAACGCCGGGACGTCCGGCCCCCGGCCGCTCATCCGCAGGACGTGGACGGCCGAGGAAGCCGACGCGTGGAGCCGGGAGGACTGGA
The DNA here is from genome assembly GCA_964630935.1 of uncultured Gemmatimonadaceae bacterium. GTDB lineage: Bacteria > Gemmatimonadota > Gemmatimonadetes > Longimicrobiales > Gaopeijiaceae > SZUA-318. The sequence continues at coordinate 15,437 of CAZVYM010000093.1, read as the reverse complement.
TCGCGATCGTCCTCTCGCCGCTCTCGATGGCCTTCGTCATGGTGGGCGCCGCGAATCTCTTCCTGCTGCGAAGTCCCGGGATATGGCAGATGGCGCTCGGCATCGCGTGCGGCGCGTTCCTCTTCTGGGTGATCGACCCGAAGCTCCGCGCCGTGAGCGTCGAGTACGAGCAGCGTCAGGCCGAGTACCTGCAGCGCCTCGAGAAGCGCATGCACTGGCAGGAGACGGTGGATCGGCTCACACCCGGACCGGAGGGCGTGTGATGGAAAGGGGATTCGTGACGCTCATCGGCATGAGCATCGCCTACGTCGCGTCGTTCCTCGGGCTCGGGCTCGCGTGGTACGGCTGGAAGAAGCGTCACCGCGAGGAGGAACGATGACGGCCGTGACGGCAGTGGCGGCGGCGGGCACGACGCTCGCACGGATCGGCGCAGGGCTCCTCGGCGCGCCCGTCCCGGTTGGCGCCCCAGGAAGCGGATCGGCGGGTGCCTCGGCGATTCAGGCCGTGGCGCGACAGCCGCTTCCCGCGAAGCCGCCGATCGGCGGACCCGTCTGGACGATCGTGGTACCGGCCGCTCTGCTCCTCGTCTCGATCTGGGGAACCTGGATGCTCTACCGGCATTTCGCCGGAGAGAAATAGTCCGCCGAAGGCCGGTCCCGGACGTCGCTCAATACCGGGCAAAAGCCGCATCCTTGTAGCAGTAGAGCCAGCGCTCACCCGGCTCCGCCGACGAGACGACGGGGTGGCCCGTGGAATGGGCGTGCTTGCTCGCATGCCGGTTGGCGGAGCTGTCACAACAGAGCGTGATGCCGCACTCCTGGCAGGTGCGCAGGTGCACCCACCGCGCGCCGATCGGGACGCACTCCGCGCACTCGCGCCGCTCCGCCACCCGAAGCGAGGTCAGACCCCGAATGTGGTCACAACCGCCTTCGATCTTCATCGCGATCCTCCGGGTCGGCCAGGGCGCCTGCCGCTCCACCTGAAACGACAATCCTAGGGCCCATCGGCCCGAACGCGCCAGGAGGCGCGACGGGATCTCCCGCCCGGCGGCGGCATTCCCCATCTTGTCCGGCATGAGCGACTACGCGGACTTCGGCCTGGCCCTCGGCGGCGGCTTCATCCACGGAATGGCCCACCTGGGCGTGCTGGCCGTGCTCCAGGAGCACGGCCTCGAGCCGGCATGGCTGGCGGGCACGAGCGCCGGCGCGATCGCCGCCGCGTTCGCTGCGTTCGGCGTCTCCGCCACGGAGACACAGGAGGCCCTGGCGGAGCTCGGCTGGGCGAGCATGACGAGAGCTCGGCCCCGGGCACCTCTGGGTTGGGCCACCAACGAAGGACTCGAGGAGATCGTGCGGCGCGCCCTCGGTGACGTGCGCATCGAGGACAGCAGCGTCCCGCTCGGCGTCGTCGCGACGGACATCAACACCGGCGACCGGGTCCTGTTGGACCGTGGCCCCGTGGCCCGAGCGGTGCGGGCGAGCTGCTGCGTGCCGGGTCTCTATCAGCCCGTGGAGATCGACGGGCGGTTGCTGGTGGACGGGGCGCTCGTGGAGAACGTGCCGGCTCGGGCCGTGCACGAGATGGGCGCGCCGGTGGTCGTCGCCGTGAGCCTGGGCGCCGCGCTCCCCTTCGAGCCCGCGAAGAGCTGGATGCAGGTGATCTCGAACGCGTTCGACATCGCCGTCAACAGTCAGATGCGCTTCGAGATTCTCGCCGAGGCCGACATACTGATCGATCCGGACCTGGAGGGGTTCAGCAAGATGCGCGCGCGCGACCGCGACGCCATCGTCGAAGCCGGCCGCCGGCGCGCCGAGGAGGCGCTGCCCGCGCTCGAGGAGCTGCTCGAGGAGAAAGCGGGCAACGCGGTCACCCGTTGGATGCGGGCCGTACAGGAGCGGATGACGCCGGGAGGAGACTGATACGGGCGAATCGGCCGCGACCGACGTCGCTCCTCATCCCCCGCCTCCGTCGATCCGCGTCCGCTTGCGGGTCCTCATCCTCCGCCTCTCGTCCAGCGCACCGCCTTCACGTCGTAGTGCTGGGCGCGCTCGTCGAACCGCGCCAGCACCTCGCGCGCCTCGTCCGGCACGTACGAGGCCTCGTAGTCCTCGCCTGCGAACTCCTTCACCGCTTCGAACGAGTCGAAGGACATGATCGTGACGAACTCGACCTCGTCACCCCCGTCCCGGCGCAGCACCTGGATGCTGTTGAAGCCGATGACATGCCGGCTCTCGATGCCCGGGATGACCTCCTCGAGCAGAAGGTGCTCGTAGGCGTCGGCGTTGGCGGGCGTAGTCCACCCGTGCCAAATGCGATTGATCATGGCAGTGTGTCTCCGATGGTGGTCCTGTAGACGCCCCGTTCATTACCCAACTTGCGCGCCATCCGCAACGGCCGATGCCGTATGTTCCGCCTATGCTTCGGGGGCGTGTGGTGACGCGGTGCACGTCTCTCATGCCTCCGAGACATCGCCCGGCTCGTCCACTCCCGCCCGCCTGCTCCGTCGCTCGAGCAGCAGGGTGTCCCTCCAGACGCCGTCCAGCCTGGCGATCCGCTCGCGCCGTCCCACCTCCCTGAAGCCCGCCTTCGTGCACAGCCGAATGCTCGCCTCGTTCTCGGGAAAGACGCTCCCCTGGAGCGTCCACACGCCCGCTTCCTCCGACGCGGACACCAGCCGCGCGAGCAGGAGCGCGCCGATCCCTTCCCTCCGGTGCCGGGCGCTCACGTAGAGGCTCACCTCCGCCACACCGCTGTAGACGGCCCGTCGGGATTGCGGGCTCAGCGCCGCCCATCCCACCACCACCCCCTCGAGCTCGGCGACGAAGCGGCAGCACGGCAGGTGGCTCCGATCCCACTGATCCCATTCCGGCACGGCCGTCTCGAAGGTCGCCAGCCTCGAGGCGATCCCCTCGGCGTAGATCTCGCGCACGCCGCTCCAGTGCGCCGGCTCGAGAGGCTCGACGGAGATCATTCGAGGACCACGTCGTACGCGAGCCATACGATCCCGCTCGGGTAGGTGCGGTGGTTCCTCAGGCTCAGGCGCCGGCTCACCGCGGGCGGAGGCAGAAACGGTACTCCGCCGCCCAGGAGCACCGGGATGATCGCCGGCTCGACCGTGTCCACGCAGTCGAGCTCGAGCAAGCTACGGAACAGGGCCCCTCCACCGAAGAGCCAGATGTCCTTGCCCGGTCCGGACCGCAGATTCCGGAGGGTCCCCCGCAGCTGGTCGGAGAGAAGCGTCACGTCCGGATGGTCCTCCGGCCTGAGCGTCCGCGAGACGACCAGGACCTCCTTGCCCCAGAAGCCCCCGGCCTGCTCCAGCAGGCCCTCGTAGGTCCGGCGTCCCATCAAGAGCGTGTCGAACTCGTCGAAGAGCGCGCCGAAGTCGATGGTCGGCTCCTCGACGATCCAGTCGATCTCGCCGTTCGGCCCGGCGATGTAGCCGTCGAGGCTGCACGCGACCTGGTAGCGGATCCTACGCACCCCGGGACCCGTCCCGAACCGAACGCGAACGCCGCCCCATCAGGACGGCCCGCCCCGGACCGAACGCCGCCCCATCAGGACTCCCCGACCGCCGCCAGGCCGGACCCCCTGGTTCCGGAGTCGCGCACTCCCCTGATCAGGAGCCAGAAGCAGAGCGAGACCTCGGCGACGCTCGCGGTCACGACCACGAGCCCCGAAGCGAGGGACTCGAAGGCGGGAGCGAGAAAGAACGACAGGCTCTCGATCAGATACCCGGCCGACGCCGCGAACAGGAGGAGACCCAGGAGTCTTGGAAAGGCCTCGGACCGGAACAGGAGATAACCCAGCAGGGCGAGGTGGACACCGAAGAAGGCCCCGGCGATGAGATAGCCGTACCGGTGCATCTGGAGCGACAGGAGGGCGAGCGCCTGCAGCTGATCCGTGCCGAACGCCCCCAGATGGGGCGCGCCGCCCAGCAGGAGCAGCACGCCGAAGTGGTTGAGGAGATTGACCGACCCGATGGCCGGGTGCGCCACGAGCCGGAAGGCGGCCGCGAGCAACGAGACCGTCTCGCTGACCGGCCGGAGCAGGACGTAGAAGAGAACGGCGACGGCCGCGTCGGCCACGAAAGCGATCAGATCCGTGACGAAACCCAGCCGGAACAGGCCCTCCGAGGCGAGAATGTTGCCGGCCGTGGCGGCCGCGTCGCCCGGCACGATCATCGTGGACCGCACGTATCCCTGGCTGAATCCCGCACAGACGATGATGACCAGGTAGAGCAGACCCGCCATCCTCGCGAGCGAGCGCATCGACCACGTGGTTCCGTGACTCATGAGCTGCTCCTCCGTGATTCTCTTCCCTCGGGATCTCGGACTTCGTGTTCGTCCCGGCGGACTGCGTCGATTTCCCCACGCACCTCCCGGTCGTCCCGGCGCGCCATCGGATCGCCCTGCAGCGCGACCCGCTCGAAGGCATCCAACCCCTCCGCTTCCGTCTTCGGGCGAAGGATCCATCTCTCGGCGAATTCCCCAGCCTGTGGGTATCCGGTCCTTCGCACCCGATCCGCCGCTTCGGAGAGATCGTACTCGGTGCGTCGGAGCCGCACCTCGGCCCCGAGACTCAGCCAGTAAGCCGCGGGCGCTCCGAAGGGCATCCCGACGCTCCCCGCGTTCACGACGCGCACGCGACCCACCATCCGGTCGAGCTGCATGTGCGTGTGACCGCAGACCACGATGTCGGCGTCCAGGCCTTCGAACAGCGGCCTCAGGGACTCCTCCGGCGTCAGCTTCGTGAAGATCTCGGTGTCACTCTGCGGCGTGGCGTGGCAGAAGAGAGCTCGACCGAGTCCCTCGATGTCATGCAGGACGGTCGAGGGCCACGCCTCCAGCCCCGCCACGTCGTCCGGCCCGAGCTCACCGGCCACCCAACGCAGCACGTCCAGGACCGACCCGGGCAAGCCGGCCGGCTCACTCCCCGTAAGGACCGAGAGGACGTCACGCTCCCCGTTCCCGGCGATGAACCGCACGGGACGGTCGAGGCTCCACACCCGCTCCAGCGTTTCCGCCGACATCGGGCCGGGCAGCACGTCGCCCCCCACCAGGATCTCCTCGATGCCCTCGCGGAAGACGTCTTCCAGAACGGCCTCGAGGGCCGGGAGGTTGCCGTGGATGTCGTACAACGCCGCGATCCGATTCAATCGAAGGGCTCCGCGTCGGGGCCCGGCTCCGTGGCGGCCCGGGCGAGCTTGATCATCCCGAACGACGTGGCGCCACCGAGGAGCGCCGCACCCACGAGATCGATGACGAGCTCGACGTGGGGCACGGCCGATCCACCCAACACCAGCGGAGAGTAGAGCAGCCCGCCGACGAACCCCGCGGCCACGGCCGCACCCACGAGGCTGAACGGCAAGACCGGGGTCTTCTCCAACTCCCGGCGCCGGAACAAGACGCCGAGGGTCATCGAGAAGACCGTTCCGGCGATGAACCCCAGGACCGCCCCCCGATAGAGGAGAGACTGGGCGGCGTGCCAGAACGAGACGGCTCGCTCGAGCCCGAACAATCGGAGAATGACGGTGAGGACGATGTTGGCGATCCCCCACGCCCCGGCCCACAGGAAGCCGTTCATGAGAGCCCCTTGAAGTCGACGAAGAGACGTCCTCACACAACCCCCCTCCAGCACGCGGCCACACAGGTTCCTCGGATGTCGACTTCGACTAGATAACGGTGCGCAGGGGGCAGGTCCAGGGTGTTGTGCCCGGGGAGCCTCGGGCACGTCTTCAAGACCATTCCGGTGCTTCGCCAGCCCTTTCCCGGCGACAGCGAACGTCCCACGTGCAGGACACCTGCGTCCGCTGCGACCGCCGGGTGACACCTCTTGCCGTGGCACGACTCGTGCCTTACCAGCACTGGAGGGCCCTCCCGCGCGAACCTCCAACCCGGACGGTGCTCATGCGTAGATGGATCCTGTCGATGCTCCTGGCGGCCACCGCCTGCACGACCGCGACCTTCCAGCCGTACGGAGCCCAGCGGGGGGGCGTCGACCTGGCCCACCCCGACGTCTACACGGCCGGCTTCCAGGTGGCCTGCGACAGCTGCCGCGTCGAGTACGGCCAGGACGGACGAACCCGCATGGTCTTGGTGGACGACGGTTGGAGCGGCTCGTTGTTCATCGGCTCGCTGAGCCCCGACCAGACCGTCCGGATCGTGCTGCGGGTGCAACCGTTCGGAGGCTGCTCCGTCCTCCTCGCCCGCATCGACGTCAACGGAGAGGAAGCGGTCTCCGCCAAGCAGAAGGAGCCGGGAAAGTCCGTCTCGCTGACGACGAGGGTGCGTGGGTCCTGACGTCACCCGATCGCCCAGAAGCGAGTCACCATCCAGCTGCTCATCATCAAGAAGAAGGACGACGCCCATCCCGCGTGGAACCTGCGGTTCGAGGTCCACGCCCCGACGACGCAGCAGATCTCGCTTCCGATCAGGATGGCGATGTAGAACGGCCCGAGGCCCAATACGCGATGGATCCCGCCGTGGAGCAGCGTGTCGGCGAGCTCGAGCGGGGGGATGAACGCCGCGATGGCGAAGAACCAGGGGCGGACCTCGAAGAAATGAGCCTCGAGATCGCTGCTGCGCTCGAGATTCGACGGTACGATCAGGACCGCGGCCAGGTATCCGAGGACCGCGTAGACCAGGAGGACCACGAAGTTGGGAAAGTACCAGGTCACTCGATCCGCGTGGCTGAACAAGGTGGCCCACCAGAAGGCCACGAAGATGAGCCCCACGTTGACCACCCAGAGACCCTGGACCCAGTAGAAACGGACCTCGCGGCGGTGCTCCAGCGCCTGGCCCACGCCGGTGAGCAGGTGGGTCAGGCCGAGACCCACGACGATCGAGAGCAGAACGGAGACGAATTCGAAAGTGCTCATGGCGGCCTCGGGACCCCGACGTTCCTCGGGTCAATATGCTCGCCCGTCTTCCCACTCGCCAGCAGGGTGTCTGCCGAAGTCCCCCTCCCTGGTGACCTCCCCCGGCGACCTCCAGGGGCCGGACATGCACCACCCTCCCCCGGTTGGCCTTTCGACCCCTCCGCGCCCATCTTGGTCGGTATCATGAAAGCCAACGACGTGCCACGCTTCGGCCGGGTTCTCGATCTCATCGGCCTCCTCCTTTTCGTCGTCGGGGGAGGCGTCTTCGTGCGGGCTTGGCTCGGCTTCGAGGGCGTACGGCATTACCAGCCCGGTCCCCATGAACCGCTCTGGTCCGCGATGCACCGGGCCAACGGCTTCTTGAGGCTCCAGCACATCGGAGCGGCCGTCATGGCCGCCGGCATCGCCGTCTTCGTCGTCGCGTGGTGGACGGCGGGGCGGGTGAAGAGAACCGCGAAGGAGCCGTCATGAACGTGCACGGGAAGATCCGAAGCCGGTCCGCGCCGTGGACCGTCGCCGTGTGCCTCGCCGCCGCGTGCTCGGGCTCGCCGGCGTCCGCCCCTGCCTCGCACACCTTCGAGGTGCGTGACGGCCACTTCCTCTTCGACGGCCAGCCCTTCCAGATCCTCTCCGGGTCGATCCACTACCCGAGAGTGCCTCGCGCCTACTGGCGCCAGCGCTTGGAGATGGCGAAGGCCATGGGGCTCAACACGGTCACCACCTACGTCTTCTGGAACCTCCACGAGCCGAAGCCGGACACCTGGGACTTCAGCGGCCGCCTCGACGTCGCGTCGTTCGTGCGCATGGCCGGCGACCTGGGGCTGCACGTCATCGTGCGGCCCGGCCCCTACGTGTGCTCGGAGTGGGACCTCGGCGGGATCCCGTCCTGGCTCCTCGCGGACCCCGACGTGGTCATTCGCTCTCGAGACTCGACCTACCTGGCGGCCTCGAAGCGTTGGATCGCGCGCGTGGGCCAGGAGCTCGCGCCGCTGCAGGTGACGCGCGGCGGGCCGATCATCGGCGTGCAGGTGGAGAACGAGTACGGCTCCTTCGGGGACGACTCCGTCTTCATGCGGGCCATGGCCGACGACTACCGGGCGGCCGGCTTCGACCCGTCGCTCTTCTTCACCGCGGACGGGCCGAGCCAGCTCCCGCGCGGCACCCTTTCGGACGTGCGCGCCGTGGTCAACTTCGGGCCCGGCGAAGCCGATTCCGCGTTCGCCAAGCTCCACCGCTTCCGCCCGAACGATCCGCTCATGTCCGGCGAGTACTGGGCAGGGTGGTTCGACGGCTGGGGCGTGCCGCACCATGAGACCGACGCCGCGCGCGAGGCGGCCGAGATCGGCTGGATGATCGACCAGGGCGGCTCGTTCAACCTGTACATGTTCCACGGAGGGACGTCGTTCGGCTTCATGAGCGGAGCCAACTTCTACAACGACGCGTACGCGCCGCAGACGACGAGCTACGACTACGACGCGGCGCTCGACGAGGCCGGCCACGTCACGCCGAAGTACCGGGCATTCCGCGAGGCGATCGCCCAACGCCTTCCGGCCGGAGACACGCTACCCACGCCTCCGCCGGCCCCGCCCGTCATCGCGGTGCCGAGCTTCGCGATGGGCGAGTCCACGTCGCTCTTCGACGCGCTTCCCGAGCCCGTGCACCGCGCGACGCCCGAGCCGATGGAGCGGCTGGGCCAGGCCTACGGCTTCGTCCTGTACCGGACGCAGGTGGAGGGCCCGGTTTCGGGCGAGCTCACCTTCGACACGCTGAACGACTACGGCGCGGTCTACCTGGACGGACATCCGGTCGCGACCATCGATGAGCGCCTGAAGCAGCAGTCGGCACAGCTGAGACTGCCCTCGGGCACGCACACGCTCGACGTCCTGGTGGAGAACGACGGACGCATCAACTTCGGGCCCCACCTCACCGGGGAGCGGAAGGGGATCACCGGGAGCGTGCGCCTGGCCGGCCGGGCGCTCACCGGCTGGGACACCTACTCCCTCCCGATGGACGACGTCTCGGCGCTCACGTACCGATCGGGCGCTGCGTCCGGCCCGGCCTTCTACCACGGAACGTTCGCGGTCGACAGCGTGGGCGACACCTTCCTCGACCTGCGCGGATGGGGCAAAGGCGTGGTGTGGGTGAACGGCCACAACCTGGGCCGCTTCTGGGGAATCGGCCCGCAGCAGACGCTCTACCTGCCCGGTCCGTGGCTGCACTCCGGTGAGAACGACGTGGTCGTGTTCACCCTCGACCCACCGGAGCGCCCCTCGCTGCAGGGGCTCGCCGAGCCGATCCTGGACGACCTGCGGCCGAGCG
>CAZVYM010000093.1:0-6138 GCA_964630935.1 uncultured Gemmatimonadaceae bacterium | reverse complement strand
TCGAGCTTGGCGAAGCGTGCGATTCCCTGGATCGCGTCCCTCGTACGAACGGACGAAGCCGTCACGAGCTTGTGCACCTTCATGGCACCCTCCTCGCCTGTACGTTGCGGGGGGTGACCGAACCTGGTCAGAGAGCCAGGGATGACACGAGGTCGTCGAGCCCCTTCCGTGTCGCTCGCTCCGACACCAGCACCGTCGCCAGCGAAAGCCACGGCCGACGACCCCGGAGGATCTGGAGCCCACCCCACAACAGAAGGAGCGGCACCACGAAGTCGCCGCAGGCGGGATCGGGACTCACGGCCACCTCCGACCAGATGCCCGGTCCCATGCGACGGCGGGCGCGAAGGACCGCGTCGCCGCCGGAGTCCGTGATCTCCGCCCAGGGACCTTCTCCGACGCTCGCACGCACCGACAGCACGAAGCGACGTCCCTCCCTCGTGCGGGCCAACCCACGCCCGATCGCTCCGGCAAAAAGCAGCCGTGGGACGTCCACCTCGTCGACGAGCATCGCTCGCAGCGGCAGCACACCGGAGAACCGGAGGTGCCAGACGACGTCTTCCATCTCGACACGGACCGCTTCGGAACGACTCCATTCCAGCTCGGCGAGGATCTCGTCACCGAGCGAACAGGCCCAGCGGCCGGGCTCGTCCGGGACCCCGTGCCAAGCGAGGGTCCGACCGACCAGCGAGGATCCGAGCATCAACTCACCTGACGCTCAGCCAGAGCCGCCATCACCCCTTCTCAGACCCGCAACGTCGCTACGCAGCGGTCCGTGTCGAGTAACAGATCGAGCGCGTTCTCCGAGCCGTGCACGAAGAGATCGGCGGCCAGGATCGCATCCAGCGCGCATCCCTCCCCGTTGTCCACCGCGAAGGCGAGCCCCCCGGCATCCCGCACGGCCTCGAGCATGAGGCGATCGTTCTTTCCGTTGCCGAACGCCGCGACGTGGCCGGCATCGTGCTCGAGCGCGTACGCTCTCTTCTGCTCGTCGTGACGCGTTCCGGACAGCAGGTGCAGCTCGACCGGCAAGTCCTCGAGCTCCCGGGCCGCCGTTCCGAAGGTGTCGGAGGTCAAGACGTGCACCTCGACCTGCTGCGCAAGCCGGGCGAGGCGTCTCCTGACCCCGTCGCGTAGAGCGCCCGCGAAGGCATGCGTGCCCGAGTAGTCGGTGACCACTCTCGCGATCTCTCGGGTCCCGAAGCCCGGGATGTCCAGTCGTATCATGGTTCTCTCTCGCTCGCCGTCGGGTGTCGGAGCCGTCGGTCTCTCGGGTCGTCCGACGCGTTGACGATCACTCCCGGTGGCCTCCGCGCCGGCCAACCTCGCATCGTCAGTAGATGAACGGAATGAACTTACGGACGCGCCGTCGATAGGATGCATACTCGGGGTACTTCGCAGCCAGCCATCGCTCTTCGCGCCGCGACTTCACGTCCATGAACACGAACAACACGGCCACGTATCCGAGTGTGAGCCACCCCTGGACGCACAGCGCCCAACCCACCGCGAGCACGAGCCCGCCACTGTAGATCGGGTGACGCACCACACGGTACGGACCGGTCCGCACGAGATCGCCCCCCTCCTTCGGGAACGGCAGCGGGGTCAGTCTCCGCCCCAGTCGCGCGACCCCCGCGAGAAACAGGGCGCCGCCCGCCACGATCAGCACGCAGCCGATGGGCAGGGATGCGTGCGGCCACGGAAAGACCCACATCGGACGACCGCGCAGGGTGCGCGGCCCGAAGACCACCAGGCCGATGAGCAGAAACTGCCCGACCACGAGCCATTCGCCACGAGCCCCCGTCCACCAGGGCTTTCGGTCGACCGTCATATACGATCGAGGGTGTCCACCGTGCGCTCGTTTCGCACGTTCCCGGTGTTGAGCGTCCCGGCCGGCTCGACGAACAGCACGTGCACCTCCTCGTGGGCGACGGGACGATGCTCCACCCCGCGCGGGACGATGATGAGCTCGCCCTCTTCGATCCACTCCTCCCGGTCCCGGAACTGCAGGAGAAGGCGTCCCTTCACGACGAGGAAGAGCTCGTCTTCCGCCTCGTGATGGTGCCACATGAACTCGCCCTGGAGCTTGGCGAGCTTGATCTCCGTGTCGTTGACACGGCCGATCACCTTCGGGCTCCAATGATCGCTGAAGGAGTCGAGCTTCGCCGCGACGTTGATCTTGGTCATCTCTCCGTCCATCCTCGATTCTCAGTCGTCGCGTTGATACTTCTGATGGTACTTCATCGTCTTCAGGGCGGTCTTGTGCTCGGCGACGGCCGCCTTCCGGGCCACGGGATCGCTCTTCTGAGCCTGGTACTCGGCCTCCGCCCGGAGCTTCCGGTAGCTCGCGACCCGATCCGCCGGGATCCGACCGGCCGCCTCCGCCTCGAGGACCGCGCAGCCAGGCTCGGATTCGTGGCGACAGTCCCGGAACCGGCACGTGCGCGCGAGCTCCTCGATCTCCGGAAACGCCCGATCGAGTCCCTCGTCGACCGACCAGAGCCGAAGCTCGCGAATGCCCGGCGTATCGAGAAGCAGCGCGCCTCCTTCGATCCGGTAGAGCTCCCGCCGGGTCGTCGTGTGTCGCCCCTTGCGGTCTTTGCCACGGACGGCCGCAGTGGCCGCATCCGCGGAAGGCGACAGGAGATTCACCAGGGTCGACTTCCCCACTCCGGAGGGGCCCACCAAGGCCACCGTCGTTCCCGGGCGGAGCGCTTCGCGGAGTCTCACGACCGACTCGGGGTCGGCGCTGCTGACCGTCCGTACCTCCACGCCCAGGGCGACCCTGCCGGCTTCCGCCACCGCCTCGGCGAGGTCCGAGCAGAGATCGCTCTTGCTCAACACGAGCTCGGGAACGGCTCCGCTCTCCCAGATCACCGCCAGATACCGCTCGATCCGTCGCTCGTTCAGCGGGATGTCGAGGCCGTGCACGACCCACACCACGTCCACGTTGGCCGCCAGGATCTGCTCATCGAGACCGGTTCCGGCCGCACCCCGGGCCAGTCGGGAGCTTCGAGGGAGCACGTCCGCCACGGTCCACGGATCCGAGGCCGACGGTCCCGGCGTGACGACGATCCAATCCCCGACGACCGGGACCCACGGCACCCGGGAGCTCGGGACGATCCGTGCGACCACGGGCCCGTCGCCCGTCTGGATGGACCATCGGTCGCGGTCCTGCGCCACCACGCGACCGGGCTGACCCCGATCCGAACGGAGCTCAGCGGCATCGGCCGCCCACCGCTCGTTCCATCCCCAATCCTCAAGCGACATGATCCGGTTCTCGTACGGGTCGGCTCGGAGCGCGTCCACCGCCTCGGCACGACGGACGAGCCCAGGGCCTTCGGCGTCCGTCACGCGCAGTCTTCGCAGCGCTCTCCTCGTAGGGCCTCGATCCCCTCCCCGGCAATGATGGGGACCATCAGCAAGGCGGCGACCGAGTCCGCCCACCACCACCCCAGCACCGCATTCAGCACCAGTCCCCCGAGCAGGATCGCCGACAGGTACGCGCACAGCGAGGTCTGGCGCGAGTCCGCGTGGAGGGCCCGACTGTCGAGCCGGCGAGCCACGACACGCTTCCTATGCGCCAGAACCGGCATCACGATCAACGAAGCGACGGCGATCGCGATTCCCGGAATGCTGGGAGACGGTGAGTCACGCAGGAGCAGGGTCTTTCCTGCCTCGAACCCCACGTACGCCGCCAACAGCAGGAAGGAGACGCCCACGAGCCGCAACGTCAGGCGCTCGCGATCGGCGTGGCCCTCCCGATCCTGAAGTCGCCAGAGCAACGCGGCACCGGAGCTGCTCTCGATGGCCGCATCGACCCCGAAGCCGATGAGGGCGGTGCTCCCCGCGGCGGCGCCTGCGACGATCGATACGACAGCCTCGACGACGTTCCAGCCGACGGTGAAGTACTCGAGCTTCCTGCCCGACCTCAAGAGCGACCTCGGCTGCGCCGGGTCCTCCACTTCACTCACCGGTCCCGACGAACCCATCGGCTCAGAAGCCACCGAACTTCTCTCTCATCTCGATGTCGGGCCGGGCTCCCCCTTCGAGCGCGGCCGCAAAGAACGGCGGTGTCTTCCCCATCTGTCTCAGGTAGACGGCGATCTGGGCCTTGTGGTGCACCTCGTGTTGAACCAACAGCCACAGCCACCACCGTCGGGTCCGCGCCGGCTCGTCGTCCGCTGCCTCCACCGGCTCATCCATGTCCGCTTCGACCAGTCCGTCCAACGCCGCCAACGTCCGGCTCCGCGTCTCGTTCAGCAGCGCTCGCAGCTCCTCGACGGACAGCTCGCGACGTGGGAACCGGGCCCGCTCGTAATCCCAGTCGCCGAACAGCTGGCCCTGGATCTGGAAGTCCTCCGACTGGGCGATGTGCAGGAACTGCTGGCCGAGGCTGTAGTGTTCCGGCCCCGGCCGCCACCGTAGTTCCTCATCCGTCACGAGATCCAGACTCTGGAGCGTCACGCCCCGAAACCGTTCCAGGTGCTCTCGTAGATCGTCGAGCTCGGTCATGTTTTCCCCCTCGTATCGCGCTCGTCGCACGATCACGGAGTCAACTCGTGTCGATCAGCCGCGCGATGAGTCCGTCGCGAAACTCGAACTCCGACCGCCCCCGCAGTCTGAGCTTCTCGCCTCGTGAGCCCACGTCGGGAATGTCGCTCGCGAGCACGACCTCCCATGTCACGTCTGCGACGGCGCCCTCGTCACTCGTACTGAAGGCGTCGATCGTCAGAGTGCGCCGCGCGAACAGCTCTGCCGTTCGTTCCGCGAGTGCGCGGAACTCGTCCGCACCAATTGCCGTCGCATTGACCTCACCATTCGACACGTTCTCGAACTCGATCTCGGGGTGCAGCGTCCTCATCATGCCTTCGATATCGAAGCTGTTGTACGCGGCGATGTACCGCTCCACGAGGTCGCGCTGCGCCACCGGGTCCAAGGATCTCCCTCCACGCCCCCGGGCGTGTCGACGTCACATCTGTTTCAGGATCTTTCGATAGACATCCCAGAGCACGGCCTGCCGATCGGTTCCCGGTTTTATCTCCAGGAACGTCACCGCGCTCTTCAGCACTTGCTTGCCCTTCCGAATGACCACCACGCCCAGCGCGCCTTCGCTCACCGTCATCAGGCCCTCGTCGCCCAGATCGGTGATCTTGACCAGCTTCACATCCGAAGGCATGGGATCGGCGAAATACTCACGAAGCGGAACGTCGGCGTCACGGACCTTGATGTCCATGTCCGCCATCTCGCCCGGCTTCTCGCTCCAGAAACACTCGTTGTCGGAAGCCGTGGGATAGAGAGGTTTGCGATACAGCTTCTTGAGCTGTTCGGCACTGACCTGCTTGCAGACATCGATCTCTCCGCCGGATTTCGCGGCGGACGCCGGGGCCGAGCCGACAGCCAGGCATGCGGACAGGGCCACCAGTGCTCCCCATTTCCAGGTCGATCTTTTCACTTTCCCCTCCGGGCAGAAGTCTCCGCACGCATAGCTCCATCCGGTGCGGCCGGCAAGCCGGGACGCCGCCTACCGGTCGTTCAGTCCCTTTCCGGCGAGGATGCGATTCACGTGTCTCTCGATCCGCGACGCGCGCGTCTTGGACTGCTTCGCCCCGGAGAAATAGAGGGCATACGCCCTTCGTCGTCCCGGCGTCAGGGCCTGGAATGCGGCGGCAAGGTCGGGATCCCCATCCAGCCTGGCCGTGAGCTCTTCGGGGAGCTCCAACTCGCGCCTCTCCCCGACATCCACCTTCCGCCCGGCCTTCTCGACAGCCTTGGCCTGATGGATCAGGGTCCTCAAGACCGACTCCCTCTCGTCGATCTGACGCACGCTCGTGAACTCTGCGCGCATCTGGGCCCGGGAGTTCTCGCCCGGACGGACGAGGACGCCGTCGGGGTCGTCGAGCAGGGTGCCCTTGAAGAACATGAGCGAGCAGTGGTCCTTGAACCCCTGGATGATCGCCAGGTTACTGTCTTCGAACGTGTAGCAGGGCTTGCCCCACTTCAGCTCCTCGCCGAGGCCGCAGTCCAGGAGGATCGCCCTCAGCTTCTTCGTCTCGTCCTGCCATTTCCTGGCGCGGCTGACGTAGGCATCGACCTTCGGATTCGTCGTCGTCATGGGAGTCCATGCTCGTTCTGTAGCGAGGC
>CAZVYM010000092.1:0-16059 GCA_964630935.1 uncultured Gemmatimonadaceae bacterium | reverse complement strand
AGGCGAGAGGTAGCCGCGGTCGAACTGCATCCCGTCCACCGTCTCGAGCGTCGTCTCGAGGCCGCGCGCCTCCTCGACCGTGATGACGCCGTCCTTGCCGACCTTCTCCATGGCATCGGCGATCAGGTCGCCGATCTCCTGGTTGTTGTTCGCGCTGATGGCCCCGACCTGGGCGATCTCCTTCTTGCCCTTGGTGTCCGTGGAGAGCCTCTTGAGCTCCTCGATCACGGCGATTACGCCCTGATCGATCCCGCGGCGGATGCCCATCGGATTGGTGCCCGCGGTCACGTTCTTCAGGCCCTCGCCGAAGATCGCCTGGGCCAGCACGGTGGCCGTGGTCGTACCGTCGCCGGCCACGTCGGAGGTCTTGGTGGCCACCTCCTTGACCATCTGGGCCCCCATGTTCTCGACGGGGTCCTCCAGCTCGATCTCCTTGGCCACGGACACGCCGTCCTTGGTGACCGTGGGCGAGCCGAACTTGCGGTCGAGGACCACGTTCCTGCCCTTGGGGCCGAGGGTCACCTTCACCGTCCGGGCGAGCTTATCGACTCCCGTCTTGAGGCGCGCACGCGCCTCGACGTCGAACTCGAGCTCTTTCGCTGCCATTCTACGATCTCCTTACGTCTCGTCAGAAAACGTCGATGTGCGTTGAGCGTCAGATGATTGCGAGGATGTCGGACTCGCGGACGATCAGATACTCCTCTCCGTCCAGCGTCACGTCCGTGCCGCTGTACTTCCCGTAGAGCACCCGGTCGCCGACCTTCACGTCCATGTCCAGGCGCGTGCCGTCGTCGGACATCTTTCCGGGCCCCACGGCCACGACTTCGCCCTGCTGCGGCTTCTCTTTGGCGGTATCCGGGATGTAGAGGCCACCCCGCATCTCTTCGGCCTCGTCCGCAGGCTTGACCACGACACGATCCGCCAGTGGCTGGATCTTGACGGCGGCTTTCTTGGCCATCGAGCCTTCCTCCTGTAGAAAAAAAAATCAGCCTTCGTCGCCCATCCTGTTAGCACTCTAGATTGTCGAGTGCTAACAACACGACGTAATTTGGCTCGGCCGCAGAGGATGTCAATGGGGAAGAACGACCGCGCCCGGGCCCTTTTCAGCTACCGCTGCTCATGGCCGCCGCCACGGGCGCTCGCGCCTCAGTCGGCCGTGCTGAGCGCCTCCATGCGCGCTACGCCGTCGAGTCCCACGATCGCGTGCACGACCTGCTCGGCCAGCCGCTCGTCGAACCAGTGCCCGAGCGCGCTGAGCGCTCGAAACGAGGCTCTGGCCTCCTCATAGGCGAGCTCCAGCACGGCCCGGGCCGATTCCCGAAACAGGGTCTCCACCAGGCCCTCGGGAACGACTTCTCCCCCCCAGAAGCGCAGCAGCGAGGCACGCTCTTCCGGCGTGCCATGATGGTGCACCCGGGATGCCAGGAGGTTGTGGCTGCGCCGTCCGACGTCGAACTCGAAATCGGTCAGGTCGTCCACGATCTGGAAGGCGGTCCCGAGCCGGGCCACGGCAGGCTCGGCCTTTCCGACGCGAACCGCGACCTCACCCGTCTCGAGGACGGAGGGCGCGGCGAACGCCAGCGCGAACAACGCTCCGCCGCGGACCCGGTGCACCTGCTCCACCATCTCTTCCGGCGACGGGATCTCCTCCACCCCGCCCTCCTCCGAGCCTTCGAGCGTCCCGATCGAGGCCATGCGGTCCAGGAGCGACCGCTGGATGGAGTCCCGCTGCTGGGCGCTCACCACCCCGGCCGCCTCCCTGCGGTCGAGGACCCGCCGCAGCAGCCGCTCGAAGCACATCAGCTGCAGAATCGACATGAAGCGGGCTCCGGTGACCGGAGCGAGGGGCAGCAGGCTCTTCTCCTGGTCGTCGAAGAGGTTGTCCGCCGCCGTGATCGTCCCCTTGATGCAGAAGTTCAGCTCCGTGTACAGGTCCAGATGGGCCTCGGATATGCCCAGGGACCGGAAGATCGAGCGGAACAGGATGAGGAAGAAGTACTCCTGCAGGAAATGCAGGCCACCCGGCTCCGACGCCTGGCCGGGCTCGGGCACCGCCCGATCCGAAGCCAGAAAGTCCGGACCGATGATGTCGCGGACATCGTCGTAGAGCACGCGTACCGCTGTCGCCTGAGCATCGACGTCGGTCGCGAGGCGGCGCCAGACACCTCGCTCTTCGAGGAGGCGAACGGCGGCCTCGGAGCGAAACACCGGTGAGAGCGTCATCGGGCTGACTCCACGTTCATCCTGTAGGGAGCTCGTCCAGGTGGCGCGGCGAGCCACCTCGGCGTCCGCGGAGCCCTCGGGCCCCGGCGCGGGACCAATGTAGCCACAAGTCGGGTCGACACGACACCCATTCCCGCCTCATTCCTCGGCCACCCCGCCCGCGTCGCCCGCGTCGCCCGCGTCGCCCGCGATGCGTTCGCCCGCGAGGGCCAACCCGAGCAGCGTCAGGAGGGGCTCGATCCGATCGACGGTGGCCAGGTACGGACCGAGGACCCCGGCGAAGCCGCCCGTGGCGACGACGAACGCGTCCGGGCGCTTCCACTCCTCCTTGATCCGCTTCACCATGGCGTCGATGGCGTCGATGGCGGAATAGAACACCCCGCTCTGCATACACGTCTCGGTTCGTCGCCCGATGACCCTTCCGGGAGGCTGAAGCTCGATCCGCGGCAGCTTGGCCGTGCGCTTTCCGAGCCAGTCCAGGCCGGCCGACAGCCCGGGCGAGATCACGCCGCCCAGGAAGACCCCGTCCGCCGAGATGCAGTCGAACGTGGTGGCGGTGCCGAGATCGACGGCGATGGTGTCGTGTCCGTACAGCTCACAAGCCGCCAGGGTGTTCACGATGCGGTCCGCCCCCACCGTGAGCGGCTCCTCCACATCCAGACGGATCGGCAGGGGAGACGAGGGTCCGACGCTCAGAACGGGACCGTCCACCAACCGCCCCAGCGTCTCGATCCACACGGTGGTCGCCGAGGGAACCACCGAGCCCACCACGCCGCGCGTGACGGGCTCACCCCCCTCGCGCGCCTCGGCGAGGAGCGCCCGCAGGAGCACGAACGTCTCGTCCACCGTGCGCGTGGTGTCGGAGCTGATGCGCCAATGCGCGGAGACCTTTCTGGGGGCCGGCGCCAGGCCCAACACCGTCTCGGTGTTCCCGACGTCCACGACCAGCTGCATGGTGATTTCCTTTGTTCGAGCCCTTCCGGGAGACTTCTTCTCCGGGCCTATCTAAGCCGTGCGGACGCTGCCCGCCACCACGCGCGCCCGCGAGCCGTCCGGGCGCTCGATGATGAGGGCGCCGTCCTCTGCGATCCCTCGTGCCGTGCCCCGCCCCTCCTGCACGGTGAGAACGCGCCTGTTCCGGAGGGCGTCCCTCGCCTGCAGCTCGGCGTGGAGCTCCGCCGGAAGGCCCGCCGCGAAAGGGGGCCGGCAGAGCTCGATCAGCTCCCGAACCAGCGAACCGGCCAGCTTCGCCCGCGAGACCCGTGCCCCCCCGGCCGTCTCGAGCGAGATCGCTCGGTCCCGGATCCCGCCCGGGAAGTCCTCCGGGCCCTGCCGGACGTTGATGCCCACACCGGCCACGACTCCGCTCCGCGTGCCCTCGCACAGAATGCCGCCGGCCTTGCGCTCCCCCACCATGAGGTCGTTCGGCCATTGGAGGCGGACCACGAACCGCTCACGGCCGGCGGCTCGATCGATTGCCCTCGCCGCGGCGAGACCCACGACCAGGGGAAGGTGGAGCGGCACGGGCGCCGAGGTGGGCAGCAGCGTCGAGAGGAGAAGGCTGTCTCCCGGCGTGTCGTGCCAGGAGGAGCCGCTCCGTCCGCGTCCGGCCGTCTGCTGCTCGGCCAGCACCACGGTGAACGGCGATGCCCCGCCCGCGGCCAGATCCCGGACGCGATCGTTGGTCGAGCCGATGCGGTCGTGAGCCTCCAGGGCGGGGGCACCCCAGAGGCGCGCGAGCACCTCCACGGGCTCGCCCTCCCAGTGCGTCAGGAGACTCATCGGCTCTCGACGAGGAGGGACACGTCCGCGGCCGGAGCCGAGTGCGTGAGCGCGCCCACGCTGATGAGATCCACGCCCGTCTCCGCGATCACGCGCACCGACGACAGCGTGACGTTGCCCGAGGCTTCCAGGAGCGGCCGCTTCTCGCCGAGCGCGTGCGTGCGCTCGACCGCCTCTCTCAGGGTGGCGGGATCCATGTTGTCGAGAAGGACCCTGTCCACCCCGAGCGGGAGGACGATGTCCAGCTCCTCCAGGGTGCGAACCTCCACTTCCATGGGCAGGCCGAGGTCGTTCCAGTCGCGCGCTTCGGCCACGGCGGCGGCCACGCCTCCGGCCGCGTCCGCATGGTTGTCCTTGATCAGGAGCATATCGTAGAGGCCCATCCGGTGATTGGTCCCGCCCCCGGCCCGCACCGCGGCCTTCTCGAGCAGGCGCCATCCGGGCGTGGTCTTGCGGGTGTCGATGATCCGTGCATGGGTGCCGGCCACCGCCTCCACGAAGCGCCGGGTGAGGGTGGCGATCCCGGACAGATGGCCCAGGAAGTTGAGCGCGGTCCGCTCGCCGGTCAGGATCGACCACGTGATGCCCTGGATGCGCGCCAACACCGTGCCGGCCTCAGCCGCCGTTCCGTCCGGAGCGAGCACGTCCACGACCACGCCCGGGTCCACCGCCGCGAACACGTCCTCGACGCAGGGCATGCCCGAGACGACGAGTCGCTCCTTCGCGACGATCACGGCGGGCTCACGGCTGTCGCAGGGTACGGTCCACTGCGTGGTCCAGTCCCCGCGCCCCACGTCCTCGGCCAAAGCGGCCCGGACGAGCGCGTGTCGGGCGCGCGCGAGCTCCAGATCCTGTCCTACCGACATACGCCCGTCCTATCCGCCGATGGCGACCCAGCCACCCATGGCCAACACCACGAACGCCGCGCTGAGCGCCAGCCGATACCAGCCGAACACCGCCAGGCCGTGGCGATTGAGATAGTGCACCAGCCAGCGGATCGCGAGGGCCGCGGCCACCATCGCGACGAGGATTCCGACGGCCATCTGTCCGATTCCCAGCTGGGCCATGACGGAGGGGCCAGTGCCCAGCACGTCCTTGGCGATCTTGAAGACGCACGCGCCCCCGAGCGTCGGCAAGGCGAGCAGGAAGCTGAACTCCGCGGCGGCCCGGGGCTTCATGCCGACCAGCATCCCCGCCACGATGGTGATCATCGACCGGCTCGTGCCGGGCCACATGGCCAGGCACTGCATGAGGCCGATGAACAGCGCGAGCTTCCACGTGAGGTCTTCGATCTCCACGTAGTCCTCGCCGAGCGCGGGATCTTCTTCCGATCCGGTCTCGTGCTCGTGGAACCGGCGCCGCTGCCACCGCCCGATGAAGATCATGACCACGCCCCAGAAGGCGAGCGCGGTCACCACCGCGGGCGGATTGAAGAGATGCGCTTCGATCGGATCGTCCAGAAACGGCCCGACCAGCGCCGCCGGAAGGAACGCGACGACCAGGAGACCCAGGAGGCGCAGACCGTTCCGGTCCCGCCCGAGAACGCCGTCGATCATCCGTCGCACCCGGACCCGGTAGAGTCCGAGCACGGCCAGAATCGCTCCTCCCTGGATGACGACGTCGAAGGCGTCGACCGCGGCCTTGGCCGCGGGAGACGTGTCGAGGCCGAGCAGGGCGTTCGCCAGGATCAAGTGACCGGTCGAGCTGATGGGCAGGTATTCGGTGATGCCCTCGACCACGCCGAGGACGACGGCCTGCATCCAGGTCAGCTCATGCACGAATCGGCTCCGTCCTCACTGCGTCTCTCCGTTCAGAACCCGGCGATAGTACGCCTCGTACATCGGAACCACCGCGGAAGCCGAGAAGCGTTCCACGGCGATCCGTCTGCCCGCGGCGGACAGCGATTTCCTGTGGTCGTCGTCGGTGAGGATGCGCACGCCCGCCTCCGCCATCTCGTCCACCGCCCCCACCGGGAACAGATAGCCCGAGACGCCGTGGCTCACCACGTCGGGGAGCCCTCCGACCCGCGATGCGATCACCGGCGCACCGCAGGCCATCGCCTCCAGCGCGGCCAGGCCGAAGGATTCCGACTCGGAGGGAAGCAGGAAGAGGTCGGCACACGCCAGCAGCTCGTCCACCGAGGCGTGCTTTCCCAGAAAGAGCACGTGCTTCCGTACACCGAGCTCTTCGGCACAGCGCGCCGCATGGAGACGCTCCGGTCCGTCGCCCACCAGGACCAGCCGCGCCCGAACCTTCTCCCGGATCCGCCGGAACACTTCGAGGACGTGATCGAGACGCTTGAGGGGCCGGAAGTTCGACACGTGCATGACGATCTTGTCGCCTTCGGGAGCGAGCGTCGACCGGTGGCACGGCTCCTTGCCAGGATGCCAGACCTCGGTGTCGATGAAGTTCGGGATGACCTCGATGCGTTCCCGCGGAACGGCGAAGTGGCTCACCGTCTCGTCACGCAGGTACTCCGATACCGCCGTGATCCCCTGGCTCTTGAGCACGGAGAACGAAGTGATCGAGTTGAACGAGGGGTGGAGACCCAAGAGCGTGATGTCCGTGCCGTGCAGCGTCGTCACGACCTTCAGGTCCCGCTCCTCACGGAGCATCTCCCGCGCGATCCAGGCCGAGGTCGCGTGGGGGATGGCGTAGTGCATGTGGACCAGATCGAGGCTCTCGCGGCGGGCGGTGTCGTGGATGGCCACGGCCAGCGCGAGGGTGTAGGGCGGATGCTCGAAGAGCGGATAGTCCTCCATCTCGACCTCGTGGAAGAAGACCCGCTCGCGGAAGTGACCCAGCCGGAACGGCTGAGCATAGGAAACGAAGTGGATCTCGTGGCCGCGCGCGGCGAGCTGGAGGCCCAACTCCGTCGCGACGGCGCCCGATCCACCGTACGTGGGGTAACAGGTGATTCCGATCTTCACGAAGGCTCCTCCCTCGTCGTCTTCCCGGGCCGGGTGGGCCTTCCCCCCGCCTCCTCCCACGCCTTCAACGCGAGGCGCACCTGCCTCTCGAGCGGCGCTGCGGCGTCGATCCGGACCGTCTCCGGAGGAAGCTGGTGGCGCGTCCAGGTGAGCTGCCGGCGTGCGTACCGCCGCGTGCTGCGCCGTATGTCCTCCACCGCTTCCTCCAACGTGCACTCACCCGCCAGATGACGGGCGATCTCCCGATACCCCGTTGCGGTCATTCCGGGTGCATCGGGTCCGAATCCGCGGTCCAGGAGCGCCCGTACCTCCTCGACGAGCCCGAGCTCGATCATCCGGAGGACGCGGGCGTCGATGCGTCGGTCGATCTCGTCGCGCGGCAGCTCCAGGACCACTACGACGCCAGGGACGGCTTCACCGTCGGCCGGCGCCCGGCGATGCCACCACGACAGCGGTCGCCCGGTCAGGAGCGCGATCTCGATCGTACGGCTCATGCGCTGCGGTCCACCTTCGATCGCGAGATCGGCCCGCTCGGGATCGAGATACCGCAGCCAGCGGGCCAGCCGGTCTCGCGGCTGGGCTCTCAGATAGCCGCGTAGCGCCTCGAGCCGGTCCCGGTCCATCGGGGGCTCCGCGAAGATCGGCTGCAGGACGGCGCGCAGGAAGAAGCCCGTCCCACCCACGAGCAGCGGAACGCGAGCACGGGCTCGGATCTCACGGATCCACCGGCGGGCGTCCCGCGCGAAGCGTCCCGCGGAGTACCGTCGATCCGGATCGACGAGGTCGAGTCCGTGGTGCGGAACCCCCGCCGCCTCTCCCGGCCTCACCTTGGCCGTGCCCACGTCCATGCCACGGTAGACCTGGCGCGAATCCATCGAGACGATCTCGGCGGGAAGCTCCCGGGCGAGAGCGAGCGAGAGCGGCGTCTTTCCCGTCGTGGTGGCGCCGGTGATCGCGAGGAAGCCGGGTGCGTCCACCGTTCCCCGTCTCAGCGCCCGAACTTGCGTTCCAGCTCGGCCGCCGACAGACGCACGATCGTGGGGCGGCCGTGCACGTCGTGATGCGGCAGCTCGGTCGCGAAGAGCTGGTCGAAGAGCTCCTGCATCTCGGCTTCCGAGAGGGACCGGCCGGCCTTGATGGCGCTCTTGCACGCGAAGGTCTTCGCGATCCTCTCGTGTTGGTTCCGGGCCGAGCGCACCAGCTCCGAGCCGTGCGTGAGCTCGTGGATCATCTCGCGGAACGCCCGTTCGGCGTCGAAGTACGGATGCGGGTTGGGCACCGCATGCACGATGACGGTGTCCCCACCGAACCCCTCCACCTCGAAGCCGGCCCGGGCCAGGAGGCCCCGCAGCTCCTCCACCTGGGCGAACTCGGGCGCCGTCAGCCTAAGCGTGAGCGGAAAGAGAAGACGCTGTCCCTCCTGTCCCCCCCGCTCGAACGCGCCCATCAGCCGCTCGTACAGGATCCGCTCGTGCGCGGAGTGCTGATCCACGATCAAGAGCCCGTCGCGGGTCTCGGCGAGAATCCAGGTGCGCAGCACCTGCCAGAGCCTGGGCCTGGCCGCCCCGGCGGGAAGCTCTCCCGGCTCGGCGGCGTTCTCCATGCCCTCCGGCGCGGGCGCCATGAAGAGGGCCATCTGCGGATCCGGCGGGCCCGGCCGCGGCCTCGCCACTTCTCGCCCTTCCCGGACCTGCAGCGGTCGGGAGGTGGGTCTCGCGTCGAACGTCGCGGAGCTCTCCTCGCCCTCGAGCGCCGCGCGCGTCGACGTCTCGATGACGGTCTCCACCCGGTTCTGGTCGCGGAACCGCACCTCGGCCTTGGAGGGGTGGACGTTCACGTCCACGTCTCCGTGGGGCACGTCCAGATAGAGGAAGAGCCACGGCCGCGCTCGCGGGGGAATCGTGGTGCGGTACCCCCGCTCCGCCGCCCGCACCAGGGCGATCTCTCGGAACGGGCGTCCGTTCACGAACAGGTACGCTCGGCGCAGCCCGGGCTTCGCGGCGTCCGGGCGCTGCGCGAGCCCGCGCACCTCCAGCCCCCCGTCCGTCCCCGACACGGTGATCAGCGTG
The DNA here is from genome assembly GCA_964630935.1 of uncultured Gemmatimonadaceae bacterium. GTDB lineage: Bacteria > Gemmatimonadota > Gemmatimonadetes > Longimicrobiales > Gaopeijiaceae > SZUA-318. The sequence goes on along the minus strand of CAZVYM010000092.1, from coordinate 7,055 downwards.
GCCGCCTCTTCCTCGCCCCAGATCTGGGCCACGCGCCCCGTCACGTCCGACGCCGCGGGCAGCTCCAAAAGGGTCCGATCGTCGGAGGTGAGGGTGAACGCGACCCCCGGGTTCGCCAGGGCCAGCAGCGTCATCGCCTCGCCGACCGCACGCGATTCGGCGTTGACGGACTTGAGGAACTTGGCTCGTGCCGGCGCGTTGAAGAACAGGTTCAGAACATCGACCGTGGTGCCTCTGCGGCGGGCGAAGTCCTCGACGCCGACCATGCGCCCCCCCTTCATGCTCACCACGGTGCCGACGTCCTCTTCGGCTTCCCGGGTCTCGAGACTCAGGCGCGACACCGCGGCGATGGACGGCAGCGCCTCTCCCCGGAACCCGAACGTGCGCACGCCCTCGAGGTCTCTCGCCTGAGCGATCTTGCTGGTGGCGTGCCGATCCAGGCTCAAGAGCGCGTCCTCGCGGCTCATCCCGATGCCGTCGTCCGCGACCCGGATGCGCCGTTTGCCGCCGCGCTCGATGGCGACCTCGATGCGCGTGGCCCGCGCGTCCAGCGCGTTCTCGACGAGCTCCTTCACGACCGAGGCGGGGCGCTCGACGACCTCGCCCGCGGCGATCTGGTTCGCTACGGCGTCCGGCAGGATCTGGATCCGTCGCGCCATCCGGGTCCCTCAGTCCAGAGCGTAGAAGCGGCGAGCGTTCGCCGCGGTGCGGCTCCCGACCTCCTCGAGCGTGTTGCCCAGGTGGCGAGCCACGGCCTCCACGGTGTGACGCACGAACGCCGGCTCGTTCCGCTTGCCGCGCATCGGCACGGGTGCCAGGTATGGCGCGTCGGTCTCCACGAGTAGCCGGTCCCGGGGAACCTCGCGCAGCAGCTCCACGGAGGCGAAGCTCTTGAACGAGGCGATTCCGGAGAAGGAGACGTACCACCCCGCCTCGACCCCCACGTCGAAGAGCTCCGCCCCCCCAACGAAGCAGTGCAGGACGCCGCGCGTGCCTGCCGGCATCGCCCGCAGGAGCGCGGCGACGTCGTCGTCCGCATCCCTGGCATGCACCACGACTGGGAGGTCGAGCTCCGCGCCCAGGGCCAGATGAGCCTCGAAGAGGCGCCGCTGCACCGGCCTCGGAGAATGGTCGTAGTGGTAGTCGAGACCCGTCTCACCCAGGGCCACCACGTGGGGTTGCTCGCCCGCGAGCGCGCGGATCTCCTCGAGCGCTCCGGGATCCGCCGAGGCGGCCTCGTGCGGATGTACCCCCGCGGTGCACCAGAGCGAGGGAGCCTCGAGCCCGCCCCGCCGGTCCCTCACCATGGCCAGCGCAGCACGGGCGTCGGCCACGTCCGAGGCGATACTCACCACCCCGGAGACGCCGGCCTCCCGAGCCCTGCGAAACACCGCCTCCAGGTCGTCCTGGAAGGCGGCGTCCGTGAGATGGCAGTGGCTGTCGAAGAGCTCCGTCACACCGTCGCCGGCTGAGGTTTCGACTTCTTCTTTCCGTGGGTCTTGCCCTCGCCCCAGCGCTTCTGGATCTCGAGAAGCGCTGGCGAGGCCACGAAGATCGAGGAATACGTTCCCACGACGATTCCCACGACCAGAACCACCGCGAAGTTGCGGATCACCCCACCACCCAGCACGAGCAACGCGAGCAGGACGGCCACCGTCGTGCCCGAGGTGAGAACCGTCCGGGGGAGCGTCTCGTTGATGGACTCGTTGATCAGGTCGGTCTGGTTACGCTTGCGTCCGCCCTTCTTGTTCAGGTTCTCCCGGATGCGGTCGAACACCACGATGGTGTCGTTCAGGGAATAACCCACGATCGTCAGGATGGCCGCCACGGTGGGCAGCGACACCTCCACGCGGAAGGCGGCGAGGAAGCCGAGCGTGATGATCGTATCGTGAACGGTCGCGATGATGGCGGCCGAGCCGAATCGGGTCTCGAAGCGCACCGCGATGTAGATCAGGGTGAGCAGGAACGAGAAGATGATCGCGAGCGCCGCCTTCTCCTGCAGCTCGCTCCCCACCCTCGCGCCGACCAGCTCGGTGCGCACGACCTTGAACGTGCCCTGACCGAACGCGCTGGTCAGCTTCGCCTCTACGCCGGCCGCGACGTCGTCGATGGTCGCTTCGCCGAGCGGAGCCCGGATGACGAAATCGCTTTGTTGGCCCATCCGCGTGATCGGCGGGGAGTCGGCTCCTCCCAGCGCGGCCCGCAGATCCCCGGCGCTCACCTCCTTGTTGAACTGGACCTCCACCAGCGAGCCTCCGGTGAAATCGACCCCGTAGTTCTGCCAGGTGCCGAGCTCGATGATGTTCAGGAGCATGGCGCCGATCGCCAGGAGGATCGCCGTCCCCGAGATCACGTACGCCACCTTCCGGCGCTCGATGAAGCGATAGTTGGATCCGCTGAAGAGTCTCATGTGCGTCGCTCAGATGCTGATGGGATCCGACGCCTTCTTGTTCCTCAGATAGATGAGGAAGAAGGAGCGGGTCACGAAGAGTGCGGAGAAGAACGACGCCACGATGCCGATCGAGAGCGTGACGGCGAAACCCCGGACCGGGCCGGTCCCGAACTGGAAGAGGATCAGTCCGGTGATCAGCGTGGTCAGGTTCGAGTCGACGATGGCCGAGAGCGCGTTGGCGAAGCCCTCCTCCACCGCCGTGCGCGTCGCCCTGCCGGCAGCCACCTCCTCCCGTATTCGCTCGAAGATGAGGACGTTCGCGTCCACGGCCATGCCCACCGAGAGGATCAGGCCCGCGATTCCGGGAACCGTGAGCGTCCCGTTCAGACCGGCCATCCCCCCGAGCACGAGGAGCACGTACACGCCGAGCGCGAGGACGGCCAAGAGACCCGCGACGCGGTAGTACCCGATCATGATGAGCACGACGAGGATCACGCCGACGATACCGGCGACCTCACCCTGGTCGATCGAGTCCTGTCCGAGAGACGGGCCGACCGTGCGCTCCTCGAGGACGTTGAGCTTCGCCGGAAGGGCACCGGCCCGAAGCACGAGGGCCAGGTCCCGTGCATCCTCGAGCGGGGTTCCCGCCCCCATCTCGATCTGTCCACGGGCTCCGATCCGGTCCTTGATGACCGGGGCGCTCATGACCTGATTGTCCAGGACGATCGCGAGGTAGTCCCCGATGTGCTGGCCGCTGAAGCGCTCGAAGAGCCTCCCGCCCGCGCGGTTCAGGGTGAACTGCACCTGCGACTGGTTGGTCTGGGGATCGCGGCCCGCCGTGGCGTCCTCGAGGTATTCGCCCGTCAGGAACGGCTTGGATTCGAGCACGAACAGCCGCTTGTAGTTTCGCGCTCCCCGACCGACGAGGTCTTGCCCCCAGAGCAGCTCCTGGCCCCGGGGCATGGCCCGCTGCACTTCCGGAATCGCCAGGAACTTCTCGACCGTGGGCACGTCCTCGGCGGCCACGAGGAACGTGCCCTCCACGTCGCCACGATTCAGCAGCGACGTGAGGGGCCGCATGGCGTTGATCGCCTCCTCGGCGGCCCGGGCCGAGTCCTCCTGCGGTGCCTTGGCCCTCGACGTGTCCTTGCCCGTGGCGGCCTTGGCTCCGGTGGAATCGCTGCCGGTCGAGTCGCCTCCGAAGAGCAGCTTCTCGAGCTCCTGACCGCCCTGTTGCCCGCCGGTGCCGGCCGCGCCGAGCGCCTTGATGGAATCCACGCCCAGCGCGTTGACGACGGCCCGGTCCATTCGAGGGAGGGCCGCCTCCATCTCGTTGACCGGCTGGACGAGCTTGAACTCGAGGTACGCCGCGCGCTCGATGACGCTCTTGGCACGGTCCTCGTCGGTGATTCCGGCGAGCTCCACGATGAGTCGATCGCTGCCGACCTTCTGGATGAGCGGCTCCTCCACCCCCAGCTCGTCGATGCGGGTGCGGATGATGCGCTCCACCCGGTCGATCATGTCCGACTTCGCCGCGGTGGTGAGCGTGTTGTTGGGGTCGTCGACTCCGAGGACGAGGTGCATGCCGCCCTGCAGGTCGAGGCCCAGCTTGAGCCCGTGGGAGTAGAGCTGCCAACCTGCCACCACCATGATGATGAAGATGGTGATCAGGCGGCCGCGTAGGGTTTTGAACATAGTCCAGCGCGTCGGTTCGACCGGGGATGGGTCCGCTTCGGGAGCTCGTGCGGACAACGCCGCGGCCGGACCCCCTGGACCCAGGATGACAGCCTGTAAACCTGTCCCGGGCGCGAGGGTGTGTCAATCGCGCCGCGGGGCGGTCTCGCCAGCTCGCGGCTGACGTCTCACACGGTGATATCCGCGCTCGGGGTCCGGTTGTTCCGCGACGCCGGGCCACGACGCGCGCCCGCACCCCCGATACGGCTCAAAAGGACACGTAGGTCTGCACTTTGAGGGAGTGCCGCACCCGACCGCCCCGGGGCGCATACGCATCCAGATTCACACCGATCTTGTTGCGGCCTCCCAGGTAGACCATGAGCCCCGGCGTTACCAGCCAAGCACCATCGGCCCGGACGCTCGCGTCCGGATCCGCCACGCTCACCCGCAGCAGCGGCTCGAGGCCGGACAGCCTCGCACCGCTCAGGGCATGGTACCACGATGCGGCGACCTGTCCGGTCAGGAAGCGAACCGGATCGCCGGCGCCGCCTGCCATTCTCCAGTTGTCTCCGCCCGCGACCGCCGCCTGGACGTGCATGCCTTCCTGCCACGTGCCGAGCTCGAGATCGACGCTCCACGCGGAGGCGTATCCCGCGGTTCCCGTGGTGTCCCGATAATCGTGCAGCGCGAGCTGCCCGGACAGGCGTGCCCGATCCGTCAGGCTCGCCGTGAGCCGTCCGGACGAAGACACGCTCGAGTTGGGGTTGGGCAGGTCCGCACCGGATCCGTTGGTGAGCGTGCCCACGTAGCCCAGACGCCCGGAACTGCCTTCCACCCGGACGCCTTGATCGCGGCCCGCGAAGCCGAGCTCTTCCGTCAATCGGCTGAAGGTGCACACGCCTCCCACACCCGCGCACGCGGACAGCCCCTCGATCCGACCGTCACGCTCGATCAGCGACAGGTCCATCACGGGTGACAGCTCGAAGACGTCGAATGCCCGCTTGAACTGTCCCATCCGAACCTGGAAGGAGGGAGCGAAGTCGAATCGCACCCACGCATCCTGGAGGCGCGGCTGCGACGGCGCGAAGTCCGGCTGGATCCGCGCGTCCAGGAAGTCGCCGAACGCGATGTCCGCGATCAGCCGAGCCCTCCGGACCAAGAAGCCCGCACGAGCGCCGGGCACGGACGACACGGCGTACTGGGTCTGGAGCTGCCCGTGGATCGCCACCCGGGCGCTTCCACCGACATCGAGCGTCTGAGCGTCCGATCCCGCGTGCACGCCCGCGAGCATTCCGAGCGTGGCGACGACGAGCCGGAGCCCGCTCGTCTCGAGCGCGAGACGGCGGGAGGCGCCGGCGAGCGGACGCCTACAGGAGGGCGCGGCGCAGCACCGCGTGGACACGCGCCATGAACCGATCGGAATCCACGGACTTCGCCACGTAGTCGTCCGCGCCGGCTTCGAGGAGCTCGGCTTCGACCGTCTCGTTGCCGGTCCCGGTCCGGATCAGCACCGGCAGCGCCGCCGTTTCGACCGAGCCGCGAATCTGCTGGAGAACTTCACGACCGTCGAGCCCCGGCATCGTCAGGTCCAGGATGACCAGGCTGTACTCGGGGTTCTCCCTGAGGATGTCGAGGGCACGGTGACCGTCCTCGGCATCCTGAACCTCGTAGCCGTCGCGCTCGAGGAGCGTGCGCATGAGCAGTCGGGCATCCTCGTCGTCATCGACGAGAAGGATGCGCGGCGGGCCCTTCGAGAGCTCCGCCTCACTCTCGTCGAACGCCTGCCCCAGGACACGCTCCACCTCGACGAGCGTGGTCCTGCCCTTCGTCACCCACTCCAGGCCGACCTCGTGCAGTGGGCGCATGCCTCCCTGCGTCGCCACGCGTTGGAGCGTGGACCAACCCTTCCGCTGCTCGATCGCCTGCTGGAAGCGCGGTCCCACGACGAGCACCTCGTTGGCGGGAAGCCGTCCCCGATACCCCGTGAACCCGCACTCCGGGCACCCGACAGCCCGCACGACGGGCTCGATGCCGTGACGCTCCGTGAGCCGCTGCTCGTCCGGGGTGAGCTGTCCGCGCACCGGCTCGGCACACGCCGCGCAAACGCGGCGCAGGAGGCGCTGGGCGATGGTCCCGCGGAGGGTCTGGGCGATCGTGCCGTACTGGAGCCCCATGTCGGCCAGCCGGGCCACGGCGCTCACGGCGTCGTTGGCGTGGACGGTGGCGAGCACGAGGTGTCCGGTCATCGCCGCCTGTGCCGCCGTGACGGCCGTCTCCTTGTCGCGGATCTCGCCCACGAGGATCACGTCGGGGTCCTGGCGCAACATTGCGCGCAGCGCCGTGGCGAACGTCACCCCCTGCTTGGTTTCGACCTGGGTCTGCGTGATGCCGGGGAGCTCGTACTCGATCGGATCCTCGACGGTCATGATGTTGACCTTCCCGTCGGCCAGCTCCCTCAGCCCTCCGTACAGGGTGGTCGTCTTGCCCGAACCGGTCGGACCGGTGACCACGACGATGCCGTCCCGGTGCGTGAGCAGCTGGCGCAGACGTTCGAGCTCGTGGGTGGGCAGGTCGAGATCGTCCAGCGTGTGCGCCGCGCCCGAATCGAGGATGCGGATCACGCACTTCTCCGCCCCGCCGGCGGGGATCGTCGACACGCGCAGGTCGTAGCCGCGGTTGCGAATGCGGACTCTCGCCTTCCCGTCTTGTGGACGCAGCCGGTCGGCGATGTCCAGGCGGGACAGCACCTTGATGCGGGAGATCACCCGGTTCAGCGCGGCCATCGGGAGATCCATGTGCTTGCGCAACACCCCATCCACGCGATACCGAACGGAGCCCGTCCTTCGCCCGGGCTCGACGTGGATGTCGCTCGCGCCGGCGCTGATGCCGTCCCGGATGATCAGGTTCGTGAGCTTGACCACGGGTGTGGCCAGTGCGTCCTCCTCCGTGATGGACTCGGGGCCCATCTCCTCGACCAGCCTGAGCATGT
>CAZVYM010000091.1:2180-16069 GCA_964630935.1 uncultured Gemmatimonadaceae bacterium | reverse complement strand
GTCGGCGTCGAGCCACGCGGATTGTGGCTACCGCCAACGGAGACGTGCGCGGGGCGGTCCGCCCCGCGCACTTCGGCACGCCATCCGGTAGGGGGAGCCGCTAGCTAGCGGATCTGGCGGTCCTTGTACCAGACCGGGTTGACGGGTAGCGCGTCGACATCGATGACGCTGCCGTCCTTCATGACCATGGCCGGCTTTTCGATCACGTGGATGTCGGCCGTCGGATCCTCCTCGAACATGAGGATGTCGGCACGCTTGCCGGTCTCCAGCGTCCCGAAGTCGTCGAGTCCACGGCACGCCATCGCGCCGACCTTCGTGACCGCGGTGATCGCCTGCATCGGCGTCATGCCGAGCTCGACGAGCCCCTCGATCGCGCGAATGCTGCCGATGCCGGCGTTCTGGTACTCGGGCTTCGGGCTGCGCCTGAACTCCGGCGCCGTGCCCAGGTAGTTGTCCGTGCCGATGGTCAGGAGCACGCCGGCCCGGATGAGCTTCTGGGCGTTGGCCCGGCGGATGCCGAGGTCCCGTCCACCTTCGAGGGCGAGGCGCTCGGCACCGGTCAGCTCGCGTCCCATCATGTGGGCCGTGTCGGCTTTGGCCTCGGCCCGCTTCTCGGCGCCTTCCTGCCGCTTCAGGTAGTCCTGCCACGGCTTGCCGGTGATCGTGTTGGAGAGCATCGCGCCGATGGTGTGGTGCTCCTTGTAGAGAGCCACGACCTCGTCCGAGATCGGCTCGTTCAGCGCCTCGGGATGCTGCACCAGATCCACTCCGGCCAGGAGCGACTCCCGCACCCCCTCGTTGTTGGTCGAGTGCGTGTCGGTGCCCTTCCCTCGCTTGTGCGCCTCCTCGATCATGACTTCCTGCGCGCGGCGGCTGAACCCGATGAAGACCGGGTCGGAGAAGTGGCTGGTGCCGCCGAACTTGATGAAGTCGGGACCGAGGTCCATGTAGTGGTCGATCATGACCCGCAGGGAGTCGGGGCTGAGGGCCATGAGGATCTCGCCCGAGTAGCCTCGGGTGATCGAGTCGTTCATCTGCTCCTGGAACACCGACAGGTTGGACTGACGGCGGCCCGTGAACGTGAACGAGAAGGGACCGCCCCAGCCCACGATGTTGCCCGCCACGAGCATGTGCGGACCGATGGCTTCGCCGCGGTCGATCATGTCCCGAGCCGCTGTGAGCGGACCCAGCATTCCGTAGCTGTCCCGTACCGTCGTGATGCCGTGCTTCAGGTGGAACTGCGCGTGCTCGAGCACCAGGTCCACGAAGCGGTCCTCGTACCGCGACATCGGCTCTAGGCCGCTGTAGAGGGAGACGTGGACGTTGCTGTCCACGAAGCCCGGCGTGACGAACTTGCCGGAGCCGTCGATCACACGGGCGCCGGAGGGGACGCGCGTGGAGGCGCGTGGCCCGACCGCGGTGATACGTCCGTCGGTCACGACGATCGTTCCGTTCTGCAGCGGGGTGCCGCCGTTGCCGTCGATCACGGTCGCTCCGACGATGGCGGTGGTGCCGCTCGCGCGGCCCTGCGCCTGCACGGCGGGAGGCGTGATCAGGACCAGAGCGACGACGAGCGCGAGCGGAAGCCGAGCCCCGCGAGGGAGGGTGCGGGTCGGGCGTGCGGGGACATGCCCGGCCGGCATGCCCTGGGTGTGTGAGATCATCGGAATCCTCGAAGAAGCGGGGGCCTCGGGGAACGGGCTCGAATATGGAGCGCGGCCCGCCGGCGCGCCATTGCGCCGGAGCGATGGTCGACTCTCCTCACACGCCCTCGAAAAGGGATTCGCTCAGCGTCCGCTCCGTCCCGCCACCCCCTGCCGGAACGGGCAGGGCTTGTCGGAAATAGACCTCCTTGGTGGTCGCTCTGAACCCACTCTGCACCCGTTCCATGGCGGCCGGTGCGAACTGGGAGCGGTACATGCCGATCGCCTCGATCCCGCGCTCGACGTCTTCGTCCGAGACGCGGACGCGCGTGGTCAGGTGACGATCCGCCACGCCCAGGAAGGTGCGGCCGGTCCGCTCCGCCACCGCCGCCACGTGCGCGAGAGGCAGGGCGAAGTAGTAGAGCCTCGGGCCCCGCTCCCTCGCCTGGACGATCTCGGTCACGAAGCTGCTCACGGCGCGATGATCGACGTGGCCGGTCACGCCGTCCGGCCCGAAGGTGATCACGGCGTCGGGTCGGAGCTCGTCGAGGACCTCCGCGATCCGCTGTCTCACACGATCCTGCACGGCCCCGAGCAGCTCCTTATCGACGAACTCCAGCGCGATCGGCGGGTCCAGCCCGAGGACGCGGCTTGCGGTCTCGAGCTCCTCGCGGCGCACACGGGCCAGCTCCTCGCCGTCGTCGATCCCGGTGTGGTCGCGGAACCCCTTCTGGCCCAGGGTGGCCGACACGATGCGGACACGGGCGCCCCTGGCTGCGTAGTGGGCGAGAACGGACGCGTATCCCATCTCGTCGTCGGGATGAGCGTTGACGACGAGGAGCTTCTTGCCTTCGAAGTCCTTCTCCATGATCGGTCTGCCGGCCTCCCTCGCGTGGATTCGACGGGCGGATGCCCGTCTTGCCTATCTCCGGGGCACGCGTGGTGTTCCGGCTGGTCGCCTGACGATCACGCCTCCCTGGGTGCTCCGAGCCTGTAGAGCCCGTAGATCACGAAGGCCAGGAGGACGATTCCGGGCCAGGCCGCTTCGTGCACGCCCCAGAACGCGAGCGCGTCCGAGCGCTTGGTGACCACGATCGGAATGGCGAGGAGGATACCGACGAGGGCTTCACCGGTGATGAAGCCCGAGGCGAGCAGCACGCCGCGCTGCTCGACCTCCTTCATGAGGTCCTCGTCGAGATCGGCGTTCGCGGCCGTCTTTCGCCGCGCGAGAGACCGCTGCACGGCCCAGGCGACCAGACCACCGATGAAGATCGACGAGGAGAGCTGGAATGGCAGGTAGATCCCGATCGCGACGGCGAGCACGGGCATGCGGAAGTCGGACTTCTTCCGCTCCAGCCAGAGGTCGACCACGATGATGCCGGCCGCCACCCCCATCCCGATGAAGATGATGGTCCAGGGCAGGCCGCCCCGGAAAACGCCGTGTGCGACGGAGGCCATGAGCGTCGCCTGGGGTGCGGTGAGCGAATGGGGATGCTCGGGCGTGACCGGTCCGATCCCGTACGCCTCCAGGAGCAGGTTGAGCACCGGGGCCATGACGACCGCGCTGACGAGCGTGCCCACGATGAGCATGACCTGCTGCTTCCAGGGGGTCGAGCCGACCAGATAGCCGGTCTTCAGATCCTGGAGGTTGTCTCCGGCGATGGCCGCGGCGCACGCCACGACGGCGCCGATCAGGATGGCGGCTCCGGGCCCCCTGGCCCCCTCGCGCCCGAAGAGCACGAGCAGGAGGAGCGAAGCGAAGAGGATGGTCGCGATCGTCACGCCGGAGATGGGGTTGTTCGACGATCCCACCAGCCCTGCCATGTAGCCCGCGACCGCGGAGAACAGGAAGCCCGCGATGACGATGATCACGGCCATGCTCACGCTCATCCCGACCGAGCCCACGAGCGAGTGGTAGAGGAAGAAGATCGGGATGATGGAGAGGATCACCGCGCCCAGGACCCACTGCATCGGCATGTCGCGGTCCACGCGCTCCGCGACCGGACCCCCTTCACGCATGTTCTGATAGGCCGCCAGGCCGCTGCGGATGCCCGACGTGACGCTGCCTCCCATGCGGATGAGCGCCCACAGGCCGCCCACGACCATTGCGCCGACCCCCAGGTACCGGGTCTGCGTGGCCCACATCTCTCCGGCGTAGGCGGCCGCGCTCTGCCCCTCCGGTACGCCGCCGTGCATCGCGGTCAGGATCGGGATCGCCACCCAGAAGTTCAGCGCACCCCCGACGAACACGAGCACGGCGATGTTGAGCCCCACGATGTAGCCGACGGCGACGAGCGCGGGCGAGAGGTTCATGCCCAGGTACACCAAGCTCTGTCGTCCCGCCACCGGTGCGGCGGTTTCGGCCGTGTCCGACCAGAGCCTGAGCCCCGTCTGCGCGAACTTGAAGAGCGCCGCGGTCAGCGCCGCTCCGGCCACGAACTTCACGCCGCTGCCGCCCTTCTCCCCCGTCTCGAGCACCTGGGCGCACGCGACGCCCTCCGGGAACTTGAGCTGCTGCTCGACGATGAGGGCGCGCCGGAGCGGAACCGTGAACAAGACCCCCAGCACGCCGCCGAAGCCCGCGATCAGGAGGGTCTGTCCGAAGTCGAAGTGGGCCCACTGGCCGAGGAGGATGAGGGCCGGGAGCGTGAAGATGACGCCGGCGGCCAGAGCCTCACCCGCGCTCGCGCACGTCTGCACGATGTTGTTCTCGAGGATGTTGGACTCCCGGAACAGCCGCAGCACGCCCATGGAGATGACAGCTGCGGGGATCGAGGCCGACACCGTCATGCCGGCGAAGAGGCCCAGATAGGCGTTCGCGCCCGCGAGCACGATGGCCAGGATGATGCCGAGGATGACCCCCTTGACCGTGATCTCCGGCAGGCTCTGGGAGGACGGCACGAACGACGTGGACCTGCTCGGCGTTGTGGAGGCCATGATCTCTCGCAGGGTGGGGGCACGAGGCGCGGCGGGGTCCGTGCGCGGCGGACCCGTCCGTCCCGCCTCGGGACGGGACAGTTTGTGCGAACGCTCCCGGGTCCCGCAAGGCGCGTCGGGAAGGCGTGGCTAGTCGCTGGAGCTCAACTCGGCTCTCTCCGGTACGCCGCCTCCAGCGCCGCGATCCCGTCATCGAACCAGAGACAGGTGGCGACTTTGGGCAGGTTGGACATTCCGCACGCTCCGTCTGGACGCAGTAGGTATCGCGAGTGGTCGAGTCGCGTCGAACCCCTCGAGTCGCCACGGGAGCGACCCGCGGACGCTCCGCAGGTAAGAAGCGAGTACGATATCGTTTGCATTGACGTACCCCGACGTGCGGCCGATTATTGGCCGAGAGTCACCTGACGCGTCCAGAGGGGTCCGGCCATGATCCGATTCCTGACGCGCGGTCGACTGTACGGCGGGGCTTCCGGCGTGTGGTTTCCCGGCCCTGTCCTGATGCTGGCCGCCCTCGTCCTCAATCCGCTCCGCGCGCAAGCGCAGGTGGTCGTGGGCCGCCTCGCGGACCCGTCCAACGACGCGGGCGTCGCCGGAGCCGTGGTCTCGCTGCGCGACACGACCGGCGCCACCATCGCGAGTAGCTTGACGGACGACCAGGGGCATTTCGTTCTCAGGGCCCCGTCTTCCGGCGTGTATGTCGTTCGCGCGGAGCGCATCGGCTTCCGGGACGCCACCTCGGATCGGTTCCCCCTGCGTGTCGGTGAGACGCGGGAGGTCCAGATGAGGGCCTCGACGGAGGCGGTGACGCTCGAAGGCGTCGTGGTGACGGGGGAGCGACGCTGCTCCGTGCGGCCGGAGTCCGCCCTGCGCACGGCGACGGTGTGGGACGAGGCCCGCAAGGCGCTGGACGCCGCGCGGATCGCCGAGCGCAAGCGGATGCTGCGCTACGACGTGGTCCTGTACGAGCGTGAGCTCGACCCGCGGAGGCTCGCGGTCGTCTCCGAGGAGCGCACGCCGAAGCGGGACTATGCGCGCCACCCGTTCGGTGCCAAGCTCTCCGCGGCGGAGCTGTCCCGGGGCGGCTACATCCAGAAGCGGGGCGAGGAGACCCGGTACTACGCGCCCGACCCGAACGTGCTGCTCTCGGACGAGTTCCTCGACGATCACTGCTTCCGGGTGGAGTCCGGAGACAGCCTCGTCGGCCTGGCCTTCGAGCCCGTGGATGGACGGGAGGTGCCGGACATCGAGGGCGTGATGTGGCTCGACCCGCGTTCCTCCGAGCTACGCCGGATCGACTATCGCTATACGAGGCTCCCCTACCCCGTGTCGCGGGACAACGTGGGCGGCCACATCGAGATCGAGCGCCTGCCCAACGGGCTGCACATCGTCTCGCGGTGGCGCATTCGCATGCCGGAGGTGACGCTCGCGAACGCGAAGGAGAGCCGACTGCCCGGCGGTGGCTTCGGGTTCCAGCACGCGCAACTCACGGGGATCCACGAGACCGGGGGTGAGGTGTCGGGCGTAACCAGCGCCACCGGCTCGAGCGAGTTCGCCGCCGCCACGGCCACGCTGGCGGGCAGCGGGTGGGACAGCGTCGCGGCGCGTCCGCTGGCCGGTGCGACCATCGAGCTGATGGGAACCTCCCACTCGACCACCACGAACACGTTGGGGTACTTCCGCATGACCGGGCTGCCGGACGGCACCTATCTCGTGGCGGTCCGGCATCCGCGCATGGACAGCCTGGGAATCGTGCCACCCCTTCGTCCCATCGAGCTCGTGGCCGGAAGGGAGACGACGCTGCGCTTCGGGGTTCCGTCCGCCTTCGCGATGGACACGACACCCGGGTCGATCCGCGTACGCGACCGGACCGTGGGAACTGGGCGGGACGCGACGATCTCCGGGCGCGTAGCCAAAGCGAGCGGTGCTCCGATCGCCGGCGCCGAGGCCATCGTGGTGGTGGATTCGGCCAACAGCCGGGGGCTCGTCGCGGTCGCGGATGCAGACGGGCGCTTTCGCCTGGACGGGGTACCGCCCGGTCCACGCAAGGTGATCGTGCGTCTGATGGGATACTCGACCGAATCGCTGCTGCTCGACCCGACGGAGGGCGAGTCGGTGGAGCTCGAGGCGACGCTCGCGCTGCGGCCGGTCCGGATCGGGGGTCTCACGGTCGAGAGCAAGGCCTCGAGTCGGATACGAACGCTGGCCGACGGATTCCTGGAACGTCGCGGCCGGGGCGTCGGCTTCTTCATCGACCGGGAGCGGATCGACAAGTTGGGGCCGGCCACGACGAGCCAGATCCTCGAGCTGGCCCCGGCCACCGTGCGCCGCTGCTCGTACGGCGTCGACTTCTCGCACACCTGCTCCGTCCACTTCCGCTCCACCGAGACATCGCTCGGCATCATGGACCCCAGTCGAGACGACATCCTGACGCAGATGCGAGCCGCGCAGGGTGACTCGGCGATCCGTCCGGGCGTCTACAAGCTGAGGGTCGACACAGGCTGCCCGGTGCAGTACTACGTGGACGGTCTGGCTTTCGCCTTCACCGACCCGACGTTCGAGGACATCGACCTGCAGATCTCTCCGCACGACATCGAGTCCGTCGAGATCTACCGTCCCTCCCAGGTCCCGGCCCAGTTCAGCGGTGGGACCGGACCACGCTGCGGTGTGGTTGTGATCTGGACGCGGAACCTGATTCGGAGGTGAGAGGAGCCGGAGCGGACAGGCACCTACGAGCCACCAGCTCCGAGACCCGCGGCGATCCGAGCCACCCCGTCCAGCATCTCGAGCAGATCGCCCTCCGTGGTGCGCGCGTTCATGACCGTCACGCGCAGGACCCGCCTGCCGCCGAGGACCGTCGTGGTGATCCATCCGCGCTCACGGTTCCAGATCTCTCTCGCCCGCAGGTTCGCCTCGTCGAGCGCGTCGTCCGAAAGGCCTGCGGCCCCGATCCAGCGGAAGCACAGGATATTCGACTCGGGCTCGTGCAAGGCGATGTAATCCTCCCGTTCGCCGATGATCTCCCAGAGGCGGTGAGCCGTACCGCACAGGTGGTCGTAGAGCCGGCTCAAGCCCCGGGCGCCGTAACGCTGCAGGACCGCCCACAGCTTGAGGACGTCGGCGCGGCGCGAGCACGTGAAGCTGCGGATCCCCTGATCCCAGCGCCTCTCTTCGTCGCCGGTGCCGTGGAACAGGTACGGGGCGCTCTGGGAAAAGGCGCGCTCCAGGTCCCGCTCGTCGCGCGCGAGCACCATGCCCGTGCCGAGGGGCACGAGCATCATCTTGTGGGGGTCCCAGGCCATCGTGCGCGCGTGCTCGATGCCGCTCAGGCGGTGGCGATGCTTTTCCGAGAGCAGCGCGGAGCCTCCATGCGCCCCGTCCACATGCAGCCACACCTCCCTCTCGGTGCAAAGCCGGCCGATCGCTTCGAGATCGTCGAAGGAGCCGGTCGCCGTGGAGCCGGCCGTGGCGACGGCGGCCATGACGCGAACGTCCTCGGTGCGCAAACGGTCGAGGGTCGCCGCCAGCGCGACGGGGTCCATGTGAAATCCGGGTGACGGTACCGGGACCACCCTGCGTACGCCGATGCCCAGCTCCCCCGCCGCGCGCATGATCGCGTAGTGCGCGTGCTCTCCACAGACGATGGCCGGCGGACGGTCTCCCACACCGTTCTCCCACCCGTCCGGTATCATCGCGTTGCGCGCCGCCAGCAGCGCGGTGAACGTCGCCTCCGTGCCCCCCGTGGTGACGGTGCCTCCCGCACCGTCTCCGAAGCCCGCCAGCTCGCACATCCAACGGATCACCCGCGTCTCGATGGCGGTCGCTGCCGGTGACATCTCGGCAACGGCCGTGGATTGGTTCAGCGCGCCGATGAGCGGCTCCATCCAGATGGCGGCGGGGAGCGGGGGCGATACCTGGTGGCCCATGCACATCGGGTGTGCGAGGCCGATGCTGTTCGGCACCACCTCGGACGCGACCCTGCGCGCCAGCTCTTCGAGCGTCACGCCTTCCATCGGCAATGGCTCGTCGAACAGTTCGTACAGGCGGTCGGGCGACAGCGATGTCGACACGGCTCCTTCCCCCGACCTCGCCCGGTGCAGTGACGCCACGGCGAGGGCGAGAAAGCGTCCGGCCTCGGAAAGCTCGAGGTCCCGATCGAGGTCGGGAAACGGGGTATCCACGGCGGTCTTCGGTCTCCGGTCGGAAGGTACCTGCGGGGCCCGGCATGCGGCGGCGTTGAACAAACCGAAGTCGAGGCGGACGGACAAGAGCAGGCCCCCGGACCTTACCCTTCCAGCTGATTGATCCGGCTCGTTCGGAACCCTATCATCGAGCCGTGGGATCTCCGACGACCGCGGGATCTCCCACCGTACCGTCCACCTGGCGGCGGGCGCAGCCACCCGCCTGGAGGAGACCATGTTCCGCAGGATCGACGACTTCCTGGCCGTGTGGGAATACGAGAGCGAGGCCACGCTGAAGGTGCTGGGCAACCTGACGGACGAGTCTCTGGGGCGGGCGCTCCACCCCGACGTGCGCACCCTCGGACGCCTCGCGTGGCACATCACGCAATCGATCCCGGAGATGGGCGCCCGGACCGGGCTCGACCTCACCGGCCCCGCAGAGGACGATCCGGTGCCGCCGAAGGCCGGCGAGGTGGCGGCGGTCTATCGCGAAGCGGCCGACTCTCTCGAGCGCGAAGTGCGCGCGCGCTGGACCGACGAGGACCTCCTCGTGGAAGACGACATGTACGGCGAGCGCTGGCCGCGGGGACGGTCCCTCTGGGTCATCGTGGGTCACCAGGCCCATCATCGAGCCCAGCTCATGACGCTCATGCGTCTCGCCGGGCTTCCGGTGCCCGGGGTGTACGGTCCGGCCCGGGAAGAGTGGGCGGCCTTCGGGATGCCCGCGCCGGAGTAGGTGCCGGCCCGATCCCGCTTGACGGCTTCCCTGCGGCGCATTGGTTTGCAGAAACGAACCGGGCCGAGGACACCGAATGCCGAAACCTTGGAAGAAGAACCGGGACGAAGGCGCGAAAGGCCGCTCCACACCCCGACGCCTCCATGCGGAGCACGTGGCCGACGAGCTGGACCTCCACGGCCTGACCGCCGACGCCGCGGAGCGCCGCCTCGAGATGTTCCTGGACCGCGCCGCCGTCACCGTCCGCGGCGAGGTGGTGCGCGTGATCACGGGCCGAGGGGCCGGATCGCCGGGCCCGCCCGTCCTCCAGGGCCTCGTTCGGGAAGCGCTGACAGGCTGGCTGGCCCACCGCGTCGAGGAGTGGGCGGTCGACGTCGGGAGCGGCGCGTATCTCGTACGCGTGAAGGGGTAGAGTTCGGGGCAAACAGTGGGGCGGAATCCCCTTCCCCGGCTGACGCGCCTTTCCAGTAGATTTCAGGGGGGCGGGTGGAGGCCGCGGCCCAGGGGAGGCACCATGGCCGATACGAGAGCGCGGGCCCGCGAGGCGGGCGTGGTGGGTGGGGTCTTCCGGGACGAGGGGGCTGTACAATCCGCCGTCCTCCGTCTCGAGGATGCCCACTTCGATGCCGTCCGGGACGTCCAGGTCGTGAACGCGCACCGTCGGGAACATGAGGCGGTCCCGGTGACGGAGCGGTTCCAGATCGCCAGGAACGGGGCGTGCGGTGCTGCGCTCGGGGCGCTGGCGGGGCTGGTCCTGGCGGGGATGGTGGTCTTCGAGGTCATGGACGACCCGCTGGGTCTCCTCTCGTCGGCGCCGCTGGTAGCGCTCTTCCAGGGTGCCTTTCTGTTGGCGGTGGCGGGGTTCGCTTTCGGCGTGGTGAGCGGGATCGATTGCCTGCACGACGAGGTGCACCCCGAGGACGCCCGGGTCCACGGCGTCACGTGGGTGGGCGTGCGGGCCACCGGGTCCCGGGCGGAGGAGGCCCGGAGGATCCTGCGGCAGGCCGGGGCGCGGCACCTCACCGGGTGAGAAGGGGTGGTGGTGGACGTGGGCCATTTCTCCGAATCGATCCTCGTCCGGCCCGGACCCCCGGCGACTCCTCGAGCGGCTTTCGGGGTAGGCTCCCATCATGCCGATCGAAGACCCCCGCTCCAGCGAGCCCCGTTCTCTCGAATCCCGTTCGCCCGGCCCGCTCGGTCCGAGCCCTGATGACCGCCTCCCGCAGCTCGTCGAGCTGCTGAGGGGTCGCCTTGCCGTCGCGCTCGCCGGCGCGGGGTGCAGCACCGAGTCCGGGATTCCCGACTACCGGGGACCGGAGGGTCGCTTGAGGACCCGCCGACCCATGCTGTACAAGGAGTTCGTCGGCAGCCCCGAGGGTCGCGCCCGCTATTGGAGTCGGAGTGCGGTGGGTTGGCCCGCTTTCTCCGCGGCGCGGCCCAACGCGGCTCACGTCGCTCTTGCGGCGATGGAGCGTGCGGGCCTCCTGGCCGGAGTGATCACGCAGAACGTGGACGGGCTTCACCACGCGGCGGGAAGCCGAGAGGTCGTCGAGCTTCACGGCTCGCTCGCTCGCGTCCGCTGCCTCGACTGCGGTGAGAGCCTGCCCCGCAGGACATTCCAGGATCTGCTCTTGTCGCTGAACGGTGCCTGGCTCGGGCGTGTCCGACGGGGAGCGCGTGGGGCCGTGGAGAGCGCGCCGGACGGAGACGCCGAGCTGTCCGCCGAGACTCTTGCCGGGTTCCGCGTGCCGGGGTGCCGCTCCTGCCACGGGGTGCTCAAGCCGGACGTGGTCTTCTTCGGCGAGAACGTGCCGAGGGGGCGGGTCGACGCCGCGTGGCGTCTCATGCAGCAGGCCGAGGTTCTCCTCGTCGTAGGCTCTTCGCTCACCGTCTTTTCAGGACGCCGCTTCGTGTATGGTGCGAAGAAGGCCGGAGTCCCCATCGGGATCGTGAACCTGGGCCCGACGCGCGGCGATGATCTCGCTGACCTGAAGGTAGAGGCCCGCCTGGGTGAAGCGCTGCCCAGGTTGGTACGGGAGCTCGGTAGTCCGCCCGGGTGAAGCTTGCCCCTCACCGTTCCCCTTTGCTGATTCGCCGTCGCCACTCGTCGCCTCCCGCCTCCCGCCGGCCAGCGGCCGAGTGTCACCTCCAAGGCATGGCGATATCGCATCCTTTTCCCGATCATATCCCGTCCTCTTCGCCTATCGCCCCCTCATCCGACCCCTGACCCCGATGCGCATTTGCCTTCTTACGGACCAGGATCTGAGCATCGAGGACCCCCCTGACGATTGGCCGTGTGACCCACGGCCGTTCTGTCCGGAAGCGGAGTGGGACGTCCTCACCCTGGAGAAGGAATCCGCGGTGGCGCAGATCCTCTCGGCGTCGCGGACGGGCTACGACCTCTACTTCAACCTCTGCGACGGCGCGTGGGACGAGGGGCGTGTGGGGGTGGAGGTGGTGCAGACGCTGGAATGGCTGGACGTCCCGTTCACCGGTGCCGACACGGCGTTCTACGAGCCCTCGCGCGAAGCCATGAAGCGGGTATGCAACGCCTGGGACATCGACACCCCGGGATACTTCATCGCCCGTACCGACTCCGACATCGACCACGCAGGCGAGACCCTCCGCTTCCCCCTCATCGTGAAGCACCCGAGCAGCTACGCCAGCAACGGCCTCACCGAGCGCTCGAGGGTGGAGACGATGGCGCAACTCCACGAACGGGCGGAGGAGATGATCCACCACTACGGCGCGGCGCTCGTCGAGGAGTTCATCGAGGGCACCGAGTGCACGGTGCTGGTTGCGGAGAACCCCGACGACGCGGCCCACCCCACGACGTACCAGCCCATCCAGTACCGGTTCCCCGAGGGCGAGTCGTTCAAGCACTATGAGCTGAAGTGGGTGAACTACGACGGCCTGGAGGCGTTCCCGGTGGCGGACCCGGAGCTGAATGCAAGGCTGCGGGAGGTCGCCTCGCGCTTCTTCGTGGGGATGCGCGGCGCGGGATACGGGCGCTGCGACATGCGGGTCGACGCCCAGGGCCGCGCATTCATGCTGGAGATCAATCCGAACTGCGGAATCTATTATCCACCCACGGACCCCGGCAGCGCGGATCTGATTCTGGTCAATGACCCTGCGGGACACCTCGGCTTCACGCGCCAGGTGATCCGCGCGGCGCTGGCGCGTCACACCCGCCGGGAGCGTGGCTGGCGTGTCCTTCCGGGGCCGGGAGGCGGCTACGGCATCTTCGCGACTCGCGCGTACCGTGCGGGCGACCGCATCATCGCGCTGGAGGAGCGTTCCCACCATCTGGTGAGCCGCGCCCACGTGGAGGCGTGCTGGGACGAGCGCCACAAGGACTGGTTCGCCCGGTACGCGTGGCCCCTCACCGACGACGTTTGGGTGACCTGGAGCGAGGATCCCGAGGAATGGCGCCCGGTCAACCACTCCTGCGACCCCTCGGCATGGCTCGAGGGTTTGGACGTGGTGGCCCGACGGGCGGTGGCCCCCGGCGAGGAGATCACGCTGGACTACGCCACCTTCTACGGAGAGCAGATGCCGGCGTTCGAATGCACGTGCGGCGCCTCGTGCTGCCGAGGCGTCATCCGGGGAGCCGACTGCCTGGAGGATTTCGTGGACAGGTACGGTGACCACGTCTCGGACTACGTGCGCCGCAAGCGAGCCGGCGGGCCCCGAGGTGCGACCGACTGAGCCGCGATCCTTCCCGGTCCGGAGAAGCCGCAAGCGCACGATCCGGGTCGCGTTTCACCCCGCATCTTGCCACCTGGTCCACATTGAGCATCCGTTCAGGCCGCATGCTATCCTCCAGGCACGTTGCGGCGGCAAGTCGGCAGTGTGAGGAGCGTTCGCGAAGGCACAAAACGCCCGCAGGGATCACCCCGGGGTCCGTTGCCGCTCCAGCGGCCGGGTGAGGCAGGTGGGCCCGCCGGAGCCCTTCATGCTGATCTCGTCACCGGTGTAGGTTTGCACCTCGACGCCGGCGGCGGCCAAGCGGCGGCGCGTCTCCGGGTTCCCCTCGAGGGCGACGACCACCCGGGGGCGCACGGCCAGGACATTGCACCCCATCGAGGCGAATTCCGCGTCGGGCACCTCCACGAGGGACAGGCCGCGCTCCAGAAGGGTCTCGCGGAACGGCACGGGCAGGAGAGGCGAGTAGACCAGGGCGAGGTCGTCGTCCAGCGGGCTGAAGATGGACATGAGGTGGAAGACGTCCGCGGGACCCTTCCAATGGGGTAGCGGCACGACCAGAATCTCGTCCGCGGCGTCCCCGACGAGGTCGCCTAGCTGGCGAATGCCCTCCTCGTTCGTCCGATACCCCCGCCCCACGGCGAGCGTCCCGGGCCCGACCCATGCGACGTCGCCGCCCTCCACGTGCCC
>CAZVYM010000091.1:0-2080 GCA_964630935.1 uncultured Gemmatimonadaceae bacterium | reverse complement strand
CGTCGACGAAGGCGTCACGGGCGTGTCTGAGGAGCACCCGCCGCAAGGGAGCCGTGTCGCTCTGCAGGGTGAACGGCACGTCGCTCATCTCGGGTAGCTCACGCCGCACCCCGCTCCTCTCAGACATCCGCTCCCTTCGGCACTTCGGCCTCATCGACTCGATGCGAGGCCGCCCAGAGGTACACCGGCATGCCCATGGCCAACAGCACGGCTCCCCACAGCACCACGTTCCATCCCGCCCCGACGATGGCCCACACCGAATAGACGAACGCCACCGCGGAGACGATCATGGCCCTGCGGGCCCCCTTCCCGCCGAACCGGCCGGGCTGGCGGAAGATCAGGAGGATCTGTCCCGCAGACGAGCCCAGGTACGCCAGCAGCACCGTCACCGTGCCGAGAAGTGCGGTGAAGGTGAAAAGGCCCACGAGTCCGCGGGTGTAGTTCGCCGCCACGAGGAACGTGGCGAGCATGCTGGAGAGAACCAGACCGAACGCCGGTGTGCCCCGTCGCGACAGACGGCCGAAGCGCGCGGGGAAGAGCCCGTCCCGTGCCGGCGCCAGGGGCATCTGGCCCTGCATGAGCACCCATCCGTTCAGGACTCCGAACGCCGCCACGGCCGCCCCGGCGGCGACGATCTCGCCGGCTGCGCGACCCCACATCCGGGTGGCGGCGTCGGCGAAGGGCGCGGACGACGCCGACAGCTCCGGTTGGCTCAACACACCCATGACCGCGGCGAAGCTGAGCAGGTAGATGAGCGCGGTGACCACCGTGCCCAGCACCGTGACCAGGGGGATGGTGCGCTCGGGATCGCGTACCTCCTGAGCGGGAATGGTGGCGCACTCGAGGCCCAGGAAGGCCCAGAGCGTGAGGGTGGCCGAGGCGGTGACGGCGGAGACGCCGGAGCCTCCACCCGGGTTGAAGGGTGTGAAGTGGGCCGTGTTGATCGCCAGCAGTCCAAGGGTCCCCACCGCGACGAGGGGGAGCACCTTCAGCACGGTGGTGACGAGCTGGAGCACACCCGCCTCCCGCACCCCCCGCAGGTTCACGGCCGTCAGCACCCAGAGCGTTCCTACCGCGGCGGCCCCGGAGTACAGCGGAGAAGCCTTCAGCATGGGAAGGAAGGGCGTCAGGTACGCGACGAATGCGGTGGCGATGCCCGCGTTCCCCACCCAGACCGAGACCCAGTAGCCCCAGGCCACCAGGAACGCCGGAGCGTCGCCCATGGCCTCGCGGGTGTAGGCGTACGGCCCGCCGGTCGCCGGCATGATGCGGCCCAGACGGGCGAATACCAGCGCGAGGCTGATGGCTCCCAGGGCGGTGACGATCCACCCCACGAGGCTGATGGGCCCGTACTTCCCGAGCGAGGAGGGAAGCAGGTAGGCTCCCGAGCCCACCATGTTTCCCACCACGAGTGCGAGGGCGGTCCAGATGCCCAGCGTTCCCACGCGCATGGAGCTTCGGCTCATGCCAGTCCCTGGTGCCGGTGGAGTGTCTCGACTGGGGCTCGTGAACGCCGACGAGTTGGCGAACATGCGCCTCGACGGAGCCGCTGTACAGCGTGACGTCGAGAACCCGTGCGCGCTGCACGCCTGACGACGACGTCGTGCTCACCCTTCTCTCCGCCTTGCTCCTCCCGACCTTCCACGCTTGCTTCTCCTCCACCCGCTCCCCACGATGCTTCCTGGCCCAAGAGGCAGGAGGAGCGACGATGAGAGCAGGTTATGCGGTGCTGGCGCTGGCGCTCTTGGGAACGGTCTCTTGCGGGGAGCGGGGGAACGCGCCCGCCTCGGGCGGGGAGCAGGCGGCGTCACCCGCCGCCGAGGCCCCCGCGGCCCGGGAGGGGATGCTCGCCGTCCCTGGCGGAAAGATCTGGTACCGCGTGATGGGAGACCGCAGCGCGCCGCCGCTGATCCTGCTCCACGGCGGACCCGGCTTCTCAAGCTTCTACCTGAAGCCCCTGGACACGCTGGCCTCCGACCGGACGGCGGTGCGCTACGACCAGCTCGGGAGCGGGAAGTCCACGAACATCACCGACACCACGATGTTCACCATCCCGCACTTCGTGGCGGAGCTGGACTCG
>CAZVYM010000090.1:0-16086 GCA_964630935.1 uncultured Gemmatimonadaceae bacterium | reverse complement strand
AAGAAGCGGAACTTCCGGAAGCTCTGGATCACGCGCATCAACGCGGCGGTTCGGGAGCACGACATGTCGTATTCCCGATTTATGAGCGGCCTCAAGGAGATCGGGGTGGAGCTGGATCGCAAGGCGCTCGCCGATCTCGCCGTGCGGAGTCCCGAAGTTTTCACGACCCTCGTGGACCGAGCCCGGGAAGGGCTCGCTTCCAGGGCCGGCTGAGCTTCTCTCCTTCCCGAGTCGGACTCCGTCGGGCGCCCTGACCTCCTGGCCGGGCGCCTGCCGGGGTCGTCTGGATCCATGAGCGACAGCAACCCGATCGAGGCGTTGCGCGCTCTCGAGGGTGAGGCCCTGAGCGCGGTGGAATCCGCGGAGGACGCCCACGCCCTCGAGGAGGCGCGTGTTCGATACCTGGGCCGTAAGGATGGGCGCATCTCGGTGGTCCTTCGCGGGCTCGGAGATCTTCCCCCCGACGAGAGGCCGGCGGTAGGGCAAGAGGCCAACCGGGTCAAGGAGGTCGTGCGAGCGGCCCTGGAGGCGCGTGAGCAGGCGCTGAGCCGACCGGCGGTGGCGGGTGGAGAAGACCTGACACTGCCCGGGCGGCGGCCGTGGCGCGGCGCGCTACATCCGGTGAGCCAGGTCATCGAAGAGATCTGGGGCATCTTCCGTGACCTGGGCTTCACGCGTGCGCGCGGTCCGGAGGCGGAGACCGAGTGGTACAACTTCGAGGCACTCAACACGCCTCTCGACCACCCGGCGGCGGATGAGCAGGACACGCTATACCTCGCCGACTCGGTGCTGCTTCGCAGCCATACCTCGCCGGTTCAGATGCGCACGATGGAAGCCCACGAGCCGCCGATTCGGATCATCGCCCCGGGATGGGTCTATCGCAGAGACACGTACGATGCCACGCACACGCCGGCGTTCCTTCAGATCGAGGGGCTGGTCGTCGACGAAGGCATCACGTTCATCGACTTCAAGGCGACGCTCGCGGAGTTCGCGCGCCGCTTCTGGGGGCCGGGAACGAAGGTTCGGTTCCGACCCTCGTTCTTCCCGTTCACCGAGCCGAGCGCCGAGGTGGACGTGAAGCGGACGATCGTGCGCCCCGACGGGACGAGCGAAGAGACGGACTGGCTCGAGATCATGGGTGCCGGGATGGTCGACCCGGCCGTATTGGACAACGCCGGCTACGACTCGGAGCGCTACACGGGATTCGCCTTCGGGATGGGACCGGGCCGCGTCACGCTGCTCAAGCACGGGGTAGGCGACCTGCGCACCTTCTTCGAGAACGACGTCCGCTTCCTGAACCAGTTCGTCCGATGAACGTCTCCTATCGCTGGCTCGCGGATCTGGTCCCGGGTCTCGAGATCGAGCCCGATGCGGTGGCCGAGCATCTGGCGCTGCGGGGCGCTCCGGTCGAGGGCATGAGCACCGTGGCCGAGGGACTCGGCGACGTGATCGTGGCGCGCGTGCTCACGTCCGGCCCGCACCCGAACGCCGATCGCCTGTCCCTCTGCACGGTGGACGCGGGGTCGGGAACGCTCCAGGTGGTGTGCGGCGCCCCGAACGTGCGCGCCGACGGCTGGTACCCGTTCGTGCCGGTGGGGGCGACGCTTCCCGGCGATTTCCGCATCAAGAAAGCCAAGATCCGGGGCGAGTACTCCGAGGGGATGCTCTGCTCCCCCAGAGAGCTCGGATTGGGCGCGGACCATTCCGGGCTGCTCGAGCTCCGTGGGGACTTCGAGCCGGGCGAGTCGTTCGTGAAGGCTCTCGGGCTGGACGACGTGACGCTGGACGTCGAGATCACCGCCAACCGAGGGGACCTCCTGAGCCACGTGGGCGTGGCCCGAGAGCTCGCGTCGCTCGGTGAAGGCTCGGTTCGCCTGCCCGACATCCCAGGAGATCCACATCCGGCTCTGTCGTACGAGGAGGGAGCGCCCGAGGTCCGCGCCGGCTCGGTATCCATTCGTATCGACGACCCCGATCTCTGCTCGCGCTACCTGGGGGCGGTCATCCGAGGCGTCACGATCGGCCCTTCGCCCGCCTGGCTCCAGGCGCGCCTGCGAGGCGCGGGTGCCCGTCCGATCAACAACGTGGTGGATGCGACCAACTACGTCATGCTCGAGATGGGCCAGCCGCTGCACGCGTTCGACCTGGCGAAGCTCGAGGGTTCGTCGATCGTGGTGCGGCGCGCAGGCGAGGCGGAGAAGCGCTTCACGACGCTGGACGACGAGGAGCGGAGGCTCACGCCGGACATGCTCATGATCTGCGACGCCGAGAAGCCGGTCGCGATCGCGGGCGTGATGGGCGGGCTGCACTCCGAGGTGGACGAGTCCACGACGGACATCCTCCTGGAGTGTGCGCTCTTCCATCCGCCGTCCATCCGGTCGACGCGGCGGTCGCTCGTGATGTCGACCGACGCGTCCTACCGCTTCGAGCGAGGCGTGGACCCCGAAGAGATGCGCTCCGCGGCGGAGCGGGCGATCGCCCTGATCCTTTCGACGGCGGGCGGCATCGTCGACGGACCCGTGCTCGACGTCCATCCCGGAACGTTCGCACCGGCCACGGTTGCGCTCCGGCTGTCGCGCATCGAGGCGGTCCTGGGCGTGCCGATCCCGGCGGATCGTGTGCAGGCGCTTCTCGAGCCGCTCGGCTTCCGGGTGACGGGCGAAGCCGACGGGGCTCTCCTGGTGCGGGTGCCGGGCTTCCGCAGCTACGACGTGACCCGCGAGATCGACCTCATCGAAGAGGTAGCGCGCACCCACGGCTACGATCGCTTTCCGGAGGAGCTGGGTCCGTACCGTCCGGGTACGGTCCCCGACGACCCTCGGTTCGCGCTGGAAGACCAGCTGCGGGACTACCTGGCCGGCGCCGGGCTCTTCGAGGCGCATACGCCCGCGTTCGTGCCCGAGGGTGAGGGCGACGTGCTCGTCGCCAATCCGCTGAACACCCAGGAGCCGTACATGCGCCGGGCGCTCCTGCCTTCACTGCTTCGGAGCGTGGAGTACAACCTGGCGCGGGGCAACCGCGACGTGCGCCTGTTCGAGATCGGCACCTCGTTCAGGAAGACGAAATCGGGCGAAGCCCCCCACGAGGAGACCCACCTGGCCGTGGTCATGACGGGCTCCAGAGAGCCGCCCCACTGGTCGAGGCCCGACGAGCCCTTCTCTGTGTGGGACTTGAAGGGACTGCTGGAAGAGGTCGCTTGGCGTGCCTCTCGGGGTGCCGTCACGGTCCGTCCGGATGGCGACCCACCCGCGCCCTACGACGGTGATGCGGCGTTCCTCGTGCGGGACGCCGAGGGCCGCCCGGTGGGCTACGGGGGCCGAGTCCTGCCCGCTGCGGTCGACACGCCGGTCTGGGCGGAGGACGTGTGGGCGCTGGAGATCGTGTTGCCGGAGGACGTGGCCGCGCTCCCCGTGCCGGTCTTCAAGCCGCTCCCGCAGTTCCCCAGCGCGGAGCGTGACCTGGCGCTCGTGGTGGCGGACGGCGTAACGGCCGAACGCGTGCTCGAGCTGATCGGCGAGAGCGCCGGTGAGCTTCTGGAAGCCGTGGACCTCTTCGATCTTTACCGAGGGGAGGGAATCCCCGGCGGCACCCGGTCCATCGCGTTTCGCTTGCGTTTTAGAGCGCCCGACCGGACCCTGAAGGATAGAGAGGTCGATGCCAAGGTGGAGGCCGTGCTGGGTCGGCTGAAGGAGGAGCTGGGTGTCGAAGCCCGACGATGACGGCAGGCAGCCAGAGCGGATCGCGTTCAAGGAGCTCGAGGGGCTCGTCACGAACGCCCTCGATCGGTTGAGCGAGCTCCGAGCGCGTGCGGAGAGCGCCGAGGGCAAGAACCTGGAGCTCTCCGAGTTGCTGAGGCGGTTTACGCAGGACGAGGGCGAGGCGGGGCGTTTCCTCACCCGACTCCGCAGCCTCGAGGCGGAGAACGCCGATCTGCGGGGGCGCCTGGAGAAGGGGCGCGAAGGGGTCGAGCGGCTGCTGGCGAAGATCCGGTTCCTGGAGGAGCAGCGATGAATACCGAGCGGGCGTCGGTGACCGTGCGCATCGCGGGCGAAGAGCACACCATCCGAGCCAACGCCGCCCCCGAGTACACGCGCCGGTGCGCGCGCCTCGTCGACGAGCGCATCCAGGAGATCCGGGCGAAATCGGGCCTGATCGAGGGACACAAGGCGGCGATCCTGGCCGCGTTGTCCATCGCGGACGAGTGCTTCCAGGCTCAGGACGAGCTCGAGCGCGTGCGGAAGGAGATCGCGTCCCGCGCGACGAACCTCACCCGCCGGCTCGAGTCCGGGCTGGTGTCATCCCCGGCCGAGGCCGAAGGGTAGCGCGTCGGCAGGCACGGGGCGGGGTCGCTCTGCGCTGCCCGATCCATGCGCGGACCGCTCGACCGGGTACCGGCTTGCTTTTCGACACGTGTAACTTCTATTCTCTCACGAGCATAGAGTCTGCCCTCCCGTTCCGGTGCGCCCGGACGGTGGGTATTCCACTTGCCCACCTTCGGCTTTCGCCCAGAGCCGATTCTGGAGTCGATACATGGTATCCCCGCTGGTAATTGCGCTGGCGGCGGCGGTCGTCGGGGCCATGCTGGGAGGCCTGGCCGGTGCGTTCATCGCACGCGGCAGAGAGCGGAAACGCCGCGCCATGGAGCGGGCAGAGGCCCAGGACGAAGCTGCCCGCATCCTGAAGAGGGCCGAGGAGGAGTCCGAGAACCGCCGGAAGGCCGGCGAGCTCGCGGGCCGGGAGGAGGGCTTCCGGCTCCGGGAGGCATGGGAAAAGGAAGAGGCCCGCCGGCGCGAGGAAGCCGAACGCACCGAGCGGCGGCTCGAGGAGCGCTCGGACGTGCTCGATCGGCAGTTCGAGCGACTGAACGAGCGCGAGGCCGAGTTGGAGAGCCGCATCCTGGAGCTCGACCGTCGGCACGATGCCGTCGCCGACGAGGCGAGCCGGGTCGCCAAGGAGAAGGAGGAAGCCCGCCGTCGTCTCGAGGAGCTCGCGGGCATGTCCGCCCGGGAGGCCAAAGAGAAGCTCGTCGAGGATCTCCAGGACGAAGCACGGGCGGACGCCGCCAACGCGTTGCGCGAGATCCGGGAGGAAGCCCAACGCGAGGCGGACCGCGAGGCCAAGAAGATCATCGGCCTTGCCATTCAACGCATGGCGGCCGACCACACCGCCGAGACGACCGTGTCGGTCGTCCAGCTCCCCTCCGACGAGATGAAGGGGCGCATCATCGGACGCGAGGGGCGCAACATCCGGGCGTTCGAGCAAGCCACCGGCGTGGACGTGATCATCGACGACACGCCCGAGGCGGTGGTCCTGTCGGCCTTCGACCCGGTGCGGCGTGAGGCCGCCCGCATCGCCCTGGAGCGACTCATCGAGGACGGGCGCATCCACCCGGGTCGCATCGAGGAGATGGTGGAGAAGGCGAGCGCCGAGGTCGAGGCGAGCATGGTGGAAGCCGCCGAAGAGGTGCTCTACGAGCTCGGGATCCACAACGTCCACCCCGAGATCGTGAAGACGCTCGGCCGCCTCCGGTTCCGGACGTCCTATGGCCAGAATCAGCTCCAACACGCGAAGGAGGTGGCGCTCCTCGCGGGCAACATGGCCGCCGAGATGGGCCTCGACGTCCAGGGAACGAAGAGGGCAGGCGTCCTCCACGACGTGGGGAAGGGGATGACCCACGAGCACGAGGGCACCCACGTGGAGCTCGGGTACCGGCTGTGCAAGAAGCACAACGAGTCGGAGCTCGTCCTCAACGCGATCCGGGCGCACCACGACGAGGAGCCGCACTTCTTCCCGGAGACGTTCCTCGTCAGCGCCGCCGACGCGATCAGCGGGTCCCGCCCCGGCGCGCGCCGCGAGATGTTCGAGGGGTACGTGAAGCGGCTCGAGCGCCTCGAGGAGATCGCCATGGAGCATCCGGGCGTCGAGCGTTGCTTCGCCATCCAGGCGGGGCGCGAGCTTCGGATCATGGTGCAGCCCGAGCAGGTCGACGATGGGCAGATGGCCCAGATCTCCGAGGCCGTGGCCAGACGAATCGAGGGAGAGCTGCAGTACCCCGGGCAGATCAAGATCGTCGTCGTTCGAGAGACGCGCGCCGTCGATTTCGCTCGCTGATCGAGAGCGCCGAAGCGTGTTACCTTGTGGGGCCGGATCCGACGGGTCCGGCCCCTTTCGACGATGGCCAACCTCCGTGGACAAACGCTCAGGACACCCAGACCGATGAGTGCCGAGATCATCTCCGGGCGGGAGATCGCCGACGAGATTCGCGCCGAGCTGAGGGAACGTGTCGCCGCGCTGAAGGACGAGCGGGGCATGGTGCCCGGCCTGGCCACCGTGCTCGTGGGTGACGACCCCGGCTCCCAGATGTACGTGGGCATGAAGAACAAGGCGGCCAAGGAGATGGGCATCCACTCCCGCCAGATCACGTTGTCCGCCGACACGTCCGAGGCCGAGCTGCTGGGCCTGGTCGACGGGTTGAACGCGGATCCCGAGATCCACGGCATCCTGGTTCAGCTGCCGCTGCCGGACCACATCGACGAGGGGAAGATCATCGAGGCCATCCACCCCGCGAAGGACGTGGACGGCTTCCACCCGATCAGCGTCGGGCGGTTGGCCACCGGCTCGGACGACTTCTTCGCCCCCTGCACGCCGGCCGGAGTCGTCGAGATGCTGGTGCGCACCGGCCACGATCCGGCCGGCAAGCACGTGGTGGTCGTAGGACGCTCCAACATCGTGGGACGTCCCCTCGCCTCCCTCCTGCTGCGCAAGGCGCCGGGCGGCAACGCCACGGTCACGGTCTGCCACTCCCGCACCGAGGACCTCGGCGCGATGACGCGCCTGGCCGACATCCTGGTGGTCGCGATGGGGCGCCCCGAGATGATCAGGGGCGACATGGTACGCCCCGGTGCGGTCGTCATCGACGTCGGCAGCAACCGGGTGGACGATGCGACCCGGGAGCGAGGCTATCGGGTGTGCGGGGACGTGCTCTTCGACGAGGTGAAGGACGTCGCGTCGGCGATCTCCCCGGTGCCGGGCGGCGTCGGTCCGATGACGATCACGATGCTCCTCGCCAACACGGTCACGTCGGCGACGCGCGCGTCCGCGGAGTAGCGCGGGCGAACGTCGCGTGGAAGCGTCGCAGCCGCGAGTCTGGTCGGTCTCGCAAGTCAACCGGGCGGTGCGCGCCCTGCTGGAGAGCAGCGTCGATGCGCTTTGGGTCGGTGGCGAGGTCACCAACTGGAAGCGGGCGCGCTCGGGTCACTGCTACTTCACCCTCAAGGACGACAAGGCGCAGCTCCGTTGCGTGATGTGGCGCCAGGACGCCCAGGCGCTTCCGACCGATCCGGACGAGGGCATGCAGGCGCGCGCCTTCGGGTCCCTCACGCTCTACGAGGCGCGGGGAGACTACCAGCTCTCCGTGCGGAAGCTGGAGGCGGAGGGCGCCGAAGGCCTGTGGCGACTCGCGTTCGAGAAGTTGCGCCGGAAGCTCGAGGCCGAGGGGCTGCTCGATCCCTCCCGGAAGCGGGTCCTCCCGCGCTATCCGGCGTGCGTGGGGGTGGTCACGTCGCCGACGGGCGCCGCCATTCGCGACATCCTCACCGTTCTGCGCCGCAGAGCGCCCTGGGTGCGGGTGCTCCTGCGGGGGGTGCGCGTGCAGGGGGAGGGGGCGGCGGGGGAGATCGCCCGTGCCGTGGAGGCGCTCGGACGCAGCGGCGCGCCGGACGTGGTGATCGTGGGCCGGGGCGGGGGCTCTCTCGAGGATCTGTGGGCCTTCAACGAGGAGCCCGTGGCTCGCGCCGTCGCGGCCTGCCCCGTACCGGTCGTTTCGGCGGTCGGACACGAGACCGATGTGACGATCTCGGATCTGGTGGCGGACCTGCGTGCGCCCACTCCCTCGGCGGCGGCCGAGGCCGTCGCTCCGGACGGAGAAGCCGTGCTGGCTCAGCTGCGGGTGCTGCCGACGCGGCTCGCGCGGGGCCTTCGAGGTACGGTGGAGCGATCCCGGGTCACCGTGGGCGATCGACGCCAGGCGCTCCGCCGGGCCATGGAGCGGCGCGTGGCGCCGCTCCTCCAGGCCACGGACCTGGCCGAGGTCCGCCTCGAGCGTGCGGTGCGGCAGGGGTTGGAGCGCCGGCGGCAGCGGCTGAGCGCCCTCGGAGGCAAGCTCGAAGCGCTCTCCCCATTGGCCACCCTGGAGCGCGGCTACGCGGTCGCCCGGGGGGCGGGCGGGCGGGTTCTCAGAAGGGTCCGGGACTTCCCGGCCGGGTTGCCGTTCGAGCTGCGGGTGGCGGATGGAAGCGTAAGCTGCGAGGCTATCAACCGGACATCCGAAGAAGCGATCCAGGAGAGTGACTCGTGAGCGACCAGCCCGACGTCTTCGAAGAGCCCCGGGAGGAGGAGCAGGGGCTCGAATCGCGTCTGCGGCGTCTCGAGGAGATCCTCGGGCGGCTGGAGGCCGACGAGGTGGACCTCGAGCGTGCGCTCGAGCTGTTCGAGGAGGGCGTGCGTCACGTGCGCGAGGCCGAGCGGATCCTGGCGCGCACCGAGCTTCGGGTTGAGGAGCTCCTGAGCGACGAGACGGTCCGTCCGTTCGAAGAGGAGGAGGGTTGAGCCCGGCGGGCACGTTCGACCTGAGCGCCTACCTGGAGGCGGAGCGCGTCCACGTGGAGGAGGCGCTCGCGCGGGCGGTCGACCGGCTGGGAGAACGCTTGCCCGCCGGCGTCACCGAAGCGGTGCGACACGGCGTGCTGGGAGGCGGCAAGCGCATTCGCCCGATCCTGTGCGTCGCCGCCTATCGGGCGTGCGGCGGACGGGAAGACGGCTCGAACGATGCGTCACTCTACGATCTGGCCGCTTCCATCGAGATGATCCACGCCTACTCGCTGATGCACGACGACCTTCCGTGCATGGACGACGCCGAGCTCCGCCGGGGGCGCCCGGCGACCCATCGGGCACTCGGAGAAGATCTCACCATGCGGGCCGGAGCGGCCCTCATTCCCGGCGCGGCCCTGCAGGCGTGGTCGGCCCTCGGATGCCTGGACTGTCCTCGCGAGATCGCCCTCGAGGTGGTGCGCACCCTCCTGGAGGCGGCGGGTGCCGGGGGAATGGTCGGGGGACAATGGCTCGATCTGGAGGGCGAAGGCCGAGCCCTGGGAGCGCAGAGCCTCGACGAGCTCCATCGGCGAAAGACGGGAGCCCTTCTGGCCGCGTCGCTGGTGATGGGCGGGCTCGCCGCCGGAGCCGAGGAGCGGGTGACCGACGCGCTCCTCCGGTACGGACGGGCGGTGGGGCTCGCGTTCCAGATCGTCGATGACATCCTCGACGCCACCGGTTCCGCCGCCGTGCTGGGCAAGAACCCCAGCGACGCCACGCTCGGAAAGTCCACGTACGTGGCCCTGTACGGGCTGGACGGCGCGCGCGCCCGGGCGCAGGCCGAGGTCTCGGATGCCCGGGCCGCATTGTCGGACGGGGGAATCGCGGGGGGCGCTCTGGAGGCGCTGGCGAGTTGGATCGTCGAGCGGCGGAGCTGAGGCTTCGCACGAGGCTCCGGCGGGCCCCAGGGTGTTCGTCGACGCTCGCGCAGATATCTTAAGCAGTCTGGAATCCTGCCATCAGCAAGGAGCGGATCCGGTGTCTTTGCTGGATCGAGTACGATATCCGAGGGACCTGCGCGAGCTGTCCCGAACCGAGCTGCGGCGCATCGTGACCGAGGTGCGCGAGCGCCACATCGACGTCGTCTCCCAGAAGGGCGGCCATTTCGGCGCGAGTCTCGGCGTGGCCGAGCTCACGGTGGCGCTGCACTACGTCTTCGACACGCCGCGCGACCAGCTCGTGTGGGACACGGGGCATCAGGCCTACATCCACAAGATCCTCACCGGGCGGAATGACCGCCTGCCCACCATCCGGCAGAAGGACGGCCTGGCGCCGTTCTGCCGCCGGGACGAGTCCGAGTACGACGCGTTCGGAGCCGGCCACGCCGCCACGTCGATCTCCTCGGCCTGGGGGATCGCCACCGGCAGGGACCTGATGGGCGAGGACTTCAAGGTGGTCGCGGTCATCGGCGATGGGGCCATGGGATGCGGGCTCGCCTACGAGGCGCTGAACAACGCCGGCCACACGGGTCGCGATTTCATCGTGATCCTGAACGACAACGACATGTCGATCGCGCCCCCCGTGGGTGCGATGAACAAGTACCTCACCGGCATGATCACCAATCCGGCCTACAACAAGGTTCGGGGACTGGTGAAGGAGGTTCTGCAGCGCGCTCCCACGAGCATCGCCGGGACGATGCAGGAAGCGGCGATCCGGCTCGAGGAGAGCGTGAAGCACCTGCTCACGCCGGGCCTGATCTTCGAAGAGCTCGGGTTCCGCTACGTCGGACCGGTCGAAGGCCACGACGTGGATGCGCTCGTCGATACCCTGGCCCGCGTGCGGGGAATGGGGGGCCCGATCCTGGTGCACGTCCTCACCCAGAAGGGAAAGGGCTTCCCCAGGGCCGAGGACGATCCCTGGACCTGGCACGCGTCCGGTCCCTTCGACAAGGTGACCGGCAAGGGCATCAAGAAGAGCGCCGGGCTGCCCCGGTATCAGAAGGTCTTCGGCAAGGGGCTCGTCGAGCTGGCCGATCGTGATTCGAGGATCGTCGCCATCACGGCCGCGATGCCGGACGGCACCAGCACGGACCTCTTCCAGAAGGCGCACCCCGACCGGTACTTCGACGTGGGCATCGCGGAGGCGCATGGGGTGACCTTCGCCGCTGGCCTCGCCACGCGGGGGGTACGACCCGTCGTCGCGATCTACTCCACGTTCCTGCAGCGGGCGTTCGACAACATCGTCCACGACGTGGCCCTCCAGGATCTTCCCGTGGTCTTCGGCATGGATCGGGCGGGCATCGCGGGCGAGGACGGACCCACGCACCACGGAGTGCTCGACATCGCCTACATGTTGGCCGTGCCGGGCATGACGGTCACCGCTCCGAAGGACGGGGCCGAGATGTTGGCGCTCCTGCGGGCGGGCATCGAGCAGGAAGAGGGCCCGTGGAGCGTGCGGTGGCCGAGGGATACGGTGCCCGAGGAGGTACCCACCGTCGACGAGATTCCGACGGTCGAGAAGGGCAGCTGGGAGATCCTGCGCAACGGACCCGATGCCGTCATCCTCGCCGTGGGCACCATGGTCCTCGAGGCCATGAGGGCGGCCGAGGCCCTCGAAGGCAGGGGGATCCGGTGCACGGTGGTCAACTGTCGCTTCCTCAAGCCTTACGACCATGCCGTGTTCGAGGAGATGGCGCGCAGCCACCCGGTCGTGCTGACGGTCGAGGAAGGCCAGGTATCGAACGGATTCGGGGCCTACATGTCCCGTGAGCTCGACGCGCTGGGACTCCCTTCGAGACCCAGGATGGACGCGATGGGCATTCCCGATCGGTTCATCGAGCACGGCGCCCGCGGGATCCTCCTGAGGGAGCTGGGGCTCGACGCCGAGGGGATCGCCGCCAGGCTCAGCGAGCTCCATGCCTCCGTCACGCACGACGCGGCGGTGGAGAGCCGGTGAGCCGGCCGACCGGACGCGAGGCCATCTCGCGTCCCGTCCGTCGGATCGGCGCGGTGCTGAGACGCCGGAATCCGGATCTCCCGGGTGTTCTCGTTCGCCTGGACACCTTCTGCCGGGCTCGCGGGGTGGAGCTTCGCTACGAGGAGAAGGACCTGCCCCTCGTGCCGTCCGGCGGCACGCCGATGGATCTGGATGCCGAGCCGATCGATCTCGTCATCGCGCTCGGCGGTGATGGAACGCTCCTTCGGGCGGTCCACCTGGTCGCGGGGCGGGACGTCCCGGTGCTCGGGATCAACCTCGGGCAGCTCGGATTCCTCACCAGCACCGCCGAGGCCGACATGGAGATCGGGCTCGCGCAGGTTCTGGACGGTGAAGCCGAGATGGAGCGCAGGCATACCCTCGGTGCGCATGTACGGGCGCCGGACGGCACGGTCAACGGATCGCACTTCGCGCTCAACGACTTCGTGCTGCACACCCGGGGCGCCGCTCAGGTTACGCCGCTCGACCTCGCCATCGGAGCCGGACCGCTACAGGAGGAGATCGGGAGCTTCTCGGCCGACGGCGTCATCCTCGCCACGCCCACCGGCTCGACGGCCTACTCGCTCTCCGCCGGGGGGCCGATCATCGTTCCCATGATGGACTGCATCGTCGTGACGGCGATCTGCCCCCATGCGCTCACGGTGCGGCCCCTCGTGGTCCCCGCGGCCCAACCGATCACGGTCCGGCCGCTGGATCCGAGCCACGAGATCCATCTCACGGTCGATGGCCAGGCCGTCCACAAGCTCCAGCCGGGCGAGGTGGTGGAGGTGGCGAGGGGCGAGCACGACGTCCCGCTGGTCCACCTGAAGGGCCAGACGTTCTTCCGCACCATGCGTCGCAAGCTGAACTGGGCGGCCCGTCCTCCGGAGCGGTCCTGAGCCCTCCGTCTTCTCCGGCCCGGCCAGCCATTGAGAGGACCCGGGCCGGGCTCTACCTTGTCCCGCCATGCTCCTCGAACTCCGCATCCGCGACTACGCCGTCGTCGAGGATCTGACCCTCGCGCTGGGTCCCGGCCTGAACGTGCTGACGGGCGAGACCGGAGCGGGGAAGTCGATCATCGTCGGAGCCCTCTCGCTCCTGCTGGGCGAGCGGGCCTCGTCGTCGGTGGTGCGCACGGGCACCGAGCGTGCGACGGTCGAAGCCGTGTTCGATGTCTCCAGGCACCCGGAGCTCCGGGCCCGCATGGACGACCTCGGCTTCCGACCCGAGGAAGGCCTCCTCATCCTGCGTCGGGAGGTCGCGGCCGAAGGGCGCAATCGGGCGTGGGTGAACGGATCGGCCGCTACGGCCGGCATCGTGGGGGAATTGGGCGGCGCGCTCGTGGACATTCACGGTCAGCACGAGCACCAGACGCTGCTTCGCTCGGCCGAGCAGAGGACGATTCTCGACGCGTACGCCGGAGCCTCGACCGGCGCCCGGGAGGTCCGCGACCTCTTCGAGACCCTGCGAGAGCTTCAAGGCGAGCGCACGCGCCGCGAGGAGCGGGTGCGGGAGATCGAGAGCCGAGCCGACTTCGTCCGCTTCCAGCTCGAGGAGATCGACGGAGCGAAGCTGGAGGCCGGTGAGGACGAGGCGCTGGAGGGCGAGGCGCGTCGCCACGAGCACTCCGAGGAGCTGGTGGAAGGCACCGGAACCGCGTACGAGACGCTCTACGCCGGCGAGGGCTCCGTGGCGGACCGGATCGCGGAGGTGCGCAGCCTTCTGAGTCGGCTGGCCCGCTACGATCCGGGTCGCCTGGACGAGGCGTCCGGGCTTCTCAACGATGCGTTCCATGCGGTCAACGAGGTCGGAAGGAGGCTCGGAGACTACGCGAGCTCCGTGGACCACGATCCCGCACGTCTGGAGGAGGTCCGGAGCCGACTCGACCTCATCTTCCGGCTGAAGCGGAAGTACGGACCGGAGCTGGCGGACGTGCTGTCGACAGCCGATCGACTTCGCGCCGAGCTGGACGAGATGGACGAGGCCGATCAGGATCTCGAAGCCCTTCGCGAGCGCATGGAGCGGGCACGCACCGAGCTGGCGGCAGCCGCCGAGACGTTGAGCGAGAAGCGCCGGAGCGCGGCGGAGCGGCTCGCGGCCGAGGTGGAGAGGACGCTCCCCGACCTCGGCCTTCCGGACGCCTCCTTCGAGGTGCGGCTCCGCCCGCTCGAGAGCGTCGGATCGGGAGGTGCGGAGGCGGTGGACTTCCTGGTCGCGCCCAATCCGGGCTTCGAGCCCATGCCCCTGGCCAGAATCGCGAGCGGGGGGGAGCTGTCGCGGACCATGCTCGCCCTCAAGTCGATCCTCGCCGACGTCGATCGCCTGCCCGTCCTCGTGTTCGACGAGATCGACGCCGGAATCGGGGGAGGGGTGGCCTCGGCGGTGGCCCAGAAGCTGGCCGAGGTCGCCGAGCGCCATCAGGTCTTCGTGGTCACCCACCTTCCTCAGATCGCCGTGCGCGCGAGCGGGCACTTCCTGGTCGAGAAGAGCACCGACGGCGACGAGACCCGAACGGACGTCCGCCCGCTCGAGGGTGAGGCACGCGTGGAGGAGGTGGCCCGGATGCTGGGCGGCGACCCCGACTCCGCCACGTCACGCGAGCATGCGAGGGAGCTGCTCGAGTCGGACTGATGCGTCCGGCCTCAGGAGCCTCCCCAGAGCCTCTGGAAGACCCGCACCCCCATCTCGAAGCGCGTGGCCTTGGGCACCGTTCCGCCCGTTCCGCTCACCGTGCGGACGAGCCGGATGTTCGCCTCGGCCGGTCGGCCCGTCCTCCCTTGCCGCCACGTCCGGAGCGTCGAGTAGGTGAGGCCGAATCCCTCCTGGTGGACGGTCATGCCCGAGCCGACGGCCAGGAGTGAAGGATCGAGCGCCTGCGCATCGGCGGCGGTGGGATCGGCCAGCGCGTAGCTGTCCTCGCCCTTCGTGTAGTAGTCGTAGTCGAAGGAGAGCGCGAGCTGATCCGTGAGGTGCAGACGAGGGGAGACCTGGACGGCGAAGTACGAAGTGGGAGACCACCGCACGAGCGCACGCGAGGAGTAGGGCGCGAGGATCTGGGTCGGGGGGGCCACGCGGCGGACCAGCGTCGTGCTCCTCTGATCGCCGTAGCGCGCCGCCGAACGCACTTCCAGATGGCTTCCGAGGCGCAGAGCGACGTAGACCCGCCCTTCCAGGTCGTTCTGACCGTCCCCGCGACCCACGTCGAAGAAGATGTCCGGGTCCGGTGGGCTGCCCGTCCCGAGTCGCACGAGGGCCCCTCCCGCCACCTCCCAGGCGACCTTGGGTTCCGTGGCCCCGGAGTCCCGCACCTCGCCGGAGAGCAGCCGCACGGTGGCGGAGAGCTCGATGTCGCCCACCCCCCAGAGCCCCTCCACCGGCTCCAGGGCCGTGCCCCGTATGCTCCCGGCGGGATTGGCCGAGATCTGGGAGAACGTGCTCGCGTCGACGCGCTCGGTCGGAAACGTGAAGGTCGACGGCACCGCCGTGAGCCCCGCGCCGACGAGGTCCTGGTTCAACGCGTCCAGCGCCGCCGTGAGGTCGGTCGCGGCAGTCGAGCCATCGAGCGGGAAGAAGGACGAGGCACCGTACGCGCTCGCCGTCTCGTCCGCGAACGTCCCGACGCGCTGTGCCAGCGCCACGGCATCCCCGCACTGGGCGCTCGTCGGGTCGGCGTCGCACAGGCTCGTCGCCTGCGCCTGGGCGGCACTGTAGGCGTTGGAGAGGTCCGTTACGAAGGCCGAGACCGAGGCGTTCCCTCCGGCCGCGGGGTTGAGGCCCAGGTTCCCGTTGACGGTGTCCGGTCGGAACGCGACGTCGACGGGTGCCTGCATCCTCACCCAGGGCACCATCACCCCGAGCGTGAGCCAGTCGAAGACGCCGACGCGCCCACCGAACTCGAGCCGGGTGATCTGCTTCGAGACCCGGCCGTCGACGGGACCCAGAATGCCGGAGAACGGGGTCGACGAGCCCGTGAGCGCCTGAAGGCTCTGCTCGAGCGTGGCCACGCCCGGGAAGAGCGAGGCCGCATTCGCGCTGGTGAGGTCGGTGCCCAGCTGCTGGACGCTCCCCCCCGGCTCGTAGCGGGAGTCCCACGTGCTGAAGCGGGGCACGAAATCCAGCCGGAGATAGCCGCCGGGCACGATCGGATCGGTGAGCGTCGGCAGCGTGAGTGGAGACTGAGCCGATACCGCCGACGTGTGGGCTCCGAGTCCCAGGAGCGTGACGACCAGGGCACCCGCCCACCCCCGGAGAGGTCGGCGAACGGCCCCCGTCGAGGGGCCGGAACCGAGGCTCGTTCGGGCGTCGGAGGGCATGGAGACCACGTGGGATCGGAGCATGGAGAAAGACCTTGCCCGGCGGCGCTCGGAAAGGCCGCCCGGGCGTGAAACATCGCGAAACATAAGGGGAAGCGGGGCGTGGAGGAACTCGGGC
This sequence comes from uncultured Gemmatimonadaceae bacterium, assembly GCA_964630935.1. Taxonomy (GTDB): domain Bacteria; phylum Gemmatimonadota; class Gemmatimonadetes; order Longimicrobiales; family Gaopeijiaceae; genus SZUA-318. Next base: position 93 of record CAZVYM010000090.1, on the reverse strand, counting down.
CGCAGGGCTCCGATTTGCCTTGACCCCCCGATGGCATCTGTCTAGTTTCGTACCGCGTACGCTATGTGCGGGAATAGCTCAGTTGGTAGAGCA
>CAZVYM010000089.1:0-16115 GCA_964630935.1 uncultured Gemmatimonadaceae bacterium | reverse complement strand
GCTCGCTCAGCAGCACGATGTCGGGAACGGCGTCGCTCATGGGGCCTCCGTCCCTACCGGTACGGATCCTCCGTGGCCAGGTGCCGCTTCACGTAGTCCGCAACGCCTTCCTCCACGGGCCGCAACGGGCGGTCGTAGCCGGCCGCGCGCAAACGGGCCATCTCGGCCTGCGTGAAGTACTGGTAGCGATCCCGGATCTCCTCGGGCGTGTCGACCCACTCGACCTCCATCGCGTGGCCGACGGCGTTGTAGAGCGCCCCCATGAGCTCGAGCCACGTCTGGGCGTGTCCCGTGCCGAGGTTGAAGAGGCCGTTCACGTCGCGGTGGTCCTCGAGCCAGAGCATCACGTCCACGCAGTCCTTCACGTAGACGAAGTCGCGCATCTGCCCGCCGTCCTCGTAGTCGGGATGGTGCGAGCGGAAGAGCGTCACCGGCCGGCCCGCCGCGGCCCCCGGATACGCCTTGGTCACGACGCTCTTCATGTCGCCTTTGTGGTACTCGTTGGGTCCGTACACGTTGAAGAACTTGAGCCCGACCCACTGGGGCGGCGCGGGTCCGTCTTCCAGGATCGTGCGCGCGACCCAGCGGTCGAAGGCGTGCTTGCTCCACCCGTAGGCGTTCAGCGGGACGAGCCTGGCCAGCGCCTCGAGGGAGGCGTCGTCGTCGAAGCCGGCCGAGCCATCACCGTACGTGGCGGCCGAGGAGGCGTACACGAAGGGCACGCCGTGCTCCGCGCACCACGACCAGAGACGCTGCGGAAGTCGGATGTTGGTCTCTGCGATGAGGTCGGCGTCGGTCTCGGTCGTGGCCGAGATCGCGCCCATGTGGAACACGTAGTCGATGTCACCCCGGCGTCGCTCGAGGAAGTGGAACGTGTCTGCCGGGTCGACGAGCTCGTCGAGGTCGCGCCGGCGCAGGTTCTTCCACTTGTCGTCCGTGCCCAGCCGGTCCACCACGCTCACGGGTCCGCGACCCGCCTCCTCCAGACCCGCGACGAGATTCGAGCCGATGAAGCCCGCGCCTCCGGTGACGACGATCATGAGGATCCCTGTGAGGTTTGGAGTGCTCAGGTGCGTTCGGCGCCCATCCAACGTCCGTCGGCGCCCATCCAACATCCGGGAGCGGCGGCGTCCCATTCATTCATGGCCGTGCGCCGCCGCCGATCCGACAATGTACAAGGGTCGGAAGGGTGATCGGAAAGGGGGGCGTTCCGCGTTGGGAACGTGCCGCTCCGACCCACCCCCTTCCTGGCGGCGTCGAGGGGCGGCCGCCGCCGGAAAGGTCGGCGGTTGGGTCAGATGGGCGGCCTCGCGTTTCGGTCGGTCCGCGTTCGGCCTAGATTCGGTCGCCCGTCCCCTCGATCCTCCCCGAACCCGACCATCGCATGGACACCAAGCGCCCCACGATCCCCGCCGCCGAGGAGATCCTCGGCGGATACTTCCCGGTGTTGGACCACGGCTTCGTTTCGCTGGTCGACTACATGGGCTCCGACGAGGATGTGGAGCGCGCGGCGCGGGTGAGCTACGGAGCGGGGACCCGCAAGGTGTCGCAGACCCGGGGGCTGGTCCGCTATCTGCGCCGCCATCACCACACGACACCCAGCGAGATGGTGGAGTTCAAGTTCCACTGCGCCATGCCGATGTTCGTCGCGCGTCAGTGGATCCGACATAGAACGGCCTCGGTCAATGAGCTGAGCGCACGTTATTCGCTCATGCCGCTCCTCTTCTACCGGCCCGAGGAGGAGCACTTCGCGCTCCAGAGTAGCTCGAACCGGCAGGGCAGGGAGGGCGGCGCGCCGCCGGAGGTCTACCGCGAGGCGGTCGAGCGCTGGGAGAGGCTGCGCGCCGATGCGGGCGGCACCTACCGCTGGCTGCTCGAGGAGGACGTGGCGCGCGAGATCGCGCGGATCGACCTGCCCGTGTCCACCTATACGCAGTGGTACTGGAAGATCGACCTGCACAATCTGCTCCACTTCCTCACGCTCAGGGTGGACGAGCGGGCTCAGTGGGAGATCCGCCAGTTCGCGCGGGTGATCGCCGGGATGGTCGCACGGGTCGCGCCGCTTTCCTTCGAGGCGTGGGTGGACTACGACTTGAGCAGCCGCCCCCTCAGCCGGGCCGAGCGAGAGGTGCTCTCCGCGCTCGTGGCGGCGGACGAGTCGGGCGTGCGGGCCCGTGACGGGGCGGCGGCCTCGATCGACGACCTGAAGGCCGCGGGACTCTCGGGCCGCGAGATCCGCGAGCTCGCCGAGAAGCTGCAGGCGCCGGCGCCAGAGGACTTCGCGCTCGATCTCTCGGCCATGGAGAGCGCCGAGGTGATGGAGAAGAAGATGTACGAGGCGGTGCCGGGGTCGTTCGAGTAGGAGAGAGTGGAGCCGGGCACCCGGACGAACCGGCGGCCGAGGGAGCGGGAACGAGGCTCCACACGGGCTCCCGCGCCTCGGACGCCACGAGGCGTGCATCGCGTTCGGCGTCCGAATCGCAGATCAGACACAGGGCAGGACATGTACACACTGGTCCGACGCTTCATCAAGACGGGCGTGGCCTTCCTCTTTCTGGGACTCCTCACGGGTTTCTGGATGCTCGTACGTCGGGAGATCTGGGGCGTCTTCCCGAACCCCTACGTGGTGAGCGCACACACGCACGCCGTCTTCGTAGGCTTCGTGATGTTCCTGATTCTCGGCGTCGCGCTCTGGCTCTTTCCGCGAGCGCCGAAGGAAGACACACGCTACCGTCCGGAGCTCGCGGCGGCGTCCTACTGGATTCTCCTGGTCTCCACTCTGGCCCGGTATGCGGCCGAGCTCATGCAGGCACGAGGACGCTCGGAGGCGCTCGGTTGGATTGTGGTGGCGGCCGGCGCCGGTCAGATTGCGGGACTCGCGGTCTACTTCTGGACGATGTGGCCGCGGATCCGACCGGTCGGCAGTCACATCCGCGAGGCGAAAGGGGAGAAGTTCTAGGCTGGTCGCGACGCGCCGCAGCACCCGCGAGAACAGGTCCACCAGGCACACGCAGAGGTCCCCAGACATGGCCAACGAGTATTTCTATCCGGAGATCGAGCCCTACGAGACGGGCGTGCTCGCCGTCGACGAGCCCCACGAGCTCTATTGGGAGCAGTGCGGCAACCCGGCCGGCATTCCGATTCTCTTCGTGCACGGCGGGCCGGGCGCGGGTTGCTCGGAGTTCGACCGGCGCTTCTTCGATCCGGAGAAGTTCAGGATCGTCCTCATGGACCAGCGGGGAGCCGGGCGCTCGCGGCCCCAGGGCGAGCTGAGCAAGAACACCTCCGACGCGCTCGTAGCGGACTTCGAGCGGTTGCGTGAGCAGCTCGGCATCGAGAAGTGGCACGTCTTCGGCGGCTCATGGGGAAGCACGCTCGGCCTGTACTACGCCGAGGAGCATCCCGAACGCGTCTCGAGCCTCGTGCTGCGCGGCATCTGGCTGCTGCGGCCGTGGGAGACGCAATGGTGGCTCTACGACATCAGCCTGATCCAGCCCGAGCGCCAGCGCGTCTTCGCCGAGCACATCCCGGAGGGCGAGCGGGACAACCTGCTCGACGCGTACTGGGACCGCCTGACGGGTGACGACCGTGACGCCGCCATCGCCGCGGCCAAGGTGTGGAGCGTGTACGAGGGCGCCAGCTGCACGCTCCTGCCCAACGAAGAGTTCACGGAGATGTTCGAGGACGAGGAGATGGCGTGGAACCTCGCCCGGCTGGAGTGCCACTACTTCCGGAACGTCCACTTCGAGCCCGAGACGCTCCTGCTCGATCGTGTCGACCGGATCCGTCACATCCCGGCCATCGCCGTCCACGGGCGCTACGACATCGTCTGCCCGATCAAGAGCTTCGACGATCTGCGCCGTGCCTGGCCCGAGATGGACGGCGTGGTCGTGCCCGACGCGGGGCACTCCTCGCACGAGCCGGGGATCACCCGGGAGCTGGTGGCCGCCACGAAGAGGATCGCCGAGACCGGGTCGCCGGTCCGCGGCTGAGGCCGGCTTTCTTCGGTGCGGGAGGGGGCGAGCGTCCCCTCCCGCCCTTCCAGCATTCACGGTCCGGCCACCTACCACAGCCCGCCCGGCATGAGCGGTCCGCCGCCTCCTTCACCCGTTCGAGCACGGGCGGGTTGGCCGACTCCTCCGGCCCGTCCAAGCCCGCGCGGCTTGGCCGCCTGCTTCAGCCCACCCGATACCGCACGAGCCAGGGGATGCCCATGTCGTCGAGGGCAGACCCGTAAAAGACGCCCATGCGTGCCCAACGGATCGTCACGGAACGAGGAAGCTCGAAGCGGCCGACGGGCTCGCCCCGCGGGTCCAGGACGATCCACCGGAACGTGGGGCCCCCGTCGTCCTCCCGGCGGAGCCACACGGAGCCGTCCACACCGACGACGACCATCGAGACGGGCGTCTGGAACGGCGGAAGGTCGAGGGCGTCCTTCAGCGCCTTCGCGACCGTGGCGGTGTCGAGGTGGGTTCGTGCGACCGCGTACGGGATGCTCCTCGCCACCAGGGAGTCGACCAGCGCGGGCGTGAACGGCCGGGGCCGGTAGGCATAGCTCCTCCGGTAGAGGGTGTCGCCGTCAGGGCGCAGGCGGGTCACGGCGAACGTGCCCTCGTCATCCTCTTGCACGGCCTTCCGAGCCACGGTGACCAGACCCGCAGACTCGCGCTGATGGAGCGCGTAGTCGTCAGGTGCCGCAGGGACCCTCAGATCCTGGCCCGCGAGCGTGATCTGCTTGGCGGTAGGCACGGGCAGGCGCATGAACCCCACCGTGTCGACCACGTGACCTTCGCGGTCCCCTACCAGGTCCGGGGCGACGATGGAGTCCAGGGTACCTCCCCTGCTCAAGCGGAAGTTCGTGAGGCTGTAGTCCACGAGCCCGTCTCGACGGAGCCCGACGCCCTGGACGAGACCCATTCCGCCGCCGCCGAACGACACCCACTGGCCTGGGGCGGGGATCGTCCCGAGCATCTCTCCTGTCGCGGTGAACAGGGTGATGCGAGTCGCCGTGGGGTCACACGCCCAGAGGGTGTCGCCCAGGAGGCCCATCCGACCGATCGAACGGAACTCTCCCGGACCGTCTCCCTCCCTGCCGATCGTGCCCACCCGACGGCCGCTGCCGTCGTAGACGCGAATCTGGTTGTCCTGGAGCTCCGCAACGTAGGCGAGGCCCTCCCGGTCCACGGTGACGCTGCCGATCCTCGAGAATCCGGAGTCCGGATCGGCCACGCTCCCGACGTGCAGATCTCGCGTCACGGAAAGGACCGGCAGGCTGTCGACCAGAGGCTCGCCGCGGGCTCCGGTCGGTGTCGCCGGGCCGCAGGCTGCGAGCGTCAGCGCGGTCCAGCCCGCGGTCGTGGCGGCCAAGCCGAGGGGGCCGACGGATCGTCGTGTACGCTGGATCGTCGCCATCTCACTCTCCCGGATACCGCAGGCCCCATTCGGCGCGAATCGCGTCCAGCGTCCTCATGATCGAAAGCGACTCGTCGAGCGTCATCGCCGGGCTCTCGAGCTCGCCCGCCCGCAGGCGGCGCATGACCTCCACCGCCTCGTAGTTGTAGACATTGCCTTCGACGGGGGGCTCGATCCGCCGCTCCTGCTCGCCCGTACGCTTCAGCGTGATGGCGGTGGGGCGGTAGATCGGGCCGTGCAGCCTGAGGCTCCCCTCCGTCCCGAAGAACTCGGCGTCGCTCGGGGTCTCTTCCATGAGTGCGGTGTTCAGGACGGCGAGACGTCCGTCGTCGTAGCCGAAGACGATGCCGGCCCGCTCGTCGACGCCGGTCGAGCCCAGGTGCGCGATGGTCGCGATGCGAGACGGCTCTCCGAACACCAGGAACGCCATCGCCACGGGATAGACTCCCAGGTCGAGCAGAGCGCCGCCCCCGAGCTCGATGTCGAACAAGCGGTTCTTCGGGTCGAACGGCGCTCCGAGACCGAGATCGGCCACCAGCATGCGAAGCTCGCCGATCGCGCCGTCGTCCATCAGCCGCTGCGCCTCCAGCACCACCGGGTTGTACCGGTTCCACATGGCTTCCATCAGGAAGAGGCCCTTGCGGCGGGCCACCGCCACCATCTCCTCGGCCTGCGCGTGGTTGATGGCGAACGGCTTCTCGCAGAGCACGGGCTTGCCGGCCTCGAGGCAGAGCAGGGTATCGTGATGATGGAGGTTGTGGGGGGTCGCCACATAGGCGACATCGACCTCCGGGTCGTTCGCCAGGTCTTCGTAGCTCCCGTGACGATGCGGGACGTCGAACGCGTCGCCGAACGCGTCCGCCGTCTTCCGCGCGCGCGAGCCCACCGCCACGAGCTCGGCGTCCGGGACCACGCTCAGGCCCTCGGCGAACTGCCTCGCGATGGCACCCGTGCCGATGATTCCCCACCGGATCGTCTCGCTCACTGCCAGCCCTCCGTATGCACGTCGGCCAGGACCGACTCGTCGGGATCGAGGATGATGTCGTCCGGCTTCTGGGGCAGGATCGGGAGCGTGACCTCGGTCTCGGGGCCCTTCACCAGGATCCTCACGTACGCTTCGCCCCGGGCCCCGAAGTCGATCTTCACCGGCACGTACATCATGAAATTCGCGGGGACGTCCCGCTGGCGCACCCGGACCGTCGCCCGGACCTCCCCCTTGTCCAGCTCCTCGAGCTTGTAGGCGAAATCGTATCGCGGCACCGCGGTCCCGTACACCCACTCGTTGAAGAACCAATCCATCGAGCCCCCGAAGTGCTTCTCCACGACCTTCTGGAAGTCCTGGGTCGTGGCCTTCTTCCCGCGGTAGCTCGTGTAGAAGTCGTGCATCATGTCCCGGAAGCGGTCGTCCGTGCCGGTGTTGAGATCGAGCAAGGTGCTCTGCAGCATGCGCAGGACCCACGCGCCCTTCTCGTAGACGATCGTCTGGTAGTCCTCGGGGTGCCGGGAGTCGGCCACCCGGGTGCCGAGCCAGATCGGGCCGGTCTGCGCGCTCCGGTCGAGGATCTTCTTGCGCATCTCCTCGAGGCGCTTGTGGAAGAGGTCGAGGGAGGCACGCTGGCGCGCCATGTACCAGAGGCCGGAGAACTCCGCGAAGCCCTCGGCGAGCCAACGGTCGTGGTACGTGGCCGGCTCGACGCCGATGCCCCACCACTGGTGCGCGACCTCGTGGGCCCGGAACATCTCGTCGTAGCCCTTTTCGCTCGTGTACGCGAACGTGCCGGCGGCGAGGAGCACGAGGCCGGGGTAGGCCTCCCCGTGCGCCGAGGGGATCTCCGTGGCGAGGACGGAGCTCACGGTCGGCTGTCCGAAGACGTCTTCGTAGAACCCGAAGCTGTGGCCGATGTCCAGCCCCACCTGGCGGCCCATGTGGGATTGCTGGATGAGCACCCGGTTGGCCTTCGCGTATATCCTGGACAGCTCGGCGTGCGCGTCCTCGTCCAGCTCGACCCGCAGGTTCGGCACGCGCGGATCGTCGATGTCGTACTCGGTGAACGATCCGATGTTGAACGTGACGAGATCGACCGCGGGCGTCTCCCATACGCTCGTCGTCACGTTGCCGTCGGTCGACTCGGACAGGCGGCGGCCGACGGTCGCGACCTTGATCTTCTTCGGTGCGTGGAACGACATGTGGTAGACCGCGGGCCGGAGAAACTCGTAGACCGGGTACCAGCCGATCGTCGAGCGGAGCTCGGTCCAGAGCTGGTACTGGTGCTCGAAGAGCTTCCCGCCGTAGTAGAAGGTGAGCTGCGTGCTGTCGGAGGGAGCCGCAGAGAAATCCACCCAGATGTCCGTGCTCCCCTTGCCGCGGGCGTACGTCGCGGGGCGGCCGCCCTCCCACACGATCGAATCGACGTCCAGGTCGGAGAAGAGCTGGAAGGGGATCCACCGATAGCCTCCGCCCACGCGTCGGACGGTCACGGACGCCTTCGCGGAGAAGTCCGTCAGGTTGCCGTCGATCGTGCCGTCGATATCGAAGCGGGGCGTGTGGATCAGGTCCAGGGCCTCCTGGGCGAAGCTCCGGCCGCTGACATAGTCCGCGTGCTTGTTGAACTGCGCGATGATCTCCGCCCTCTTCGGGCCCGCCGCCTTGGAGCGGCGCGCGAGCGAGACCTCTTCGGCCCGCAACGGATTGACCGTGAAGAGGAGAGGATCCCCGCGGGATTCGGCGAGCTGCGCATGGAAGTAGCCCGGGGCACCGTCGAGGAGAGGAAGGGCCACGTCCCGGCGGATCCAACCGTCGCCGTCGATGACGTAGTCCATGGTCTCCTCGATCTCGCGGCGGGCGTCGGCAGCGGGTCGGTGAGGCTGCCAATCGACACCTTTGAACAGGATCGACTCCGACCCGGCCGAGAAGAGAAACACGACGGTCTTGATGGACACGTCCAGGCTGTCGGCGCCGTAGAAGCGGCGCAGCTGCGCTCGCTCGACTTCGATCGGCGGCGTCATGACGAATCGGCCGTGGCCGACGAAGACGGCACCCAACGTCTTGCCGCCGATCGGCTTCAACAACGACAGATCCCCGTCGATGAGCTCGATCCAGCCTACGTCCTCCTGGACGACGACGTCATGCACGCTGATGCCCCGATCGGGGTCGGGCTCCGCGTGGCGCAGGCCTTCGTAGAGGCTGTCATACTCAGCGGGGAGGACCTGGGCCCGAGCGGTCGTCGATGCAGCGGACAGCGCCGTGCAAAGGACCCAGGCGCTTACGACACTTCTGGTCACGATCACGTGAGCCCTCCTGCGAGGGATGCTCGGCCGACCGAGCCACGATGGGCAGCTAAGCCACGCGACGAGCCGCCGGCTCGGGGGCTGGGGGGATCGGCGGGATCGGGGACTGGGAGCCTGCCACCCGGACTCGGGTAGGAGATTCCGGAAGCCTGTACATTGGCTTCCACGGGCAGACATGATAGAGCCACAATCCTTCGTCGGCCACCCCGCGCGTCACTGGCGCCGCCTTCCGGACGGACGCCTGGAGTGCGAGGTCTGTCCGAGACGCTGCAGGCTGCGCGAGGGGCAGCGGGGACTCTGCTTCGTGCGTGCCGCGACCGACTCGGGCGTCGTCCTGACCACGTACGGCCGTTCGAGCGGTTTCTGCGTGGACCCGATCGAGAAGAAGCCGCTCGACCACTTTCTTCCGGGCACACCGGTTCTGTCGTTCGGCACGGCCGGCTGCAATCTGGCCTGCAAGTTCTGCCAGAACTGGGACATCAGCAAATCCCGCGAGATGGACACGCTCGCCGATCGCGCGAGCCCCCGTGCCATCGCCGCCGCCGCCGAGAGGCTCGGTTGCAGGAGCGTGGCGTTCACCTACAACGATCCGGCGATCTTTCTCGAATACGCCGTGGACGTCGCCCGGGCCTGTCACAAACGAGGAGTCCGCACGGTGGCGGTGACCGCAGGCTACATGCTGGCGGAGGCACGAAGGGAGCTCTTCGCGGCGATGGATGCCGCGAACGTGGATCTGAAGGCGTTCACGGAGGAGTTCTACCGAAAGGTGTGCGCCGGTCACCTCGAGCCCGTGCTGGATACGCTGCGTTACCTCGTTCACGAGACCGACGTGTGGACCGAGATCACCACGCTTCTGATCCCCGGCGAGAACGACTCCGACCAGGAGCTGGATGCGCTGACGCGTTGGGTGTGCGAGGAGCTCGGGCCCGACGTGCCGATCCACTTCAGCGCCTTCCACCCTGATTGGAAGTGGCGCGACCGACCGGCGACGCCTTCCGCCACCTTGGGGCGGGCCCGCCGCATCGCGCTCGCCAACGGGCTCCGGTACGCGTACACGGGCAACGTGCACGATCCCGAGGGGCAGACGACGTACTGCCACGGATGCGGGGCCGCCCTGATCGGGCGAGATGGCTACACGATCACCTCGTGGCGGCTCTCGGCGGACGGCTCGTGTTCGGTGTGCGGCACGCCTTGCGGCGGGGTGTTCGAGGAGGAGCCGGGTGCGTGGGGAGGGGGGAGGCTGCCCGTCTGGATGGGCGACGGGGACGTGTGATCCGCGGTCCCTCGATGGGGATCTCCCGTCAGATGTCGTGCGCCCAGAAGCCGAACGCTCCGTAGCCGACCACCCGGTTGCGCGGGCCGTACGTGTCACCGGAGCTCCTCAGGTCCACGCACCGCGATTCGAGCGACCGACGCCTCGCGAGCTCCAGCAGGCCGCGCAGCCCCACGACGCCGCAGGCCCGTGACGGACCGAGCTCGCCGGGGCGAAGACCCTTGATCGCGTCCGCGGTGCGTGTGTCGACCTCGCGCGCTTCGTCGTAGGGCAGGTAGTGGCTGAGGTCCGAGCTCACGACCAGGAGCGTGTCGTCGGAGCACACGGTTTCGAGGACGTCCGCGACGGCGGCCGGCTTGGCGATCCCCGTGAGCAGGGGAAGGATCGGCACGTCCCCGAGCACGACGCCCAGGAAGGGCAGCTGGACCTCGATGCTGTGCTCGTCCCGGTGAGGCAGGGCCCAGCGCCGCACCAGCGGGCTCGTTTCCAGCGTCGCCACGCCCTCCTCATCGAGATGATACTCTCCGAGCGGCGTGGAGAGGGCGTCGCATTCGGGAAGGGCGAGGCCTTCGAAGGCGACGAAGTGGCTGGGTCCGACCAGCACCACCTTCGCGATCTCGGAGGAGGATTGGGACACCAGCGCCCAGGCGCTCGCCGCGATGGGGCCCGAGTAGAGGTACGCGGCGTGGGGAGCCACCAGGGCCGCCAACCTACCCGCAGGCCCCCGCGACGGCCTCGCGGCGCCGAGCAGACGCCGCACGGCCCCCTCCAACTCTCCGGCATCATCCGGATAGAACCGGCCCGCCACCGCGGGCGGGCGAACCGCACGCTGGATGGTCACAACTGTGATACCCACGCATCGCGCCCGCGATTCATCCGGGAGAAAACGGGGCGCCGGAAAGGCGAAGGGCGAAGACGGAACGGCCCGGCCCTCGGCGGATACCAGGAAGGCAGCTCGACCCCCCTCACGCTGAACCAGGAGCAGATGCATGCTCGGACACGAAATCCTGCTCACGGCCGTCCTCTTCACGGCGTCGGGCCTGCCGGCGCAAGACCCTTCGGAGACGTTCGAGGAAGACGTCATCCCCACTTCGGCGGGGGACCTGAGGATCACGTTCGTCGGGCACGGGACGCTCATGTTCCGATTCGGGGACAAGGTGATCCACGTCGACCCCGTGGGCAGGGAGGCGGACTACTCGAAGATGCCGAAGGCGGATCTCGTGCTGATCACGCACGAGCACGGGGACCACCTCGACCCGGCCGCGGTCGAGGCGATTCGCAAGAAGGATACGCGCATCGTCGTCAGCCGGTCCTGTGCCGGGAAGATCCCCGGCGCTCAGGTCATGGAGAACGGAGACGCGGTGGAGGAGATCGGACTGCAGATCCGGGCGGTGCCGGCGTACAACATCGTGCACACGCGGTCCGGAGGCGTGCCCTACCATGCCAAGGCTGATGGAAACGGCTATGTCATCACGTTCGGTGACGTGAACGTCTACGTGGCAGGCGACACCGAGAACACGCCGGAGATGAAGGCGCTCGAAGATATCGACGTGGCGTTCCTGCCGATGAACCTGCCCTACACGATGACGCCCGAGATGGTGGCCGATGCGGCGCGCGCCTTCCATCCGCGGATCCTCTATCCGTACCACTTCGGGGAGACCGACCCCCAGAAGCTGGTTCAGCTGCTGGCGGACCGGCCCGACATCGAGGTTCGCGTGCGCGACATGAGCTGAGGAAGCTCCGCACGAGTGTGGCGTTGCGCGTCGGGAGTGGCACCGGGCCGAACCCGAGCTTCCCCGGCGCGGTCCCGGTGTGGTGCGAGGCCGGGGCTCCGTCGGCCTCGCACCGATCATCCGAAGCTCAGCGCAGCGTGGTCTTCACCGGCACGCCGTTCCTCAGCGTCTGCAGGTTCACGCACGACCGCTCGGCAGCACGCACGATCTTCTCGATCACCGTCGGATCCGTGCCGGCCCGCGCCCGGACCGCCACCTCGCACCGCACCTCCTGAAATCCCACCGGCACGCGGCGGTCCACCATGAGCGTGCCCCTCACGTCCAGGTCGCTCGTCACATCGACCTCGAGCGCTTCCAGCGTCACGCCATTTCGCTCGGCGATGATGCGGATCGTGGAATCGAGACAGGCGGCGAGCGCGGCCGAGAGCAGATCGCCCGGGTTGGGCAGGTCGTGGTCACCTCCGACCGCCCGGTGGATGCCGAAGGGCCAGACCAACCCGTAGTCCTGGCTTCCCGCCCGGAGGCGGCCGTGGAACGGATCGAGGCCGGCGTTCCAGACGGTACGACCCCGGTCGGTGATCCATGCTTTCTCGGGGCTCTCGTCGTAGAGGGCGCGCAGGCGATCCTGGCGCGCGCGAACGGTTCCCGTGAACCGGTCGCTGCCCGACCTCAATCGGCCCCCTCTCCGACGGCGTCGGACTCCGCGGGAGCGGGTCGGGGCGGCATCGGAATCAGCATCGACGTGCGCGCTTTGTAATCCCGGTACTCGTCCCCCAGATAGAAGGCGTGGTCGCGTTCCTCGAGGTAGATGCCCACCAGGATGTAGACGGTGCTCGCCGCCGCGAAGAACAGGCGGCCCACGGTCATGGTCGGTGCCGCCCAGAACGCGATCACGAATCCGAGCATCAGCGGGTTGCGGGTATAGTGGTAGTAGCCGGTGGTCGTGAAAGGGGGGTGGCTGTACTTCCGCCGCCGGAAGGCGATCCAGGCCTGCCGGAGCCCGAAGAGATCGAAGTGGTCGATCATGAAGGTACCGGTGAGCAGCACGGCCCAGCCGATCGCGTAGAGGACTTCGAAGCCGGTACGCGCCGCTTCTCCGCGAAACTCCCACACCACGGTCGTCACGGGCTGCCACTGCCACATCAGCAGCGCCAGGAGCAGCGTCGCGACCAACACGTACGTGGAGCGCTCGGCGGCGGGCGGGACGACCTTGGTCCACCAGCGCTTGAACCAGCGGCGCGCCATGATGCTGTGCTGGACGGCGAAGGCCCCGAGCAGGAGGGCGTCGACGACGAGGGCGCGGGACAGAGCCGCGCTCGAGCCGGTATCGATGCATTTCGGCACGCCGACGCAGCCGACGAAGCCGATGGCGTAGACGAACGTGGCGAAGAACGCGACGTAGCAGACGGTGCCGTAGAGGAGCAGGATCAAGCGTCCCATGAGGAGACCTCCGGGGTTGTGAGACTCACGGCTCGACTGTGTATGCGTCTCCGAGGAGACGATCGAAGGCACGGCGGGCCCGGACCTCGGCGTTCGGGTCCTGGAGGAGCCGCCGCACCTGGTTGAAGCCCAGGAGGATGGCGTTGAAGTCGTGGGCGAACTGCTCGGGATCGAGGTCGGGGCGAAGCTCGTCGGCGGCCGCGGCCCGGCGGGCGGTGGCGGCGATGAAGCCGAGCCACTCTCGCTGGAGCGCGACGACCTGATCGCGCACCGGTCCGGGCCGGTCGTCGAACTCCACCGCCGCGGTGACGAACAGGCAACCGCCCGCCATCCGTCTGGCCGACCAGTCGATCCAGCCGTCGAACACCGCACGAAGGGCCTCCAGGCCCGAGCCCATGCCCATGGCGGGTCGGACGACGAGCTCCATGAAGTGCTCCACGCCGGTCTCGATGACCGCCTGCTGGAGCGCTTCCTTCGAGCCGAAATGCCGGAAGAGGCCGCTCTTGGAGAGCTCCAGCTTTTCGGCGAGGGAGCCGATGGTGAGACCGTGGAGTCCGACGACGCTCGCCAGCTGGAGGGCCTTCTCGAGGATCGCCTGACGTGTGGCCTGACCCTTGGAACGTGGCATGGGCTCGCCCGTGGAAGGTGACATGGACGGAATATAAGAACGAACGTTCGTTCTTTTCAAGGTACTTCCCGAAGACGTGCGAGCGCCGGCCGGCCACGGCCCTGGTGACCCGGGTGGCCCTCGCTGTCCACCTTCGTCCGGACCCGGCCGCTCCCCGTGTCGAGCCGCACTTCTCGTTCGGGGCCCACCCCGATACCTTGCTGTGACTTTTTCGTTGCAGAAGCCGTCGGCGAGCGGCCCGTGAGCCCCGCGATGGCCTCGGACGGAAGGGACGCGGTGTGGACGCTCTCGGTGGAGGCCGGTATGCGCACGATCTTCGAGTTGTTCGGCAAGTCGCCCTTCGAGCCGCTCGCCAAGCATGGGCAAGCTGTGAACGAGGTGATCGGGGAGATCCGCCCTCTCGTGGAGGCGTTGCTGGCGCAGGACTGGACGGGAGCGAAGGCGGTGGCCGACCGGATCTCCCGCATGGAGCACCAGGCCGATCAGCTCAAGGCCGAGATCCGAGATCATCTCCCGCGATCTCTCTTCCTACCCGTCGATCGCGGTGACTTGCTCCGACTGCTCAAGGAGCAGGATTCGATGGCCGACTCGGTCGAGGACCTGGCGGTGCTCATCACCATGCGTGAGACCCAGGTGCCCGACGCGCTCAAGCCGCGGATGCGCGAGCTCGTCGAGGAGGCGATCGGCGCGGCTCGCACCTGGCTGACGGTCTCCGAGCTTCTACCACACCTTCAGGAAACCGCCTTCACCGGACCCGAGGTGAAGAAGGTCCTCGACCTGATCCACAAGGTGGGCGAGCAGGAATGGCGCACGGATCAGCTCGGGGCACAGCTCGGGCGCGAGACCGTGCTCCTCGAGGAGGAGCTCGGCGCGGTCTCGCTGACCTTCATCATGCGCATCGGCCAGAAGCTCTCCGACGTGGCGAACCACGCCGAGACGTCCGGGGACATGGTGCGCCTCATGCTCGCCAAGGGATGACCCTTCCCGACCTCTCTTCTCCAGCATAGCGACGCTCGGAACGAATGGAGCACGTGATCCTCGTCATCGCGATCCTGGCGGCTCTGTACATGGCCGGGAACATCGGGGCCAACGACGTCGCCAACGCGATGGGCACGTCCGTCGGCTCCGGCGCCCTCACGCTCCGTCAGGCGGTGATCGTCGCCGGGATCTTCGAGTTCTCCGGGGCGTTCATCTTCGGCAGCCACGTCACCGAGACGGTGAGGAAGGGAATCCTCGATCCGGCGATGTTCGCCGTGACGGGACCGCTCGGCCATCAAGGTCCGCTGCTTCTCGCGCTCGGCATGACGTCGGCGTTGTTGGCGGCGGCGGTCTGGCTCCAACTCTCCACGCGGATGGGACTTCCGGTCTCCACGACGCACTCCATCGTCGGTGCGGTGATCGGTTTCGGCGTGCTGGTGGTAGGCGTTGGCGGCGTGGAGTGGAGCCAGATCGGGACGATCGTGGCGAGCTGGTTCGTCTCTCCGCTGATGGGGGGGCTCCTCGGATTCCTCGGCTTTCTGGGAATCCGACGTGTCGTCCTGCAGAGCGAGGATCCCGTCGGAGCGACGGTCAAGATCGCGCCCTATCTGGTCATGGCCGTGGGAACGATCTTGTCGCTCACGTTCACGCAGAAAGTCCTGCACAACATCGTCTCGGAACCTCATCCGGTGTGGGTCGTCCTGTTCGCGCTCGGATGCGGCGGCCTCGCCGCCCTCGCGGCGCGCCCGGCGATCGGTCGGCTCGTGGACGGCCACGAGGAGGATCCCTACCCGCGGGTGGAGAGGATCTTCGGCATCCTCCAGATCGTGACCGCGGCATTCGTTGCGTTCGCCCACGGAGCCAACGACGTGGCCAACTCGGTGGGGCCGCTCGCGGCCGTCGTCAGCATCGCCCGCACCGGCTTCGAGATGACGCCCAACGATGTCCCGATGGCCCGTTGGATCCTCGCGCTCGGCGGCCTGGGGATCGTGGTCGGACTCGCCTTCTGGGGCTACCGCGTCATCGCGACCGTGGGTCGTCACATCACGGAGATCACCCCGACGCGGGGATTCTCGGCGGAGTTCGCGACGGCCTGCACGGTGCTCCTGGCCAGCCGCCTGGGATTGCCGGTCTCGACGACCCACGTGCTGGTGGGTGCGGTCATCGGGGTCGGGATCGCACACGGGCTCGCCGCGCTGAACATGCGCACCATCTTCCGGATCATGGGGTCCTGGATTGCGACCCTGCCCGCCGCCGCCGCGCTCAGCGCCATGATCTTCGTCGTCCTGAGGGTGCTCTTTCTGGCCTGACGCACTCCGTCGCCACTTGCCGGGTGCCCGGATGACCCGGAGATTCGCAGGCG
>CAZVYM010000088.1:0-16200 GCA_964630935.1 uncultured Gemmatimonadaceae bacterium | reverse complement strand
TCTTCGACGACGAGCGCGCCATGGTACGCCTCGACATGTCCGAGTACATGGAGAAGCACGCCGTCGCGCGCCTGATCGGTGCGCCTCCCGGCTACGTTGGCTACGAGGAAGGGGGGCAGCTCACGGAGGCCGTGCGCCGGCGTCCGCACGCGGTCGTCCTGTTCGACGAGATCGAGAAGGCACATCCCGAGGTCTTCAACGTGCTCCTGCAGATCCTCGACGACGGGAGGCTGACGGATGCGCAGGGCCGGACGGTGGACTTCCGCAACGTCGTCATCATCATGACGTCGAACATCGGGAGCCAGTACATCCTGGAGTCGGCCGAAGCTGGCGATTGGGAGCGGGTGGAGGAGGACGTGCGCGCCCAGCTCCATCAGCACTTCCGGCCGGAGTTCCTCAATCGCGTCGACGACATCGTGGTCTTCCGCCCGCTCGGGGAGGCCGAGCTCAGGCACATCGTGGATCTCCAGCTCGATCGGGTCGTGGCCTTGGCCGCCGATCTGGGCGTGATCCTCGAAGTCACCGATGCGGCGAAAGATCTGCTGGCCCGGGAGGGCTACGATCCCGTGTACGGCGCGCGGCCGCTCAAGCGGGCGATCCAGCGGCTCGTCCAGGATCCGCTGGCCCTCTTCGTTCTGGAGGAGGAGATCGCGAGTGGCTCGCGCATCGTGGTCAGGCCGGCAGGGGAGCAGAGCCGCCTGAGCTTCGACGTCACGCCGCCTCCGACGCTCCGAGACTCCACGGCCACGACCGCGAGTTGATCCGGAGCTGGCGGTCGGTACGAATCGAGGTCGCTTCCGCGGTCTCGACGCTCGGGGGTTTCTCGACGTGGGGCTTTTGCCGAGATTCGTGCGGCGTTTACGCCGGTGTGCCGTCCGAGGCCGGCAGGGCTCGGGCGGATCCCTGGGGTCGTCGAAGGAGGGACGATGAGACGGTTGCTCGGCACGCTGGTCCTGATTCCAGTCCTCGTGCTGGAGGGAGCCTGCACGACGGTGATCGAGCAGCCTGGCGCCGTGGCCGCGGTGGCGCCACAGCTCTCGGTGGAGCGCTTCCTCCAGGCCGCCAACGACCGCGACCTCGCGTCCATGGGCCGGCTCTTCGGGACGGCCGAAGGCCCGATCGGCGACACCGGCAGCACGTTCGGCTGCTTCTTCAAAAAGATCGGCTCGTGGTTCGGGGGGACGGCGTGTCGGACGCGCAAGGAGGTGGAGGTGCGTCTCGACGCGATCGCGCGACTCCTGCACCACGACGACTACAAGATCACGCACGAGGAGCAGGTGGCCGGCAGGTCCAATCCGAGCACGAGGGTCTTCGTCGATCTGACGATCGGCGGGGATCAGGTGACGGATGTGCCGTTCGTGGTGGTGCGGGCGCCGGATGGCCGCTGGCTCGTGGAGCAGGTAGGGTTGGAGCAGCTGATGGCCAAGGAGGAGTGAGTCGGAAGGACCTCAATCGTCGTGTTGCACGAGCTCCACGAGCACACCATCGGTGCTGTCGGGGTGGAGGAACGCGACCAGGTGTCCACGGGCTCCCGGGCGAGGCTCCTCGTCGATGAGGCGGAACCCGTCGGCTCGAAGTCGCTCGAGGTCGGACGCGAGGTCCTCGCTCCGGTAGGCGATGTGATGGAGGCCGGGACCTCGACGGGCGACGAAGCGGCCGACCGGAGTGTCGGCGGCGAGAGGCTCGAGAAGCTCGAGGGACCCCGCGAACGCGACGCGGACGCCCTGGGCTTCGAGGGTCTCTGGGCTGGAACACCCGCTGCCGGAAACGAGTTTGAAGAGGCGACAGGCCTCATCAAGAGAACGAACGGCGATCGCCACGTGATCGAGCGGGCGCTCGCCTGAGAACGGATCATTCATGAGCATCCTGTGCTGCCGGGCGTGGCGTGGGAGGCTGGATAGACGGCATCGTACGATCGTCCGGGATACGCGACAAGGAGAACCTAGATGGCAGAGAGCAAGACGATCCTCGAGGTGAACGACCAGAACTTCAGCGAAGAGGTCGAGAGCGCCGAGGGTCTTTCGATGGTCGATTTCTGGGCGACATGGTGCGGCCCGTGCCGGCTGGTCGAGCCCATCGTCGAGGAGCTGGCCGAGGAGTACCACGACAAGGGACTCCGGGTCGGCAAGCTCGACGTAGACTCGAACCCCGGGGTGACGACGCGCTATCAGGTGCGCTCGATCCCGAGCATCCTGTTCTTCAAGAACGGGGAGCTGGTGGACAAGGTGATCGGCGCGGTCCCGCGCCCCCACCTCGAGGAGAAGATCCGGGAGCACCTGTAGACCCGGTAGATCGCTGGATCCGGAGGCCGGTCCGGGACGTCCCGGACCGGCCTCCGTGTCGTTGGAGCCACTCGAGCCGATATACTACCCCGTGGCCACACTCTACCTCGTCAGCACGCCGATCGGTAACCTGGGTGACTTGAGCTCCCGGGCCGCGGACGTCCTCGGCTCGGTGTCCAGGATCCTCGCGGAGGACACCCGCAGGACCCGCATCTTGGCGCAACACGTGGGGACGCGGGCGCAGCTGGTCTCTCTACACCAGCACAACGAGGCAGAGCGCACGGGGGAGATCCTCGCTTGGCTGGGTGCGGGAGAGGACCTGGCGCTCGTGACCGACGCCGGCACGCCGCTCGTTTCCGATCCGGGGGCGCGGCTGGTGGACGCGGTCGCGGCGGCGGGCCATCAGGTGGTGCCGGTACCCGGCCCGTCCGCCATGCTGGCCGCGTTGGTCGCTTCCGGCCTCCCGACCGACACGTTCACCTTCCTGGGCTTCCCGGAGCGCAAAGGGCAGGAGCGCACACGGCTCCTGGAGCGGATCGCCCGATCCCCGGAGACCGTGATCCTGTTCGAGTCCCCGCAGCGGCTCCACGGGCTTCTCCGCGACCTGGAGACGACGTGCGGGTCCCGGAGACGCGTGGCCGTCGCCCGCGAGCTGACCAAGGTCCACGAGGAGTTCGTTCGGGGGACGCTGGCCGAAGCGGCCGGCTACTACGAAGAGCATCCGCCGAAGGGCGAAGTGACCGTGGTGGTGGGTCCGGTCGACCCGGACTCCGCGGACGACGGACCTGACGAGGACGCGGCCCGCGCCCTGGCGCGGTCGCTGATCGACGGGGGCCTGAAGCCGAGCGCGGCGGCCAAGGAGGTCGCACGGGCGCTCGGGATCCCGCGAAACAGCGCCTACCGGATCGTGCAAGACCTGAGCGGTGACGGGTCGTGAGCCCGGAGATTCCCGAGGGATTCCCTCTTCGGCCCGACCGCTCCCTCCTGGCCGGGCTCGACGGCCTCGAGCCGGAGACCGCGGAGGACGCGCCGAATCCGGACCGCTCGGCGGGTCTCCGACCGTTGGTGCTGTCCGAGGCCACCGCCGAGAGGATTCGACGGGAGATCGAGCGGGCCGGCGGACGGGAGGTGTGCTTTCTCGCCACCGTGGATGCGGAGCGGGTCGTGCACGAGCCGAGAGCGGTGGCCCGAGGCAACTTCGGGGCGGTGCTGGTGGCGGCACGGGACGCGGAAGAAGGCGGGGTGATGATCCACAATCACCCGAGCGGGACGCTTGAGCCGTCCGAGGCCGACCTCGGCATCGCGGCACAGCTCTACGAGCGGGGACTGGGGACCGCGATCGTCGACAACGGTGCGCACGCCCTGTACGTGGTCGTCGAGCCGCCGACGCCCCGGGAGCGCGTGCCGCTCGACCCGGAGGAGATGGACCGACTCCTCGCACCCGAAGGACCGCTCGCGCTGATGCATCCGGGCTACGAGGACCGGGGCGGACAACGAGAGATGCTGCGCGCGGTCGTGGGTCGGTTCAATGACGGGGGCGTGGTCGTGGTGGAGGCGGGCACCGGCACGGGCAAGTCCCTGGCCTATCTGCTTCCCGCGGCCCGCTGGGCCCGCTCGAACGCCGAGAAGACGGTGGTCTCCACCAACACGATCAACCTCCAGGAGCAGCTCACGGGAAAGGACCTTCCGCTGGTCCGGCGCCTCCTCGGAGAGGACGTGCACTGGGCGCTGGTGAAAGGACGAGGCAACTACATCTCCATCCGGCGGGCGCTCCTCGCCGCCGAAAGCCAGGGCTCCCTCTTCGAAGACGACCGGTCCGAGGAGATCGCTTCACTCCTCGATTGGGCCGAGCACACCGAGGACGGCTCCCTGTCGGACCTTCCGTTCGCGCCCGCGCCCGATACGTGGGAGGAAGTCCGGAGCGACCCGGACATCTGTTTGCGCGCGCGATGCCCGCACTTCCAGGCGTGCTTCTACCAACGCGCCCGCAGGCGGGCCGCCTCGGCCGAGCTCCTGGTTGTGAACCACCACCTCCTGTTCACCGACGTCGCGGTGAGGAGGGCCACGCAGAACTACACGCAGGCGGCGGTCCTGCCAGCGTACGGTCGCCTCGTGCTCGACGAGGCCCACAACGTGGAGGACGCCGCGACGTCGCATCTCGGCGTGGAGCTGACCCGACGTGGACTCTTCCGGATGCTCTCCCGACTCGACCGGAACGGTCGCGGGGTCCTGACGGCCGTCCACGATGCTCTGGGCTCCTCGGACGAAGGAGGACCGCTCCGGGAGCGCATGGAGAATCGCGTCCGTCCGGCGCTCGGCCGGGCGCGCTCGGAGCTCACGGGCTTCATCGACCTCATGGAAGGGTTCGTCTCGCCGGCGGAGGGGACGGTGCGGCTCGGCACGACGGGCGTCGGGGAGCCCGGAGAGCGCGTGGACGTGCGTGAGCGTCTGGACGCGGTGGTGGCCACCCTGGATGCGCTCGAACGCGAGGTGGCGGCGCTGAGACGCCAGCTCGAGCTCGACGAAGGCGTGGCCGATCGGCTCGAGGGACGGTTGCTGGACCTCAGGAGCATCGAGCGCCGCCTCGCGGCCTCCACCGCGGGCCTGAAGCTGGTTCTCGCGCCGGGAGAGGATGCGCGAGCGTACGTTCGCTGGCTCGAGGTCAGAGGCGGCGGCCGGCGCGCCAACCTCGTCCTGGCCGCGGCCCCGATCGATCTCGGAGAGCTTCTTCGAGACGCGCTCTTCACACGGGTGGAGACCTCGATTCTCACGTCGGCCACGCTGACGACCCGACGCACGTTCGACTTCGTGCGCGGACGACTCGGCTTGGCCGCATCCGATCTCGCCATGGAGGAGGAGCCGCCCGAAGTCGAGGAGCGGGTCGTGCCGTCCCCGTTCGACTTCCAGCGTCAGATGCTCATCGCCGTGCCGACGGACCTTCCAGCACCCGAGGTCGGCGGGGACGCGTTCCAGGAGGCCACGGTCCGCGTGGTGAGGGATCTGGCGACCGTCAGCGACGGAGGCATCTTCGCGCTCTTCACGTCGCACGCGTCGCTCCGTCGGGTCGCGGAGCTCATGCGGGTCGAGGGGATCGATTCCTCGTGGCCGCTCTTCGTCCAGGGCGAGGACGACCGGCGGCGCCTCCTGGCCCGGTTCGTCGAAGCGGGTCGTGGAATCCTGCTCGGCACGTCGTCCTTCTGGGAAGGCGTCGACGTTCCGGGGCACCCCCTGAGGGGTTTGGTCATCCAGAAGCTCCCGTTCAAGGTTCCGACCGAGCCGATCGCCGCGGCGCGCATGGAGGCCATCGAGCAGAGCGGCGGAAGCGCATTCCACCAGTTCATGCTCCCGCACGCGGCGCTCCGTCTCAAGCAGGGTATCGGCAGGCTGATCCGTGCGCGCACGGATCGAGGGGTGGTGCTGATCCTCGACGACCGACTGGTCACCAAGAGATACGGGAGGTATTTGCGGGACTCGCTTCCGGACGCTCCGTTGGTCAAGGGGCCCTGGACGGAAGCGAGACGCAGCGTGGAGGCGTTCTACACGGCGGATTGAGCCTGCCGGCGCGGCCGCATAGATTCCTCCGTCCGGCGGGCTCGGCCCGCGCACGGAGCCAGGAACCCACGAGGAGCTCATGAAGCGGATCATCGGCATCGTCATCGGCCTCGCCTACCAGGTCCTCGCGTTCGCGGCGTTCAGGCGATCGCTCGGTGGCTGGGACGCCGGATTCAGCGACATCGGCCTCTGGTGGACCGTCATCGCGCTGCTGCTCAGCGTCGCGGGCTTCGGCGCGATCATCGGCACGTGGATCCACACCCGACCGCGCAGGGCCTAGGGATCGCGCGCGGGCGTCCGATCCCGCCGTCCATTCGATCGCCCCGGCCCGGGGCAGGTCCGCCGGAGCCGCCTGCATCGACCCAAGGCCGTCCGGGCTGCGCCGGGCGGCCTTCTCCTTTGATCACCACAATCGAGAACGACATGACCTCGCTATCCCCCTCCAAGATCGTATGCGTGGGCCGTAACTACGCCGCACACGCGGCCGAGCTCGGCAACGAGGTGCCCACGGAGCCGCTCATCTTCCTCAAGGCTCCATCGGCCGTGATCCGTGACGGCGAGGCGATCGTTCTGCCCAAGGGTGCGGGGCGTGTGGAATACGAGGGAGAGATCGGGGTCGTCATCGGGCGGCGTGCCACGAAGGTCTCGGAGGCCGAGGCCTGGTCCTTCGTGGAATCGATCGTCCCGCTGAACGACGTGACCGCTCGAGAGCTCCAGAAGACGGACGGGCAGTGGACCCGTGCCAAAGGCTTCGACACCTTCTGCCCCGTGGGTGAGCCCGTGCCGGCGGCCGACCTCGACGTGGATGGGCTCGCCGTCGTCACGCGCGTGAACGGTGAGATCCGTCAGGAGGGCTCGGTGAGCCAGATGGCGTATTCGATTCCTCGCATCATCTCCTACATCTCCGGTGTCATGACGCTCGAGCCGGGCGACATCGTCTCGACCGGAACGCCGGAGGGTGTGGGGCCGTTGGCCGACGGCGATGTCGTGGAGGTCGAGGTCGTGGGGGTGGGGAAGCTCTCCAACCCGGTCCGCGCCGCGTAGGGCGAGGCGTCCGATGCCCAAGACCAGCCGACGCTTCGACGCGCTCCCCGCGTATCCACTCGCCGGGGCCAAGGAGACCCGACGCCGCCTCGAGTCGGAAGGTGTCGACGTGATCGACCTCGGCACGGGCGACGCGGATCTGGCTCCCCCTCCGGCCGTGATCGAGCGCCTGCGGGAGGTGGCGGGTGACAAGACCTTCTCCCGTTACCCCTTCCAGCTCGGCCATCCGGAGTTCCGGGAGGCGGTGGCCGCCTGGATGGAGCGCCGGTTCGGGGTGCGGGTCGATCCATGGCAGGAGGTCCTTCCGCTCATCGGATCGAAAGACGGGATCGCGCACCTTCCGTTCGCTTTCCTGGATCCGGGCGACGTGGCCGTGATCCCGGATCCTGGATACCAAGCCTATCTCGGGGGGGTCACGCTCGCCGGAGGCGAGCCCCACACGGTGGCACTGCGGCCGGAGAACGACTTCCTGATCCCGCTTTCCGAGCTGTCGCCCGATGTGGCGACGCGCACCCGGCTCCTCTACCTGAACTACCCGAACAACCCGACCACGGCCACGGCCCCCGATTCGTACTACCAGGAGGCCGTCGCGTTCTGCCGGGAGCACGAAGCGATCCTCGTTCACGACCACGCATACTCGGAGATCGCTTTCGACGGATGTCGCCCTCGGAGCGTGCTGGAGCTGGACGGAGCCCGCGATACGACGGTCGAGTTCCATTCGCTGTCCAAGACGTACAACATGACCGGCTGGCGGCTCGGTTGGGCGGTGGGGAGCCGTAACATCATCGGGGCGCTCTCCCGGGTGAAGTCGTTCGTGGACACCGGTCAATACCTCGGCATCCAGGCGGCGGGAGTCGCGGCGCTGGAGAGCTGGGAGGCGTGGGTCCCCGGAAACGTCGCCACGTTCCAATCCCGCAGGGACGCGGCCGCTCGGGCGTTGAGCGCGGTCGGCTTCGAGGTGTCCGTGCCGCGGGCAACCATGTACCTGTGGATCCCCGTCCCATACGGGGAGAGCTCCGGGGATTTCGCGAAGCGAGCGCTCGAGCGGGAGGGGGTCATCGTGATGCCCGGCTCGGCTCTCGGAAGGGGTGGGGAGGGGTTCTTCCGGGTCGCGCTCACGGTACCGGAAGAGCGCCTGGAAAGTGCCGCGCAGCGGTTGGGGCGACTTCTCTGAGCATTGGCACCGGGCTACGCGCGCCATGGCCCAGGAACCACCTTCCGGACGCGGGTTACGATTGCACATGAACTATCCGGCCGGCAGCGTGGTTCCGCCTTCCGACGGGGGTGCGCGCTCCCGCCGCTACTCAGGGCGCCGTGTCGTCTGGATTTCTTTCGGGATATCCGCCCTGGTCCATCTGCTGGCGATCGTGGCCTACCCCCTCTTCGCGGAACGCCTGCGACCGGATCAGGCTGCCTTCTCGATGCCGGTGTCGTCGAGCGGGCCGGCGCAGGGGATCGACATCATTCGACTCCTCAACTTGACCGAGCAGAACGAGCCCCAAAGGCCCGAGGAGCCGCGGCCGAAGCCGATCCCTCAGCCGGTCGTGGTTCCGGCACGTCCCGGACGGAGCAGTACCGGCGCCGCTACGCCGAGCGAGGTGACCGAGAGCGCTCCTCTCTCCGCCGCCGAGCGGCTTCGTCCGCACCCGAAGGACGAGCGCATCTGGCGTCCCCCGGACCCCGCCCTGACGCGACTCACCACGAAGGAGCGCCTCCAGCTCGAGCTGGCCGGCAAGATCGAAGAGTGGAGAGACTCGGTCATGGCGGCCGACGCGGCCGACGCGGAGGCCACGGATTGGACCTACACGGACAAGTCCGGAAAGAAGTGGGGAGTCTCTCCCGGTGAGCTGCACCTGGGCGGTCTGACCGTGCCGCTCCCGTTCAACTTCGGCACGGCGCCCGGCAACCGCGACGCGGTCAAGCAGCGCACCGAGGAATGGGAGGACATTCGGCGGGCCGCCAGCCAGGGCGCGATCCGGGAGGGATGGAAGGAGCGTGCGCAGGCGATCCGCGCACGGCGCGACAAGGAGCGGGCACAGGCCAAGGCGGACACTTCCGGCGTCAAGCACTGAGAGATCGAGGCCGTTCGCGGGACGCGAGGCCGCGAGCCCGGGCTGTCGCGAGGTTCCGAACGCCGCAGGACCCTGCCATGTTAATCGTCTGTGCATGCGTCCGGCAGGTGCTGGACTCAGCGCGAAACCGGGGTTCGCGCCGTCGCGAAGCGACAGACGGACGGCCTCGGGCGTGGTGTCGCTGCCGAGCCGGACGCTGAGTCCACCATCCAGAGAGCATGGGAGCCGACGTGTCCCAGGAGCTGGCCCCACGGCTGAATCCTCGCGAGTTCGAGCCCGTCCGCTATCGGCAGTGGCAGGAGGGGGGGTATTTCCACGTTCCCGCGGCGCGCGTGCTGCGCGAGGGTGCCGATCCCTACGTGATCGTCATTCCCCCGCCCAACGTCACGGCCGTCCTCCACATGGGCCACGGCCTGAACAACACGATCCAGGACGTGCTCGTCCGGTGGCGGCGGATGCAGGGAAGGGCGGCCGTCTGGGTGCCGGGCACCGACCATGCGGGCATCGCGACGCAGAACGTGGTCGAGCGCCAGCTCGCGGCCGAAGGGAGCAGCCGGGGAGACATCGGCCGCGACGCCTTCGTCGAGAGGGTCTGGAATTTCGTCCACGAGACCGGCGGGACGATCCTCGACCAGCTCAAGGCCATCGGCGCGAGCTGTGACTGGGAGCGCACCCGTTTCACCCTGAACGACGACCTGAGCGCCGCCGTTCGGGAGGCCTTCGTCCACCTCTACGACAAGGGCCTCGTGTACCGCGGGGAGTACATCATCAACTGGTGCCCCCGCTGCCACACCGCGCTCTCGAACGAGGAGGCCGAAGGCGAGGAGACCGAGGGCCGTCTCTGGCACCTGCGCTATCCCCTCGCGGAGTCCGCGTGGGAGGCGGCCGAGCACGCCGCGAAAGCGGGTGCGAGCGCGGTGGGTCGACTGGATGACGGCGGCTGGTATCTGACGGTCTCGACGACCCGGCCCGAGACGATGCTCGGCGACACGGGGGTCGCGGTCCATCCGGAGGATGGACGCTATGCGGAGCTGGTCGGCGCCGACGTGGCGCTTCCCCTGACCGGGAGGACGATCCCGGTGGTGGCCGACCCGCACGTGGATCCCGAGTTCGGCTCGGGCATGGTGAAGGTGACACCCGCCCACGATCCGAACGACTTCGAGATCGCGGGCCGGACGGGCCTCGACGTGCTCGACGTGATGACGCCCGACGCGACGATGAGTGAGAACGCGCCCGAGGCGTTCCGCGGGATGGACCGATTCGATGCTCGTCGGGCCGTGCTCGAAGCGCTGGACCGGAAGGGGCTTCTGGCCGGGGAGGACACACACACGCACTCGGTGCCGCACTGCTACCGGTGCCACACCGTGGTCGAGCCGCGTCTGTCCCTGCAGTGGTTCGTCAAGATGAAGCCGTTGGCCGAGCCGGCGCTCGAAGCCTCGAGGAACGGGACGATCTCGTTCACGCCCGAGCACTGGCAGAAGGTCTACGAGCACTGGATGGAGAACATCCGCGACTGGTGCATCTCCCGGCAGCTCTGGTGGGGGCATCGGATTCCGGTGTGGTACTGCGGCTGCGGGGAGACGATCGTGAGCCGTGACGACCCCACCGAGTGCCCGAAATGCGGGAGCAAGGACCTCGAGCAGGACCCCGACGTGCTGGACACCTGGTTCAGCTCGTGGCTGTGGCCGTTCTCCGTGATGGGATGGCCCCGCGAGACCGAGGATCTGGAGGCGTTCTACCCGGGGCACACCCTGGTGACCGCGCCCGAGATCCTCTTCTTCTGGGTGGCCCGGATGATCATGGCGGGCTACGAGTTCCGGGGGGAGGCGCCCTTCCGCGAGGTGTTTCTGCACGGCACGGTGCGCGACGCGAAGGGCCGCAAGATGTCGAAGTCGCTCGGCAACGGGATCGATCCGCTCCACGTGGTGGATCTGTTCGGGGCGGACGCGATGCGCTTCACGCTCGTGAGCGCGTGCGCGATCGGCACCGACATCATGCTCGATCACGAGGACGTCGAGGGCTCGTTCGCCAACGGGCGCAACTTCGCCAACAAGATCTGGAACGCGGGCCGCTTCGCCCTGCTGAGCCTGGGCGACGGACCCGTTCGGCCGCTGTCGGCGGTCCGGGACGGGCTCGAGCTCGAAGACCGATGGATCCTGTCGCGCGTCGACCGGGCGACGCGGGCTTCGACCCGGGATCTCGAAGCGTTCCGCCTCCACGAGGTCGCGGAGGATCTCTACCACTTCTTCTGGGGCGAGATCTGCGACTGGTATCTGGAGCTCGTGAAGGGCCGCCTGGGTGCGGATGCAGAGCCGGAGAGCCGTGAGGCCGCGAGGTCGACGCTGGTGACGGTCCTGGATCGCGCGTTCCGGCTGCTCCATCCGATCGTGCCGTTCGTGACCGCGGAGCTCTGGTCGAAGCTGCCGGTGCCCGAAGGCGAGGAGCGGCCCGGCGATCTCATCGTCGCTCCGTGGCCGGTCGAGGAGCCGGAGTGGGTCGACACGGAGGCCGAGACCCAGATGGGTGCCCTCCAGGAGCTCATCGTCGAGGTGAGGCGGCTACGCAAGGAATACGGCGTCCCCGAGGGTGAGCGGGTCCGCATTCGGGTCACCAGCTCCGACGCGTCGTTCCAGAAGACCGTCTCCGAGCAGCGCCCCGCGCTCGCGCGGCTCGCGAGGGTCGGCGATGTGGCGACGGATGGGGGGCAGAACGGAATCGGCGCCCACGCGGTGCTGCGCAACGGAACGGAGGTCTTCCTCCCCCTCGAGGGCATCATCGATCTGGACAGGGAGCGCTCACGCCTCGCGGCGGAGATCGAGAGGCTGGAAAAGCAGCTCGACGGTGCCCGCGCGCGCCTGGCCAACGAGAGCTTCGTGTCCCGGGCGCCCGAGGAAGTCGTCGCCCGGGAGCGGGCCAAGGCGGAATCGCTGGACGAGCAGGCCACGAAGCTCCGGGAGAAGCTCTCCGCTCTGGAAGGCGCATGAAGCTTCGAGAGGTCGTGCTCGCGTGCAGCGCCGCCGGGATGATGGCGCTCGCGGGAGCGTGTGCGCGGGAAGGATCGCCGCCCGGCGGCCCGCCGGACCGGCGTCCGCCCGTGCTCGTGAAGACCGAGCCGGACACCTTTGCCGACGTCCCGAACTTCAAGGGCCCGGTCCGGTTCATGTTCGACGAGCGTATCAGCGAGAAGGTGGCGAGCGGGACGCTGGACGACGCCGTCCTGGTGTCGCCCCGCACCGGAACCGTCCGGGTGAGCCACGACCGACAGGGCGTGTCGGTGAGCCTGAGTGGTGGCTTCCGGCCGGGACTCACCTATCGCGTCACCCTCCTGCCGGTGCTCAGCGACCTCTTCAACAACCGGATGAGCGATCCCGTGGATCTGGTCTTCTCGACCGGTGGCGGATTCGACAACACGGCCGTAGCGGGCTTGGTCTGGAATCGCATCACGGGCGACGGACTCGCCCAGGCGAGCGTGGATCTGACCTCGGACTCGGACTCGCTGGTCTACACCGCCGAGACCGACTCGGCGGGGTTCTACGCGTTCCGCTACGTGCCGGCCGGCCGGTACACGATGGTGGCCTTCCAGGATCAGAACCGGAACGAGCGCCCCGACGTCAGCGAGCTTCAGGGCCGTCGCCAGGTCGCGATCGGCCCGTCGGACACGCTGATCGTGAACGAGTCGACGCTGCGTCCCGATTCGACGCCGGCACAGCTCACGCGTGCGAGCGCTCTGGACTCGGTGACGGTGGTCCTGCAGTTCGACGACTACCTCGATCCGGACATGCCGATGAGCGACGTGGCGGTGCGGCTCACGCGCCCCGACGGCACCCCGGGGCCGGGGCCCGCACGCCTGCTGCAGGAGGCGGGGTACAACGCCTACGTGGATCAGGTTCAGGACTCGTTCGCGCGCATCGACTCGATCCAGCGTGTGCGGGAGGCCGTGGTCGCGGACTCGCTTGCGGCGGCGAACGCCGCGAGGGCGGACACGGCGGCCGCTCGCGACACCTCGAGTGTCCGACCCGATACGACGGGGACCCGTGACACGTTGCGCGCCCTCCGGGACACCATGGTGGCCCGCGATACGCTGCCCGCCCGTGGCGGCGGTGCGCGCGGTGCCCAGGCGGCACCTTCGCATCCCATCCCTCCCCGATTGCCCGGCGCGGCGGGGGCCCGAGGGCGGAGCGCGGGTCGGGGGGTGCGCCAAGCCCAGGACGTGGGGCCGGAGGGCAATCCGTTGCCGGCACGGCGGATCGTCGCGCTCCTGGACCGGCCTCTCACGCCCGCCGACAGCTACACGGTGACGGTCGCGGGCGTGACGAACGTCAACGGCCTGCCAGGTGGCGGCGGGACGGACACGCTGGTGGCTCCTCTGCCCGATACGACCAAGGCCGACTCCGTGGGCGCTCCGGCCGCGAAGGCGGACAGCGCCGCGGCGGATACCTTACATGCGGGCCACGCCGGAAGCGGACGGCGACCCGCCCGGCTCGAGTGGCCGGACCTGCGGCGGCGTCCACCGGGGCGATGACGGACCCGCGCCGGAAGATCCCGGCCGTCGACGCGCTCCTGGCCGACCCGGCCTTCGCCACCCTTGTCGAGCGCCATGGCCGGGCGGCCGTCCTGCGCGGCGTTCGATCCGTGCTCTCCGAGCTCCGCGGACGCATCTCGGCCGGCGAGGACCCTGGAGAGGTCGAGCGTCCCGCCCTCCATGCCGAGCGTGTCGAGGCGTGGCTGGCCGGAGAGGGCGTCCCGTCGCTGAGGCCGCTCGTCAACGCCACGGGCGTCGTCCTGCACACCAATCTCGGCCGAGCGCCCCTGGCCGAGTCCGCGCTCGAAGCCATGAGGATCGCCGCGCGCGGCTACACGAACCTGGAGTACGATCTCGCGCTCGGGGGACGCGGCTCACGCTACGACCACTGCCGAGACCTTCTCGTCGAGCTCACCGGCGCCGAAGACGCGTTGGTGGTCAACAACAACGCGGCCGCGCTCATGCTCGCCCTGAACACCTTGGCCCGGGATGCGGGCGTGGTCGTCTCGCGGGGAGAGCTGGTGGAGATCGGAGGTGGGTTCCGCATTCCCGAGATCCTCGAGCGCTCCGGCGCGCGCCTGGTCGAGGTGGGCAGCACGAACCGGACACGTGCGTCCGACTACTCGGAAGCGGTCGTTCGGGAAGGGGCCTCGGCGATTCTGAAGGTCCACCGCTCCAACTTCCGCATGACGGGCTTCACCGAGGAAGTCGCCCTCGAGGCGCTCGCCGTGGTGGCCGGGGCCGGGGGACTCCCGCTGGTCTACGACCTGGGCTCGGGCCTGCTCGCCGATCCTGCCTCACTCGGTCTGCCGCACGAGCCCCGTGCCCCCGAGGCTCTGGCCGCGGGGGCCGACCTGGTCGTCATCTCGGGAGACAAGCTCCTCGGGGGGCCCCAGGCCGGCGTCGTGCTCGGCCGTGAGCGCCTCGTGGGGCTCCTCCGCCGTAATCCGCTCACCCGGGCCCTTCGCGTCGACAAGGTCACCCTGGCCGGCCTGGAGGCGACGCTACGCTTGTACCGTGATCCCGCGCGTGCCGTTGCCGAGATCCCGACGTTGCGCATGCTTTCCGAGTCGCAGGAGGTGCTGGAGCGGCGCGCACGCGCGACCGCCGATCGGTTGGCCGGAGCGGGCTGCGGGGCTCGCGTGGAGCGGGGCGAAGGGGCCGTCGGAGGCGGGACCTATCCCGGGCTCCAACTGGCGTCCTGGACGGTGCGGCTCGAGACCGACGACGCCGATCGGACGGCGGCCGCGCTCCGGGGGGGAACGCCCCCCGTGATCGGACGGATCGTGGACGATGGCGTGGTGCTGGACATGCGCACGGTCTCCCCCGAGGAGGAGGACGACCTCGTACGTCGCATCCGCGAGGTGTGCGGCCGGGGAAGCGGCGAGTGAGCCAGGGAAACCGACCGGCGGTCTTCCTGGATCGGGACGGCACCCTGATCGAGCAGAAGGACTATCTGGCCGACCCGGACGGCGTGGTTCTCATCCCCGGCGTGACGGCCGCGCTCGCCTCCCTCGAGGCCGCCGGCTACGCGGTCGTGGTGATCACGAACCAGTCCGGGATCGCCCGGGGCCTCTATGGAGAGCCAGCATACCATGCCGTCGCCGAGCGGTTGAATCGGATCCTGGCCGAATCGGGCACCCCGGTGGACGGCACGTATTACTGTCCCCATCACCCGGACTGGAGCGGTCCGTGCGAGTGCCGGAAGCCCGGCACCGGGATGTACCGGCAGGCCGCACACGACCTCGGCCTGGATCTGGCGGCCTCCTGGTACGTGGGTGACAAGCTGTCCGACATCGTGCCGGCCGTGGAGCTGGGAGGGCGGGGAATCCTGGTGCGCACGGGCTATGGGCGAGACTACGAGCCTCGCCTGCCCGCCGGGATGATCGCGGTCGACGACCTCGCCGCCGCGGCGCGTCACATCCTGGGGGCCCATGGGTGATGCGCCGGACCCCACGACCCCACCCGCCTCTCCGTTGACCGCCCCTCCGGCCTCGGGTAGCTTACCTGTTTCGTCCGGTCCCGTTCGGCCGCGCCGAAACCCGGGAATGCCCGAAGGGTACTCCTGAACGCGGCCGACACTCCAAGGGTTTGGACCGCGATCACCGAAACGTCAGGAGGGCGCCTTCGCCATGCTGACGCTGACACAGACAGCGGCACAGAAGGTTCAGGATTTCATCCAGGAGCACGGGGTCGCCTCCGACGCGGGTCTGCGCGTCGCGGTGCTTCCCGGCGGATGCTCCGGATTCCAATACGGCCTCAACATCGAGGACGGTCCCGAGGGTGACGACGAAGTGCTCGACGTCTCCGGGATCAAGGTCTTCGTCGACCCGTTCAGCGCCCAATACCTGGACGGCGTCGAGATCGATTATGTGACCGGCTTCATGGGTCAGGGGTTCACGTTCCGGAACCCCAACGCAACGGGAGGTTGCGGGTGCGGGAGCTCGTTCACGGTCTGAGCTCTGCCCTGAGCGGCGCCTCCGACGCGCTACCCACGACGCTCGACTACGCGGCCCTGCCTCACGACGAGCTTCGGGCACGCATCGTGCGCCGCAAGGAAGAGCTCAACGCGGTCATCCTCGGCCACAACTATCAGAGGGTCGAGATCCAGGAAGTGAGCGACTACCTGGGCGACTCGCTCGGGCTCTCCCAGGAAGCCGCGGCCACGGGCGCCGACGTCATTGTCTTCTGCGGCGTCCACTTCATGGCCGAGACGGCGAAGATCCTC
>CAZVYM010000087.1:0-16302 GCA_964630935.1 uncultured Gemmatimonadaceae bacterium | reverse complement strand
GTACTCTCCGTTGTTGCCCCTCCTCTTCATCCTGTCGGCCATGGGCGGAGGCCTCATGTTCCTCGTCCTGGTGCGGATCCTCCACGCGCACTGGTACGACCGGGAAGCCGTTTTCGGGCCCACCCCCGTGGAGCGTGACCTGATCCTGATAAGGTCCGGAGTCCGCAAGGAGAGCGCTCGGGTCCGGGAAGCGGGGCCGGACATGCCCATGCTCACCGGGGTCGCGAGCATCGCCACAGGCATCCTCTCAGTCTACCTGCTCGTCGAGGTCTACCACCTGAGCCACGGAAGGGTCTGGAGGGCGCTCGTGGCGGGCACGTGGGAGAGTTGGCTGTTCGGGATCGAGCTCATCGTCGTCGCGGTCGTGCCCATCCTCCTGGTCTGGCTTCCCGCCCCGCGGCGCTCTCCGGCGGCGCTGGCCGTCGCGGCCTCCTCCGCGTCGGCGGGGCTGCTGCTGAATCGCGTGGACGTCGGGATCTTCGGCTACTTTCGCGACGCCGGCGCGGTGTACTTCCCCTCCCTGGCCGAGTGGGCCCTCTCCCTGGGCGTGGTGGCGGCCGCCGCGCTCGTGTTCCTCTTCTTCGCCGAGCACATGCCCATCTTTCGCGTCGGGCCGGCCAAGGGCGAGGGAGAGCGCCGATTCAGGGTCTCCTTCGATTCCTTCTCGCGTGTGTGGCATACCGCCCTGAGGAGCGGCCTGGAACGGACGAGCGTGATCGCGGTGATCGTCGTCCCGCTCGCGTGGGCGCTCATGTATCCACCCTACGCGAGGATCGAGGCCGAGCCGGTCCAACCGGCTTCCAGGCTGGACCTCACCCGGGCGCGTCTTCGGATCGACGGTGACCGCGGAGGCGTCCACACCGTGTTCCCCCACGCCGACCATCAGGAGCGCCTGGGCGGTGACTCCTCATGCGTGATCTGCCACCACATTTCCCTCCCCGGGGACGAGACGACACCTTGTTCCCGGTGCCATCGCCATCTCCTCACCGAGACGTTGATCTTCGACCACGCGTACCACATGCGGGCCGTCGCGGACAGCCTCGACCTTCCGGGTCTCTTCCCGTCGAACCGCTCCTGTGTTGAATGTCATGCTACCGATGCCCCGAAGACCGCGGCCGACGCCGAGCTTTGCATCGACTGCCACGCGGAGTGGAAGGACGAGGTCGCGGACGGCACGAAGGACCTGGCGCGGGCGCTGAGCTACCTCCGGGCCATGCACGGGACTTGTCTGGAGTGCCACGAGGAAGAGGCCGCCAAGCAGGATCGGCCTGAGCTCAGGGACTGCTCCACGTGCCATCCGTCCCTCGAGCCTCGTGGGGCCCTGGAGGTCAGGCTCGCGCGGGGCGACGTCCAAGGAGGTTGAGGGCGGCACTCCGCCGCCGTACGTCGAGACGCCGGACGCACTCCCAGCGCCCTTGTTTCAGGGACCTGCTATAGGGCGATTGCCGCGTCCAGCCCTTCGCGGATGGCCTCCCCGATTCCCCTCGGCTCCGACGCGTCACCCACGATGTGCACCTCGAGTCCGCTTCCGTGCAGCTCGTCCAGCAGCTCCCGGTTCGGCCCTACCCCCACGGCCAGCACGACGGTCTCGATGGGAATCCGGGTCTCCCTTCCGTCTCTTTGGACCACTGCCTCGTCCGCGCTCAGCCGGGTCACGCGCGTCCGTACCTCGATTCTCACGTGCGCCTCGGCCAGCCGCTGCAGAAGCATGGCCCTCGGGAGCATATCCAACCCGACCCCGACCTCTTCCCGCATCTCCACGAGCGTGACCTGCCGGCCCCGGGCGGCCAGGAACTCGGCCGCCTCCAAGCCGACCAGCCCACCGCCCACGAGGAAAGCGGTGGGGGTCTCCACCCGCGCATCTCCTTCGAGCACCTCCGTCGCGAGCACCCACCGCGCGTCTTCGAGTCCGGGGAACGCTATGTGGAGAGGGATCCCTCCCGTGGCCAGCACGACGGCGTCCGGCTGCCGAGCCAGCACGTCTTCGGCCCTGACACGAGCACCCAGCTGGATGTCCGCTCCGGCTCGCCTCGCCATGAGCTCGAGGTGGCGCAGCGCATCGAGGAACCCTTCCTTGTGCGGGACCCGGCCCGCCAGGAAGAGCTGGCCACCCAGATGGCCCTGCTGCTCGAACAGGGACACCCGGTGACCTCGCTCCGCGGCGGTCCGCGCGGCTTCCAACCCCGCCGGCCCCCCGCCCACCACCACCACACGGCGAGGTTTCTCCGTGGGCGTGATCTCGATCTCGGACTCGCGACCCGTGAGGGGGTTGAAGAGGCAATGGGTCCCTCGACCCTTACGGAGCTCCCCTAGACACCCCTGGTGGCAGGCGGCGCAGAGGAGGATCGCCTCCTCATCCCCATGCTCCGCCTTCCGCACCCAATCCGGGTCTGCGAGCAGCGGACGGGCCAGGCCGACGAGATCGGTCTGTCCGGCGGCCAAGGCCTGTCTGGCGACCGACGGGGTGCGGATGCGGCCGGCGACGATCACCGGCAGCCTGGAGGACTCCCGGATGCGGGCGGCGGCCGGGAGGAGGTGGGCCTTCGGCGTTCCCGCGGGATAGAGGCAGAACGGCACGGACTCGCACATGGTCCCGGACGTGACACTCAGGGCGTCCACGCCGAGGTCGGCCAAGTACTCGGCCAGGACGAGAGCGTCCTCGATCCCGAGACCTCCCTCCACGTAGTCGGAGGCGTTCATCCGCACCACGATCGGCACCTCCGGTCCGACAGCCGCGCGGGCGGCCCTCAGCACCTCTCTCCCGAAGCGCACGCGGTTCTTGAAGGTACCCCCATAGCCGTCTTCCCTCCGGTTGGTGAGAGGAGAGAGGAACTGATGGACGAGGTATCCGTGGCTGAAGGGAATCTCGATCGCATCGAAGCCGGCCTCGGCAGCCCTGCGGGCGGCTTCTCCGAACGCACCGACGACCGCACCGATCTCCCGCATGCTCAGTGGCCGGGGAGTGACCTGGTTCGCCGGGCACGGGACGTCGGAAGCCGACACCAGGTCACCTTCCGGCACCAGTCGTGGGTTCGCGGCTCGACCGGCGTGATTGAGGTGCGCCATGATCCGGCCACCGGCCGTGTGGACGACCCTCACCAGAGCGGCGAGACCACCCACCAGGGCTTCCTCGTGGATGCCCATCTGGGTGGGCAGCTCCCTCCCGTTCCTCTCCACGTACAGGGGCTCGCTGGTGAGAAGACCCACCCGTCCCGCCGCGCGGCGGGCATAGAACGCGACGTGCCGCTTCGTCACGGCGCCGCCCCCCGTGGCGTAGCCCAGCTTCACCGTCGTCATCACGACGCGATTGGGAAGCCTGAGTGAGCCCACGCTCAACGGCTCGAACAGCGGGTCCCCGCTCATCGGATCTCTCGCGAAGGAGGATTCAGCCGCACACTACCGTGAAGCCGCCACTCCGTCTCGCGTCACTTCAATCACGACGCACCTCGACGAAGCGCGCCAGCTCCGGGGGGCACCGGACGAGCCGGCCGTCCGGTTTGCGGAGCACGCGCGTCGAGTAGCGACGTCCGCGCACGCTGACCCGATCTCCCTCACGAAGCCCCAGCTTGGCACAGCGGGCTTGCAGACACTCGAAGAGGACGCGCCGCACGGTCACGACCTCATCCGGCGCGACCTCCGCGAGACTCCGAACAGGATGGTCCATGATCCCCTCACCTCGTGTCGACCGCCGCCGTCTCCGCCTCTCGGCTCACGCCGGTCCGCTCGTCTCGCGCGCCCGTATCGGTCAGTGTGTCGAGCGCCTGCTCGAGGTCGGCCAGCAAGTCCTCCCGGTCCTCGCAGCCGACCGAGAGTCGCACCAGACCGTCGGTGATGCCGGCCGCCAGTCGGTCCTCGCGCTTCACGGCGGCATGGGTCATCGAGGCTGGATGCTGGATGAGGCTCTCCACACCTCCCAGGGATACCGCGAGCGCCGGAATGCGCACGGCTTCCAGCACCTTCCGGCCTGCCTCGATCCCGCCCTTCAGATCGAAGGAGATCAGCGAGCCGGGACCTGCCATCTGACGAGCGATCACGTCGGCATGAGGATGACCGGGAAGACCGGGATATCGCACGCGCTCCACGGCGGGGTGGGCGACCAGGAGCTCGGCCAGGGCCTGTGCGTTCTGCTGAGCTTGGCGCACACGCATGGCCAGCGTTCGGACGCCCCGAAGGACCAGCCACGCCTGGTGGGGATCCATCGTGCCACCCAGGTAGTGGAGCACCGACCGGACCTTCTTCATCAGAGCCTCGTCCCGGAAGACGAGGATCCCGCCCACGACGTCCGAATGCCCGTTCAGGAACTTCGTGACCGAGTGCAGCACGATGTCCGCGCCGAACCGGAAGGGCTTCTGCAGAACGGGACTCATGAACGTGTTGTCCACCACCAGCAAGGCCCCCGCTTCGTGGGCGATGTCGGCGGCGCGGGCGATGTCGGTCACGGCGAGCGTCGGGTTGGCCGGCGTCTCGACGAAGACCACCCGGGTGCGGTCGGTGATCGCGCCCCGGAGCGCGTCGGGGTCACTGGTGTCCACCATCGTCGAGCCGATGCCGAAGCGGGAGAAGTCGCGCTCGAGAACGACCCGGGACGGACCATAGACGGAGGCGCTGCAGACGACGTGATCCCCGGCGGAAAGCAGCGCGAAGAAGACCGTGGAGACCGCGGCCATTCCCGAGGCGGTCGCGAGCGCGAACGACCCCTCCTCCAGAGCCGCCACGTTGGCCTCCAGCATGGTGATGGTCGGGTTGCCCATCCGCGTGTAGATGTAGCCCGGGTCCCGTCCGGCGAAGCGCTCCGCTCCCTCCTCCGGCGTGGAGAAGACGAAGGTGGATGTCTGATAGATGGGAGGCGCCACCGAGCCGAACGCCGGGTCCGGCTCCGGGCCGGCGTGGATGCACTCGGTGTCGATCTTCCAGTTGGCCCTACCGTCTTGCTTCATGATTACGTCCTTGCCGCGGGACGGGCTGCCCCACTCGGAGAGAGCTGGTCGCCCGACCCTCGCGGTCGGTCGTCTGGGTGGCGATGAAGCGGTGGGAGGCCCGCGAAAACGGTCCGGAGCATGCGGATACGGTCGCGCGTGGGCTCGAGGTTCATGGAGCGTCCGCTCGGCTCGTGGTTTCGGGGCCGCCACCGGCGGCCCACCTCGGCTATCTCAACCTCGTCCGTATCCATGGTGGTGTCCATGACCATGGCCGTCTACATGCCCGTGTCCGCCCCCTTCACACGCGGCTTCCCATGACATGGAGGCCAGCCTTCCTTCGCGGAAGTCGTCCAGCGCTTCGGCCACGGTCCAACCTTCCGTCACCAGGACCTCGATCCCGGCCCCGTTCAATGCGGCCAGGGCGCGACGGCCGAGGCCCCGACACACCACCGCTCCCACCCCGCGGCCCTCCAGCCCCTTGGCCGGCTCGCACCGACCGTGCTCATGACGGGCGTGCTCGTTGACAATCACCGACGCCTCCCCCGTATCGCTCTCGATCACCGTGTGATACGGAGCACTTCCGAAATGCGGTGAGAGGCGCGCCGTGAGCCCACGCTCATTGATCGTGGGGATGCACAATCTCATGATCCGCTCCTTTTTCGATGACCAATGCGGAAGAGTCCACCAGAGCCCGCAGAAGCTTGGCGCGCCCGGACTGCAACAACCGCTGCACCGTCCCTCTGGACACGCCCATGCGCCGTCCTGCCGCCTCCTGGTCGTGCCCGTCGAGATCGCACAGACGCATCGCCTCGAACTCGTCCAGGCGAAGGGCGACGGTCTCGAGCTCCCGCATGGGGATGCTCCGAGGCTTGAACACGGTATCGCCGTCGAACTCCCTGCAGATACGCTGTTTTCGCCGTCTCGGCACCGCTCGCTCCTCCCGCATTAATGTGCATATGCACAATATCAAAGAGTGGTCGAGGGGTCAACCTCCGCGCCGGACTCCTCGGGCAGGAGGACGTCGGCGGTGAGGCGCGCCGCCTCGGCGCACACGAGCGGACAGACCTCGAGCCCGCCCCTCCGATACCACGCCTCCCGATCCTCTTCCTTGAAGAAGTCGAAGCTGCGGCCCAGCCGCTCCTCCTGGATGTCGCGACAACGTGTCGTGCCGAACTCCCGTTTGAACCGGTCGAAGATCTGGGCCGCGACTTCCATCGTGGCGACATACGCGTCGAAGTCCCTCAGATCCTCGCGGGCCAGGACCTGGCCGGCGAACATGATGCCGCCCAGGAGCGCGCCGCAGGTCTCTCCCATGCGCGCCACGCCTCCCGCCATGGCCGTGCTCGCCCGAAGTGCCCCGTCGTCGGGGCGACGCATGTGGGTCTGGAGCGCCCAGAGCACACATCGACTGCACCCTTCGTACGCCCGGTTGTTGTCGTAGGCGGCCTTGGCGATTACGTCCAGGAGCTTGGCGCGTGAGCCGGGCGGGCTCTCCCGTGTGGTGTAGACGGCCCGCTCGGCGGGTCCGGGGATCTTCGGGACAGCTCTATCGGTGTTCATGCTCGGATTCCTCCTTCGAGACGGTCCGGCGCCGAGGTGAGAATCGACACCCCACAGCGCCAGACCTCATGTGACCCGCTCCACCTCCTCATGCGGAGGCTCCGGAGTGCTCCCCAAGAGGAGGAGAGACACGCCCATGGCTCCCGCCGTGAGAACGAACGCGACGTCGAAGCCGAAGAGATCCATGACCGCCCCTCCGAGGATGGGGAGCACGACCCGCGAGAAGTTGAGGGTCCCATTGATGCCTACGTAGACGGTCCGCTGGTCTTCGGGGGCCAGGTCCAGGAGATAGGGCTCGAAGCCCACGCTGCGCCCACTCATGACGAATCCCACCAACACGAAGACGAGCCCGAACGCCGCGGGTCCCAGGGCTCGGAGGGCCAGGGCCAGAAGGGGGATCACCCCGCCCAGCACGATGCACGTCCGAACGACCGAGCCCGACCCTCTTCGGCCGCTGAGGAAGCCCCAGATCAGGTTGGAGACGATCGCCCCTCCGATCTGGAGCATGAGGTAGCGCCCCACCCAGACCGAGCCGACGTGGAGCTCATCCCGGGCGAAGATCATGTAGAACGGGAGCAGCATGAGGCTGAAGCTGCTCAGGTTGCTCGCGAGGATGAACCGGAGGAAGGCGCGATCCCGATGGATGATCACCGGAACCCGTCTCAGGAACGCGCGGAGCGTCTCCGGCGGCCCGACGTCCGGCGCACGCGGATGCTCGCGGATGAACCAGAAGCCCAGGGAAGCAACGACCAGGCCTACCGCGCCGATGCCGAGGACCACCGCGTAGTTGCTCGGATAGGAGAGCGACCGGAAGCGGAAGGCTCCCACCACGACGAGTCCTCCCACCAACATGGCCACGCTGGCCGCGAGCTGCTTGGCCGCGTAGAGGCGACCCCGGGTGCCCCTGGGCATCAGCGTGGCGACCAGGTCCGCATAGCTGACTCCCGCGAACCCCCCGCTGAGCGAGAAGAGGAGGATCCATCCGAAGAGGCTTCCTGCCACAAGAAGCGGTGCCCGAGCGGCGAAGAGGAGTGTGAAGACGGCCATCCCCAGGAAGGAGAGCGCCCGGAGGTAGATCCCGAGCAGCAGATAGGGCTTCCTCCGCTGCTTTCCGTGCAGGAAATGCCCGAAGGCGATGTTGAAGACGAACGGCCCACCGAGCATGACGGCATAGAGCACGCCGAAGAAGGTCTTCGAATCCACCAACGAGCTGACCAGCGCCGGGAAGACGGTGTTGGGGTCCAGCGTGGTCTTGGTGAGGGCCAGGAAGAAGCCGTGCCAGACGAAGATGGCGTATGTGCTTCTCCTGGGACGCCCGGAATCGTCCGATCCCCTCGACGTACGGCGGGGGAAGTCCCTTCTCCCTCCCTTCAGCTCCCTCATGGCTCAGTTTCCACCGCCATGCTCAGCCTCCGAGGGCCATCAGAGCCGCCCCGACGCCGAGGCCCACGACGAGGTTGATGGCCTTCACCCGCAAGAAGTCCCGCTTCGACTGCGCGAGGAGCGGGAGCATGCCGTGACCGTCCTGGACGATGGAGCTCGCGGCGAGGACGCTCAGCGGGATTCCGCCGGTCGCGTAGAGCGTGACGAACACGAGATGCGGTCCGGACTCGGGGATCAAGCCGAGCAGACCCGCCAGCCCCAGCATCGCCCACGGATTTCGCTGCACGACACCGTGTAGGTCCGTTGACTGCGTCAGCAGGGCCATCCCCACCAGCACCGCGGCCGTCCACGCGAAGATCCGGGGCACGTGGCGCTTGGCCACGTGGAGCCACAAGTGCTCCCGCAGGAAGTGGTCGGGAACCGTGCTCACCACGAAGGCCCCGAACAGCCCGACCAGGAGCAGCGTCACCCGCACCCAGTTCCACTCCGGCGGCATGCCGCCCCCCCCTACGACGACCCACGCACCATAGCCGATGGTCCCGAGGGTGAGGAGGACCCGCGTGACGCCAGCCCGCCGCCACTGGGCGAAGAGCAGACGGCTGTCGAAGCAGGCGCATTCTTCCCGGTGAAGCGTCAGATCACCGCATGCGCCGAGGCAGTAGCGTCCCTGCCCGGCCCATCGGTCGACCACGGGGGCCGCAGCGATCCCAAGGACGGTCAGGCCGACCATCAGCAAGAGCGCCTTGCCGGGAAAGAGCCCGAGCATGACGAACGCTTCGTCGCCGCTCGTCGCGATCATCGCGGCGACGAGCGCTCCCACCGTCACGACCCGGTGGGCGTAGAGTGCGACGACGGTGAACGCACCCAGACACCCGGGAACGGCACCGAGCAGGGCGGCGACGACGTACTGCAGCAGCGGCGATCCCCGCATCGCGCCTTCCAGCGTTCCCTGCGTGAGGACGTTCAGGTACTCCACCGCCATCATCATCACCGCCACGAACGCGGTGATCATGAGTGCTTGGGTGAAGGCGGCCTGAAGCTCCTGTGCCATGCGCGGATTTCCTTAGATTCCGCGGACATACTCTCGAGTATCTCTTCCCTCGAATCCTAGCGAATCTGTCAACGGTCTCAACCGGAGTGTGCTCATTGACCTCTATGTCATTTGTGTTCTAGGTTGAGATGGAGCCCACGGAGAGGAGATACTCTTGAGTACGAACTCGGTGTCAACCGGGGGAGCCGGTGCGGACACTCGTGCGCCCGAGGCCCTCCTGGACGCCGCCTTCCGCGCGTTCGCCCTGCACGGATACAGAGCGACGCGCCTCGAAGACGTGGCCGAGGCGGCGGGCGTGACCAAGGGAGCCATCTACTACTACTTCGACGGGAAGGAGGACCTCCTCCGTCAGGCCCTCGAGATGCGCCACCGAGCGATCTTCGCCGAGATCGAAGAGGCGCTGGCGACCGAGCGGGCACCGGC
Source organism: uncultured Gemmatimonadaceae bacterium (assembly GCA_964630935.1). Taxonomy (GTDB): domain Bacteria; phylum Gemmatimonadota; class Gemmatimonadetes; order Longimicrobiales; family Gaopeijiaceae; genus SZUA-318. The sequence goes on along the minus strand of CAZVYM010000087.1, from coordinate 6,966 downwards.
ATCCGCGAAGATCCGGTTCGTGCTCAGGAGGGTCTGGCGGCACTGGATCGAGCCGGGGTGGGGTCCTGCGTTTCGCCTGATGCTCGGCGAGATGAGCGTCGAGTTCCCGCCGCTCTTCCGGACCTGGGCCTCGGAAGGACCCATCCAGGGGTGGAGGCTCGTCGGCGATCTCATCGACGTAGGGGTTCGGCAAGGCGAGTTCCGCCCGGACGTGGATGCGGAGGTCGCGGCGCGACTCGTGATCTCCGGGCTCATGCTCCAGGTGGCGCTCCACGTACACCTCGGGCTGGACGAGCTCGCCCCCTGTGATCCGGACCGGATCTTCGACTCCGCCGTCGATCTGTTTCTGCACGGCCTGTCGGTGACCCACCGTCCCCCGGATCTCCACGGTGACACGGACCAGCGCACGGAGCCGAGCTGATGTGGCTCCCCGCCGATGCCGCCTGGCACGCGAGAGCCGTAAGGCGCGAAGTGGACCAACTCGCGATCGTCCACTTGGGCGCTCCGATCCTGCGCCAACGCACCGCCGAGGTCGAAGAGGTGGACGACGAGGTGCGAGCGCTCGTCGAGCGGATGTTCGCGACCATGTACGCCGCGGGCGGCCAGGGCCTCGCGGCGCCCCAGGTCGATGTCTCACGGCGGATCGCGATCGTCGACGTGCCGCCACAGGGAGGTGCCGTCTACACGCTGATCAACCCACGCGTGGTCGCCGCCAGTGACACGCTCGCCCGGGAGGTCGAGGGCTGTCTCAGCATTCCCGGCGTCAGTGAGACCGTGGAGCGGCCGGAGAAGGTCGTCGTGGAGGCGCTTGACGTTCGAGGAGAGCCCTTCCGTCTGGAGGCGGACGGAGAGCTGGCCCGGTGTGTCCAGCACGAGGTCGATCACCTGGACGGCGTCCTCTACATCGATCACCTCTCGCCCCTCGCTCGCCGCATGCTGCTCGATCGGTACCGCAAGGGGAAGAAGGGAGCGCGAAAGTGAGCATCCCCTCCGGACGGACGGTGCCCGGCGACCGAGCCGTGGTCGAAGCGCCGAATCGACCCTCGGCCCAGAACGAGACCTTGGACCGTTTACGGAGCCTCCATCACCCCCGCTGCTTCGTGGCGAGGGGGGAAGAGGGCTTCGGATTGGGCGTCCGGTTCTCCGTCCGGCCCGACTCGGGCGTGGAAGCCGTGGTATCCTGCCCCGCCTCCTGGGAGGGCTATCCAGGAATGGTGCATGGCGGCATTATCGCTTCGCTCCTGGACGGGGCCATGACCAACGCCCTGTTCGCCCGTGGCACGGTCGCCGTCACCGCGGAAGTGACGATCCGCTACCGGAATCCCCTGCCACTCGGTGGTACGGCCACCGTCGAGGGCCGGGTCACGCAGCGTGAGCCGCCGCTCTACCTCGTCGAAGCGCGCATCACCTCGGGGGACGTCGTGCACGCCACCTGCACGGGCAAGTTCATGCGCATGGAGGTGGCGAAGGAGCTGTGAGGTCCGCCATCCGGATCGCCGACTACTCGAGGCATTTCTGGCGAATCGCGAAGCTGGAGAAGCGACCGGACTCGGAAGTGAGGAAGTCATCCATGAGCAGCGACTGGACGGACCGATTGGAGAAGATCCGCAGAGGCAAGGACAGGTTCTTTCGGGAGAGTCGGCAATCGCCCCTGCCCGATCAGGACCGCAAGACGTTCGAGGGCCTGAACTATTACCCGCTGGACGAGGCCTACCGGTTCGAGCTCGAGCTCCGAGAGCACGATGACAAGAGGATCGTGACCCTCGATGCCACCGGTGGAGACGAGCGGAGCGTGGCGCGCTGGGGCGAGTTTCGGTTTGTCGTCGACGGAAGAACATGGACGTTGCAGGCGTACCGAACGGACCCCGGCGAGGGACGCCTGTTCGTGCCGTTCAGAGACGCTACGGCCGACACCGAAACGTATCCCAGGGGCCGCTACCTCGACCTCGCCCCCCCGGTCCACCGAACGGCGGAAGGAACCTGGATGCTGGACTTCAACGAAGCCTACAATCCGTGGTGTGCCTACACCGATGGATATTCATGCGTGATTCCGCCGCCTGAGAATTCTCTCGACTTGTCGATCCGTGCCGGAGAGAAACGGTACCGGCATCCCGACGACCACTGATGTAGATGCCAGCCAGCGCCACGGCAGCAGGAATCGAGTGTCGCCCCTGCCCACATCATCCACGAAAACGGTACGGGACGGAGATGAACGCGAGCGTTCAGTGGCGTGGAGGCCTGAGCTTCAAGGGAACCGCAGGCAGCGGTTTTGAGATCGATCTCGGTGCGGACCCCGAGGTCGGTGGTGACGACGACGGCTTTCGCCCCATGGAGCTGATGGCTTTGAGCCTGGCTGGGTGTACCGCCATGGACGTCATCTCGATCCTCCGCAAGAAGCGGCAGGAGGTGACGGCCTTCCACGTGTCAGTGAAGGCCGAGCGGGCCCAGGAGCATCCGAAGGTCTTCACGCGTGCCGACATCGAATACGAGATCACGGGCCGAGGAGTACGGGAAGCTGCGGTGCGGCGCTCCATCGAGCTCTCGGCGGAGCGATACTGCCCGGCTCAGGGAATGCTCGCCAAGCTCATCCCCATCCGGCTCGACTACAGGATCTTCGAGGGAGACTCTCCAGAAAACCGGGAGTTGAGAATCGAGGGACGTTGGGCCCCTGAAGACTCCGCCCCTCGGGAAGCCCCAGGTAGCTGAAGGCTCGGGACAGGAGCGCGAGAACCGAAGAGAACCGACGAACGGAGGGGGACTCCTTTGAACGCGTTGACCATCTCGGAGCCATGGCTCGCCAGGCTCCTCCCCCAGAGTCGGCACCTCGGGACCTCCACCCTCATCACCGGCTCCGGAGGATCGTTCCCCTCATCTCCTCCATCTGAGTTGCTCAGAGTCTGGCCGCGTCGAGAGAGAGTGTGAGATCGATGAGCTCCGCCGCCTCCTTTCCGGACAACAGCATCCCTCCGAAGATCGGTCCCATGCGAGGGCCACCCAGGACCGCGGCGACGCACATTCCCGTGATCCAGAGTCCGGGATACACCTCCGCCACCTCCTCGACCACGAACGACTCCCCTTCCGCGGCGTTCATGGCACCTTCACCGGGAAGGAGGATGGATTCTCCCAACAGCCCTCGCCTGTGAAGCATGTGTACTAGGGCCGCGTCGTGCCCTGTCGCATCCAGAACGGCATCCGCCTGGAAGGAGAGAGGATCCACGGGCAGACCATCGTTCAGCCCGGTGCGATTCGCCACCACTCCAGACACCGACCCGTCGTGCACACAGAGGTCCTCCACCGTGGTCAGGTTCAGCACCACGACCCCAGCCTGGAGAGCCGTCAAAGCGAGCGCGGACGCCAACTCCATGGCGTCGATCACCAGGAGCCCACCCCCCGTCGCCCTCGACCGGACGGGAATACTCTCCAGGGCATGCAGGGCCTCTTCCTGGATGACGACCTCGTTCATCCCCATGGCTCCGCCCCATATGCCACCTCCTGGGAAGAGCCGCTTTTCGAGCACCGTGACCTTGCGACCCTTCGCCGCCAGGTCTATGGACGCCATCAGACCCGACGGCCCGGCCCCGACGACGAGTACGTCTCCAACCAGGGATGTGGAGAGTTTGTCGCGGTAGGCATCCAGGATCGCCCTGGCGATCCGGGTCTCATAGGAATCCGACATTGGAGATCCTCCCTCCTCCCCCGGACACGTTTCCCCTCAAGGGATGTGCGACGGCACCGGGAGCGATAGGATGCGCCTGTCTCACTCCGTCATGACCAGAGCCGGCGTGGCCATGTCCGGAGGCTCGGTGAAGCCGCGGCGTGCGATGGCCCTGGCACAGGTATTCCACCGCAGGATCGCATCGTCATCCCCCGGTGGTCGAATGACCTCGGCCTTTTCATACCACGCCATCGCCTCCCGCAGGGAGCGATTGGCGTAGTCATCGGAACCCGGGCCACCCCGGCTCAGCTGGGCTCTTGCCAGCCGCTCGGCCACGATCCCGGAGTAATAGAAACGCTCATACTCGTCCTCGAGCGCAGCGACGCGCGTTGCCGCCTCGGCCACCCGACCGAGGTCCATCCGGAATTGATCCGTCAGTGACAGAATCAGCAGCACTCGGGCCTCGTGGTCTTGCGGGTCCACCTCCAGGACGTCGGTGCAGATGCTCTCAGCCTCACACGGCTCGCCGAGGAGGCGGTACCGTTCCGCCTTCCGCATCGCGTTGGCCACGCCATCTACGTTCAGCTTCTTCAGCTCGTCCATGAATCCATCCTCCTTCCCGCACCCTCGGTCGTTCCCGTCCTGTCGTCAGGCCCTCACCGGTGTGGGCCCGAGCTCGGCGACCGCCACAGGGCCGTCAATGCCAGGCTCTCCATCTGAGCGTCGGTCAGAGGCTCCCCGAAGAGGATCTGAATACTGTCCGGGCCGGACTCCAGGAAGGACCAGATCGTTCCCCCGGGCCGGTCCAGGTCCACGAAGTCGAATCGAAGGGCCGTCCGGTAATCGGGGGGCACGGGCACCACCCCTTTCACGTGGTCCAGCATTCTGGAGGCCTCCTCCCACCAGGCGACGTTGATCACCCCGTCATCCAGATAGTCCCTGACCGCCGCGCTTCCGTGGCAATCCAAGCACTCCCGGGCCTGCCGTGAGACGGTGTGCGCGTAGAACGGTGCGAGGGCCACGAAGGTATGGTCGCCGTGCTTCACCGCCTGGAAGTTCGCCGCGTGCACCTTGCCGTTCCTGTTCATCAGGAAGACCCAGTCGCGGAGCTGCCCGTACGCGACCTTCCGGTCCAGTTGGAGCTCGGTCTCGAAGTGGCAGTTGTAGCAACTCACCACGCTCTGGACGTGGCAGGCACTGCAGTCCACCGTCTCCTGGTGAATGGTATGAGCCGGGATCTGCGACAGGGTGGCGTGGCAGACCTCGCACGCGGCGTCGATAGCTCCCTCCTCCAGCATGGACGAGTAGTGCCGACCATCCCCCATCACGTCTTCCCTGCTGTGGCACGCCAGACAGCCCATGCCCAGGTCGCGATGAACATCCGAGTAGTGGGCAGCCTCCGCCACCTGACGGCTGTGGCAACCCCCGCAGACCCCATCGAGAGAAGCATTCACATGGACCCCGACATGAGGGCTCGTTGCACCGTGGCAGGCCGCGCAGCCCCCCGTCGCGCTGGGTTCATGGCAACTCTTGCAGGACAGCTCGTCGTACGGTACCCCGGTGAAATGCTCGAAACCGAGGTTGGCCTCGTCATACCAGGTCTGCATGCCCTGAGCAGTGGCATGGAGGCTGGTGGGGAAGTTCCGCGACCAGCACGAGCTGTCGACCGGGGGCGCTTCGAGCGCCTCACCCTCGGAAACCGCGGAAGCCGACAGCCCATCTTCCTGCCGTGGGAGCTCCGGATTCATGCTGGGGGCGCCTCGAATCCCGCTGAAAAGGGAGGCCGCAAGCGCTGCTCCCACCAGGAGCGACAACACCGTCCTGGCCATCCTGTTTCCCTCGCCTCGGTTGGACATGAGTGACTCCGTCGTCTCCGGGCAGCGACCTCGAACGGTACGGGCAGGTCTTCAGCCTCGCTTCGGCTCAATCCCGGCTCAACAGCAACTCACCCGCCAACTCGTCCCAGCTCTCGGGTGCCAGCAATCGGGCGAAGCCCTCACACCCTGCCGGCGTGCCACCCTCCCGCAGCCCCAATCCCGACCCGGAGGTCGGCAGGGCACGCGCACGCATGTCGAGCACGTTCTGCTCCATCCACGCGCGGGCCACGTCGCCGCACAGGAGGTTCTTCTGGTTTCGCTTTCGGTCCGGGACCAGGACCTTCAAGAGCCAGCCTCGCCCGTAAGGGTCCGAGCAGAGGATCTCGGGAGAGTCCAACACCACGCGATTGACTGCCACCACCTCCCCCTCCACCGGCGACAGCATGCCGACCGTCCTCGAATCGACCCTGATCGACCATGCTCTCTCGCCCTGCGACAGGTGGCGGCCCACCTCGGGCAGATCGAGGCCGGACACGGGCCCGAGCAGCCACCCCGCGAACTGGTCGATGCCGACTCTCACGACATTCTCCGTCTCGGGGATGGCCCAGGTATGGCCCTGATGGTAGCAGTACGGCTCCGGGACATTGAACCAGCCGACCATGCGGCGAGCCGGCCGCGTCACCGTCCGCGACTCTCTGCTCAGCAACAGGGTACCCGCCACCACCTGCCAATCGTCGGGAGCCACGGCCCGGGCGAGGCCATCGCATCCCGCCTCGGCTCCGAGCTCCGGGAGAACCAGACCCAGCTCGATCCGCATGGCTCGGAGCTGCTCCTCCAGCCACGCTCGGGCCAGAGTACCGCACAGGAGGTTCTTCTCGTTCCGCCTGCGATCCGGTACCTGCACCCTCAGCAGCCAGCCCCGCTCGTAGGGGTCCGAGCAGAGGATCCCGGGAGAGTCCACCACTTCGTAGTTCACCCCCACCACCTCGCCTTCCACCGGGGACAGCATCTTCACCGCGGTCGAGCCCATCCTGATCGCCCAGCCAGGCTCGCCCTGGAACAAGCGGGTGCCCATGGCGGGCAGCTCGACCGCGTCGGGCCTCCCCAGCAACCTGTGGGCGAAATCGTCCATGCCCACCCTCACCACGTTCTCGTCTTCCGGGATCGCCCAGCTGTGACCCTGGTGAAAGCAATACTTGTCAGGCAGGACGAACCAACCTCCCACACGCCGCTCGGCACCTGTTGCCGGCGTCGACGCTCCGAAAAGCCTCCAGACGACGACCAGAACCACGAGGTAGCCGATCACGAGGAGGTACTCGATCCCCTTGGTCGCGAACAGGTCCGGAGGTGTCACGTCCATGTCTCTCCTCCTTCCTCAAGCGACGAGCTGGAGTCCTCCTTCGGCACCCTTCCGCCGCACCTCTCCCGCTGCGGCCAGAACCGGCATCCGGTTCACGACCCAGCGGAACACCCAGAGCTCGGCACTCACCACGG
>CAZVYM010000086.1:0-16536 GCA_964630935.1 uncultured Gemmatimonadaceae bacterium | reverse complement strand
TGAATCTGGACCTGCGTCCGACCTTCAGCGAGTGGGGACCCCGCGCGGGCGGCTGGCTGTCACGCCGCACCACCGCCGCCGACATCTTCGACCGAGTCCAGGGGCGCGCTCGTTACCGCGGGGAGACAACAGTTCAGGCCTAGGTAGGCAAGCACCAGCGGCCCAAAGCCATCCTCAGCCCATACCCCCCCACGAGCCCGAGAACGGCTCCTGCCACCTCGGTCCAGGGCGGCACGACGATGCGGGTAGCAGCAATGGCAAGGGCCAACAAAAGCCCCGCGATCGCTCCCGAGACCGCCGCCTCGCGTTTGCGCTCCGACCAGAATCCGGTAGGAGCCAGCAGGAGGAGCATCCACGCGATATCGAGCCCTCGCCGCGCGCCGGTGGACCAGAAATGGAAGGGTACGACCAGAGCCCATGCCCGCCCGGGAGTGAACGCAGGGCAGGCCTCGGATTCGTTGAACATGAGACAACGATGCTCACCCCGCCGCAGCACACCCACTCGCACGGTGTCGTCCACAGCCGCGGTGGCCAAGGCATCCGGATACCAAAGCGCGGGGTCATCCAGCCGGAACCTGCTCGCCCTAGTCCGCTCTCGGTACACCAGATCCTGCCGTATCGCCCCGAGCATCGTGACCTCCTGTCGCTTTCCGTCGTAGATGTTGACGATGGGCGCCAGGGTAGCCGGGGAAGGACCCTTCAAGAGCGCTGCCTCGATGGTCCAATCGCGCATCAGCATCGTACGGGTCTGCTGATGAGCGGGAAGCTGGTGTGAGGGAAGCGGAAACGAGTCCAATCGAGCGTTGAGCACCCGGCCCTTGTACTGCTCCATGAAACCGAGATCGGGCGTCCATTGGCCCCAATACGGCTCGGCGGGCCAGTCGGGTACCATGAGCCACCCGAACGCAAAGGTCACGAGCGGAGCAATGAGGACAGAGAAATTTCGGAATCGCCGGGCGTCGCGACCTGTGCCCGGCAGCCAGCGCCCCCGCAGGCACCAGAGAAGCGCACCCAACCAGGCACCGGTCGTGTTCCATGCTACGTCCCCGAGGTTCGAGAACCGCCCCGGGATGAAGTGCTGGTCGAGCTCGATAGCCGCCGAGAGCACCAACGCCGCCCCTGCCACCCGCGCAGGCCTCCATCCCAGGTCGTTCAACAGCATCCCCAAGGGGACGAGGAGCAGCAAGTTCAGGACTGCGTCCGACGTGCCACGAGCTCCGCAAATGAGACATGCCGAGAGCTGGGCAACGTTCGGATCGAGATGTGCGGTGGATTGGGGAGTGAGGGTCAACGCCCCGAAGACGACAAGCCAGAGTGCCAGCAGGATCGCGCGGGCGATCGTCCTCGCTTGGGTTGGCCCGCCCTCCGGGATTCTCTCGGGCAACGAGTCCCTCTCTCTAGGCGGAGACGCCGAACGGCCAAGTTCGCAAGAATGTGTCCGAAACTGTATGCCGGCACCAGCTTCTCACCTGCATTGGACCTCAGAGCTGGAGCTGCGGCCGGCTTCAGCCGGTGGTTCTGAGTCGACGTGCCCCTGTATATTGCGAGATTCCGCCACCGGCCCTCTTGCACCCTGACGGCCGCCAACGTCGGACCGGCGACGACTTGGTTCCCACCGACATGCCCACAATCGTCCACATCATCGACTCGACAGGCCCCGGAGGCGCTGAGACGGTCTTCCTGGACCCGTTCCATGCATTCAACCGGAACGGATCCCGGTCGGTGGTGCTGGTGGGCGACGGAAGCGCCCTCGGCGCGATGCTTCAGGACTACCCGGGCTGTCAGGACCTGTACGCCGAGGTGCTCGGTGCGTAGCGCGCTCAACCGTGGTATCTACCGAGGGTTGGTGGCATTGCGGGTCCCCCACCTGGCTCGCCGTCTGCGGCCCGGAGCTCCAGTGCTCTGCTTCCACAACGTGGTGGTCGAGGCGGACGCTGGTGTGGGTGACCGATCGCTCCACATGCCCGTCGATACCTTCGCGTCCATCGTGCAGTGGATGGCCTCCTCATACGACGTGGTCCCGCTGGGAGAGCTGGCCGGTCGCGCGGGTGCCGGCCGGAGCGTTCGCGGCCTCGCGGCGATCACGTTCGATGACGCCTACCGTGGGGTGTTCGAGCACGCCCTTCCGTTGCTCGCCGCCGCCGGGCTCCCCTGCACCATCTTCGTGGTGACCCGCTTCGCGGACGATCCGGCCCCCACCTGGTGGGACACGCTCGCAGCGCAGAGTCGACTCTCCGGCGAGCGCCGCGACGAGGCGCTCACCAAGCAGCGCGGCCTCGGCGCGGACGTGCTCGCCGACCCCGCGGAACCTGGGACTGTGCCCGACTTTCCCGAGACGCTTCTCCCCGCGCCGTGGGACCAGATCATCCGGTCGACGAGTGACCTCGTGGCGCTCGGCTCCCACACGGTCCGGCATCCGAATCTCACGACCCTGAGCGACACCGAGCTGGACGAGGAGCTCACCCGGTCGCGCCGAGAGATCGACGAACGAACGGGACAGGAGCCCGAGGCGGTGGCCTTCCCCTACGGCCTGTGGGACCCTCGGGTGGTCAACGCGACCGGACACGCGGGCTACCGCATGGGCCTCACGCTGGAGGGGGGATCGCTATCCGGCGGACGAGATCTTCTGGCGACGCCCCGCCTCAACGTGCCAGCCGGAATCTCGCCCGACGCGCTGGCATGCTGGGCCGCCGGCGTTCGGCCCCGCCGGCCCAAGTGAGCGGCCAAGCGAAGCCCGTGGGCCAGGTTGGCCCGTCAGTGCTCCACTTGCTGGCTCCTGGCGACTTCGGAGGCCTCGAGTCGGCAGTTCTCACACTGGCGCGAGGCCAGCTGGACGCGGGCCAGCCAACGACCATTGCCCTATTCGTCGATCCGGGACGCTCCGATCATCCGTATGGCGCAACTCTCCGGTCGGCAGGCATTCCAGAGCGAACCGTGCCGGTGGCGGCTCGCGCATATCGAGGCGAGCGCCGCGAGGTTCGTAGCTTGATCACGGAGCTCCGCCCGGATGTCGTCCACACCCACGGCTATCGGCCGGACGTCGTGGACTCCGGTGTGGCGCGGAGCATGGGTGTGCCCACGGTCACCACCGTGCACGGATTCACGCGCGGAAGAGGGCGGGGGCGTATCTACGAGTGGATCCAACGCCGCTGGTATCGGCGCTTCGACGCCGTCGTGGCCGTCTCGGCGCCCCAGCGGGCAGAGCTGATCGAGTCGGGCGTGCGGCCGAAGCGCATCCACCTGGTGCAAAACGCATGGAAGCCCGCCGCTCCACCCCTTACGCGTGCCGAGGCGCGGGCCGCCCTGGGCCTGGAGGCCGACGCACGCATCGTGGGCTGGGTGGGCCGCCTGAGTCCCGAGAAAGGACCAGAGGTGATGGTCGAGGCCCTGGCGGCGTGCGACGCCACGGACCTGAGCGTGTCGGTGATCGGCGCCGGACGGATGGAGCCGGAGCTCGGCGCGCTGGCCGATGAGCGGGGCGTGGCGACCCGGATCCGGTGGCATGGCGTCGTGCCGGATGCCGGACGCTACCTGGCCGCCTTCGACGTCCTGCTCATGACCTCGTGGACGGAGGGCACGCCCATCGTGCTGCTCGAGGCCATGGCCGCCGGCGCACCGATCGTCACCACGTCGGTCGGGGGCATCCCGGACGTGGTTTCGGATAGAGAGGCCGTGCTGGCATCCGCGGGCGACGTGGGCGGTCTCGCCCGGGCGATCACGGAAGTGCTGGAGAATCCCGAGGCGGCGGATGTACGTTGTAGGGAGGCACGCCGGCGGCTCGAGCGGGACTTCGCCGTCGAACCCTGGGTGCAACGCTACAGGGACATCTATTCCTCCTGCCTCTGATCCATGGTATCGACGATCGCATACGCAGTGCTGCTCGCGGCACTGGTGCTGGCGCTCTACACCTACCTCCTCTATCCGGCGCTTCTCTGGCTGGTGGGTCACCTCCATCCGGACCGGATCATCCGGGACGAGCCCGAGGAGTGGCCGACGGTGTCGATCTCGGTGCCGGTCTACAACGAGGAGGCGCAGGTCCGTGACCTCATCGTGAGCCTGCTCGCGATCGACTATCCCCGGGACCGCCTGCAGATCCTGCTGGTCTCGGACGCCTCGACGGACCGCACCGACGAGATCGTGACCGAGTACGCCGACCGGGGCATCGAGCTCCTGCGCATGCCGGAGCGCGGGGGCAAGACCCACGCGGAGAACGCCGCGGCGGAGCACCTGCGGGGGGAGATCATCGTCAACACGGACGCCTCGATCCGGATCCGTCCCGAGGCGCTCAAGCGTCTGGTCCGTGTCTTCCAGGACCCAAAGGTCGGGTCGGCTTCGGGCCGGGACGTGAGCGTGGCGCCGAGCGAGGACATGGGGAACTTCTCCGAGTCCGGCTATGTCGGCTACGAGATGGCGGTCCGCGACCTGGAGACCCGGGCCGGAGGCATCATCGGCGCGTCCGGCTGCTTCTATGCCATCCGGCCGGAGCTCCACCGGATCGAGCTTCCGCAGTCGCTCAGCCGGGATTTCGCGTCCGCCCTGCACACTCGCGAGAACGGCTACCGACCGGTGTCGGTGCCGGACGCACTCTGTCACGTGCCCCGCACCACCTCGCTCGAGCGGGAGTACCGCCGGAAGGTGCGCACCATCACACGCGGCATGGAGACGCTCTGGCACAAGCGCGCGCTCCTCAACCCGTTCCGGTACGGAGGGTTCTCCCTCAAGCTCTTCAGCCACAAGATCTGCCGCTGGCTCCTGCCCTGGGCGGGGTTGGCCGCCTGGCTGGCGAGCGGGGTGCTGGCGACCCAGCACCTCTGGGCGTTGGCCCTCTTCCTCGCTGGCGCGTTGGTCTTCGTTCTGGCGGGAGTCGGGTGGTGGATGGCGCGGCGAGGCCGGTCCGAGTCCCGGCTGACCACGCTGGCCTTCGTGGTGGCCGGCAACCTGGCGGCTGCGCACGCCTTCCTTCGGGTCCTGAAGGGAGATCGCCTCCCCATCTGGGAGCCGACGCGAAGGTGAAGGCCCTCGACCCCGCGTTCGAGCGGTGGCCTTGGCTCCCCTACGTCGCTCCGTTCGCGCTCTTCATCGCCTTCACGGCCGTCCAGCCTTCCGAGGGGTTCGTTCCTTGGCTCTATCCGCTGAAGACGGTGACCGTAGGCGTCGCCGTGCTCCTCTCTGCTCGGGGCTTCCCCCCGCTCGAGCCACGCTCGACGGGGCTCGCCGTCGGAGTCGGTGCGGTCGTATTCGCGCTATGGGTCTTGCCGGAAGGACGCTACCCGCTGCTGTCCGCGCCCCGCGCCGTGGATCCGTTCGAGCATCTCACCCGGGCCGAGGCCTGGGCATGGATCGGCGTCCGGATCGTGGGGGCGAGCGTGGTCGTGGCGGTGATGGAGGAGCTGTTCTGGCGAGGATTTCTACTCCGGTGGATCGTGCAGCCCGACTTCCGACGGGTGCCCATCGGGACGTTCACGTGGCCTTCGTTCCTGGCCGTATCGGTGTTGTTCGCGGTGGAGCACGAGCGTTGGCTCGTCGGCCTGCTGGCAGGTGTGGCCTACAATCTCCTCCTCTACCGAACCCGCAGCCTGTATGCCTGCATCGTGGCGCATGGTGTCACGAACTTCGTTCTGGCCTTCTGGGTGCTTTACACGGGAGCGTGGAGCTTCTGGTGACGCCCTCTATCAGCGGGGCCCATGGGGGGCCGCCGTTGGTGCCAGCCTAGGCGCGCGCGCGGCCCCGCCGTATGTTTCCTATTGCCAATTCCACGGCGCTTCCCAGCCTCACCCACAGGCATCGAATGCGATCCTCCATCTACCTCATCCTCGCGCTCACCGTGCTCGGGCCCATATCCGCGGCGGCGCAGACGGCGGTGTCGGGTGATGTGAGCGGCAGGGTTCTGACATCCACGGGCCAGAGCGTCCCGGACGCGGTGGTCACGCTCCGCTCTTTTCAGCTCGACATCACACGGGCCACCACAACGGACATGCAGGGGGCATATTCCATCACCTTCCTCACGCCCGGCCGTTACGAGATGCGTGTGGAGGCGTTTGGATACCGGCCCGTGGTCTATCCGGTCGTCCAGGTCGAAGCAGGAACGTCACACACGTTGATGGTGAGGCTCACAGCTTCTCCCCCCCCGGTCACGCAGGTGGACACGGTACGGCTGGGAGGGGTGCCCTACAGCCGGTGGAGCAGCCGTGGGGCCTCGGTCTCGGCGAGTGACCTGGACGCCCATCGCGACCTCCTGGGTGGTTGGACGTCCCTCGCACGCTCCTTCTCCGGCCTCGACCCTTCGCTCGGTAGCCAGGGGCTTCCCGGCGTCATGACCGCTCAGGTCGTGGACGGAGTACCGTTCTTCCCCGCGCGTCACCCCTATCTGCGTGGAGAGAGTAGCGGCAGCCCGGCATTCCCCGCGTACCTGTTGTCCCATGCGACCGTGCTCCAGGAGCCTGAGGACGTCTTGTGGCTGGGATCGGCCGGGACGACGCTGGCGGCGGACACGCGGACGGGCATGGGATCCGGCTCGGGAGGGGTCGAAGGCGCCTGGAGCGGAGATCAGCTCTGGTCCGCCGGAGACACCGGGTTCGGCTCACCCGTGAGCCTGACCTCGTACCGCGCGGCCGTGCACGGCGGATTGGATATCGTGCCGGACACCTCAAGGCTTTATGTGGCGGGAGAGGTCCTGAGCCAGCAGACCGCCCTGCCCTCCCGGATTCTGCCCAGCCAGCGGAGCAGTCTCCAGGGCCTCGATCCTACCATCCTGGAGCAACTGTCTTCCGCCTCGGTCGAGACCGTCGACCGGTTCTCGGGGATGGCCCGACTGGATCATTGGGGCGAGACGAGCCGGTTCACGCTCCGGGCCGCGGCGGGACACGAGACGCAGAGCTACGATGGCAGTGGACCTGGATCCCTCGAATACGGGCTCGGGCTCCCCGAGACGGCTACGGACCTCTCGGCGACGGGGACGCTCATCTCCCTCTTCGACCAGGGCTTCGAGCTCGAGGTGCTCGGAGGGCTCTCGATGAGCGACCGGACCTACGGCGACGCCACCGCACCGCCAGCCGCCACGTTGGTGGGACCGGGTCGGTCGCTGGGTGAGGCGCCCGGCTCCCCGGCCAAGGTGTCGCGCGTCGACGTCTACCTCGCCCCGGCGATGCACTTTCCGCTCGGAAGTGGGAAGATCAAGGCCGGCCTCACCATCCACGCCACGAGCCACACCTTCGATCAGACGTTCGCTGCGGACGGCGACGTCTTCTTCTCCGACGGGGCAGGCTTGAACGCGGGCGAAGGCGTCTATACCCGGGGCACGTCCCCGGAGTCCACGTTCTCGACCTCCAGACTCGGACTGTTCGCTCAGTACGCGTGGGACGCCACGCCGGGCCTGCGGATCACGGCAGGCGCGCGTGCGGACTGGGAGCGGATCCCCACGTCCGACGTCAAGCTGGATACGGCCTGGGCAAGGGTCTCGGGCACCGCGAACAACGAGTATCGGTCCCGTCTCGTCCAGCCGGGGGGCGTCATCGCGGCCACGTGGGACCCGCGGGGAGACCAGCGCACCGTCCTGTTCGGCACCGGCTCGGTGATGAACGGGGTGTTCGATCCGAGCCTCGAGCACGAGGCCATCGCCCAGGACGGCGCGGCGAAGATCCGCCGGTACGTGGGATCGGGGATCTCCTGGCCGGACGTGGCGAACGGGCCCCAGGGCACGCAGAGCAGGACCATCCTCACCTTGCTGGGACCGGACACGCGAGCGCCTCTGACCTACGCGCTCGGAGGCGGCATCGTGCAGGACCTCGGCGCCGGCTGGGTCGTGCACGCCTCGGCGTCGGCCCGGCGAACGGACTTTCTGCCGCGGCGGCGAAACCTCAACCTGCCGGCCTATCCGCTGGCGCAGGACGCCAACGGCCGCGACGTCTTCGGCGAGCTCGAGAAGTTCGGATCCCTCGTGGCTCCGGCCATGGGCAGCAACCTCCGCTTCGCGGACTTCGGCCCGGTCTGGGCCGTCGACCCGGACGGATGGTCCAAGTACCGGGGCGTGTCGTTCGGGCTGGAGTACGCCACTCGGCGGGCCGACGCCTTCGTCTCGTACACGCGGTCCCACACGACGGACAACTGGATCGGCGCGTCTCGGGGTCTCCCCGACGCGACGCTCGATCCGCATCTGCCCGAAGTCGCCGGAAGCACCTGGGCGGAAGGAACCTCCGACTTCGACGTCCCCGACCGTCTCGTGGCGGGCGGACGGGCGCGGTTCGACGTGGCTGCGGGCATCGAGCTCGCGGCCTCGTACACGTTCGAGTCCGGCCGGCCGTTCACACCCGGATACCGCGCCGGGGTGGACGCGAACGGCGACGGCTCGGCGCGCAACGACGTCGCCTGGATTCCGGACGTTTCCCAGCTCGGAGACCTGGCGAGCGCCTGGCCCTGCCTGGCGGACCAGGCCGGCGGGTTCGCGGCCCGCAACAGTTGCCGCGGCCCTACGCGCTCCACGCTCAACGCCGGCCTGCGCCTGGGATTGGTAGCGATAGGAGGGCGGGCGGTGTCCGTGACCGTCCAGGGGTTCGATCTGCTCAAGGACGCCACCGGACTCGTGGACAGCGCGCTACTCCTCGTGGACCCGTCCAGCCCCATCACGCGTTCCGCGGACGGCAGCGTCGTGACCGTGCCGACAACGGTCAACCCGGACTTCGGCAAGGTGATCTTCCCTTCCCTCCCGGGAAGGATCGTGCGGATCGGCATCAGGATCGGAGGCTGAGCCCATGAGAACCTCGCTTCCCACCCGGCTTCTGATTCTCGGTTCTCTGCTCACCGTTCCGGCGCTTCGGGCCTGCTCCGACGCCAGCTCGGTCAAGACCATCCAGATCGACGCCACGGGCGCCATCTTCGGCACGGCCTTTTTCGATGACAACGGAAATGCCGTGCTCGACACGCAGGATCCACCCCTGAAGGGCGTGCCGGTCTTGCTGAAGGTGGCCGGCGGCGCGGACGTGGTGAACCAGGTCGAGACCGACAGCACCGGCTTCTTCCTCTTCACGGACGTTCCGGTCGGCTCGTACAGGCTCGAGCTCGACCCCGGAGCGCTGGGCGACTCCCTCCAGGCGCTGGCCGGAGGGGTCGACGTCGATATCGCCAGCGGCGATACGACGCGCGTGAACTTCCCGGTCTCCTACCCGGCCCTGACGCTCGAGGAGGTGCGCGCGAGCGCACCGGGGACCCAGGTGATCACCAGCGGCATCGCCCTGAATTCCCGCCAGTCGTTCGGAGACGGCGTGGTGCACCTCCAAGCGGACACCGCGTACCTCCGGACCCTGAATGTGGCGCGGACGAACATCGCCATCGGTGACTCCGTGCGCATGATCGGTCGGGTGAAGATCGACCAGGGCGAGCCCGTCCTGGACGAAGTCACGCCGTTCGTTCTCGTGCCCGCCGCCAAGATCCCGGTTCCTGTGGACGTGGGCACGGCCAAGGCAGCCGGGGCGGACGGAGGAAAGCTCGATGCCGCGTTGGTGAGAATCCGCACCGCGGAGATCACGGACACGAGCACGGCGCTCGACGGCTCGTTCCACTTCCACGTGGACGACGGCTCGGGACCGGCGGAAGTCGTGTTGCGGTCCTTCCTCCAGGTCAACACCTCGACCATCCGACCGGACACGGTCGTGCGCGTCAGGGAGCTGACCGGCCTCCTCACCCCGTCGCAGGACGGGAGCGGCAAGATCAGTTGGCGGATCCTGCCCCGGGGTGGAGGCGACGTGACCCTCGAGGTCAAGAACGCCGACCTGAGCGTTGCGGTCGCGTCCGACACGCTCCTCGCATCGCAGGGCGACACGCTGACCTTCACCGTCGTCGTGACGAACCTGGGCCCCCTCGGGGCCTCCGGGGTCCAGGTGATCGACTCGGTCCCGCAAGGCCTCACGTACCTGTCCTCGTCCGCGACGAGGGGGACCTATGACAGCGGGTCCTCGACGTGGAGCTTGGACTCGGTCAAGGTCGGAGCGGTGGACACGCTGCGGCTCAGGGCAACGGTCACGACGGCATTGACGGGCCAGACGGTGGAGCGTGCGACCTTCGCCAAGCTCGTCCGTGAGGTCGACCCGAACCCCAACAACAACACGGCAGCGGTGGGGGTGAACCTCGCGGTCAAGAACGCCGACCTGAGTGTTTCGGTCGCGTCTGACACGCTCGTCGCATCACAGGGCGACACACTGACCTTCACGGTTGTCGTGACCAACCTGGGCCCGCGGGACGCCTCGGGCGTCCAGGTGATCGACTCGGTCCCGCAAGGGCTCACGTACCTCTCCTCGTCCGCGACTAGAGGAACCTACGACGCCGGTTCCTCCACATGGAGCCTGGATTCGGTCCGGGTCGGACCGGTGGACACACTGCGGCTCAGGGCGACGGTCACGACGGCAGCGACGGGCCAGACCGTGGAGCGCGCCAGGATCGGCAACCTCGTGAACGAGGTGGACCCCAACCTGAACAACAACTCGGCCGCGGTGGTGGTGAACCTGGTCGCCCCGGCACCAGGTCCAACGCCCAGCCCCTCGAGCCCATATGGATCGCCATATCGGCAGGCTTCGAGCCAAGATCTCGCTTGCCAGCGAAGTGCCCTACCCCCCACCGTGCTCACGGTCGACCTGTCCAACGCGCCCTCCACCCTGGAGCGGATATGCCGGCACCCAAGATCCTGACCGGGAACGATGATGAAGCCCGCCGAGCCAAGGCTCGTGTGGCCGAGCCCACCACAAACCAATCCGTGTGGGCCTGGACGGGCCTCGCGTTCCTGATCGTGGGCGGGGTCGACCTGGTGTTGACGTGGTTCCCCATGCAGTTCGGTAACCGCGAATGGGAGTTCGGAGGCGTCACCGCGGCGCTCAACGGGCTTCCCGTTCCGATGCTCGGGTTGGCGGCGATGATCTGGGCCGCGGGGGAGGGGCGCCGACGGTGGATGGCCATCGTGTCGCTGGTGGCCGCCATCGCACTCTTTTTGGGTATCCTAGGTGGCGTGGTCCTTTGGGCCACCGGCATTCCTTTGGCGCTACAGGCCGTCCCCGCTCAGGTCGCTGTGGGCCTCAAGAAAGCGCTCGTGAAGACCAGCGTGCAGGGGGTCGTATATCCGCTCTTGTTGATCTTCCTGATCGTGCGGGCATGGAGGGCTGCGCGGAGCCGGACATAGTGGCCGTTCCTGCGCACTCTGCCTCGATATCCCTTCCGACGAGGGTGTGGCATCAGTACCACGGCGTGTTGGATGGGCCAAACAACGGAGCGGCGCCGAGGGGGTGCGTCCGAGGGCGTCTTCGCGCCGTTGAGCCACTCCGGGAAAGGGCCGGCAGGTGGCTCGGTTCTTGCGATTATTCCCCTCGGGTAAGAAGGCCCTGGATCCACTTCAAGAACGGTCGATACGTCCTATGAGACTCTCCCGATCCCTGGCTCTTGCGGCTCTCCTCTGCGCCGGTGGGGTGTCTGCCGTTCAAGGACAGATCAGCTGGGCCTCGTACACGGGTGGGAGCAACTTCAACACCACCGCCTCCGTTTCGATGGGTTATTCCTCGCTCGGCGGCGGCGTGTACCTGTTCACGTTGGACGTGCTGAACGTGGGGGACGATCCCACGGTCGCCAACGACTATGATGCGATCTTCAAGGCCATCGGTCTCTTCAACCTCCCGAAGTCCTATTACGTGGTCGCCGCTGGGTCGGGGGCGTACGAGTATGACTCGGGTACCGGCGGCGCGGGCGACCTCGTCTCGGGCTGGACCCTGCCCCCGCCGAACGACCTGAATGGTGATGGCCTCACGAAAGAGACCACCGCGTACATCGCGCCCAATCCGGCGCCCGACAACGGACTCCAGGTCGGCCAGCGCATGATCTTCAAGTTCCAGATTGGCGGTCTTGCCAGCCTGGACCAGGTGAAGGCCGTGGGGGTCGGCATCCACGCAATCAGCGGCCCGTACGGGTGCTCGACCAAGCTGGGGATCAACCAGGACGGGACGGTCGTGCGGACCTCGGACGCGATCTCGGACGCTTGCATGGCCACGGTCCCTGAGCCCGCAACGACGGCGCTCCTGGCCACCGGCCTCCTGGGATTGTTCGGATTCGCCTGGATCCGCCGCAAGCGCGGTCAGCCGGTCGTTTGGGAGCAGGCCGCCTGAGAAGAGAGATCGGTCGGCCTCCCCCGGGCCTCCCTGAATGTGGAGGGGGCCGCACCCCTGGGTGCGGCCCCCTTTTCGCGTGGGGCATTCGGATTGAGAACGGATCCGCTCCCCGGCGCGCGCCGGCGCCCCTGGGACGGAGACGCGGCGTCCTTGTGCTCTTTCTCCCCCCTACCAGCTCCCGATCTGCTTCAACGCCGGCCGCGTGAGCGCCCGCTCCGCCTCCGCCACCACGCGCCGCACGTCCACGACGGTGTCGGGCGTGACCGAGATGGAGGAGATGCCGCACTCGACCAGGAAGGGGGGGACCTCCTGCGGGTAGTCGGAGGGGGCCTGGCCGCAGATGCCGATCTCGAGGCCCTTGTTGCGGAACGCCCTCACCGCCCGGCCGATGAACGCGCGCACGGCCGGTGAGCGCGCATCGACGGCGGGCTCGTAGCGCTCCAGGTCGTCCCGCGAGACGGCGTAGACCGTCTGCACCAGGTCGTTCGTGCCGATCGAGCCTCCCGAGAGGCCCATGAGGTCGATGAAGCGCTCGGCCTCGAGCACGTTGGAGGGGAGCTCGACCATCAGGTAGAGCGGGACCCCGGCCCGGGGCGAGAGCCCGTGCTGATCGAGCACATGAACGACCCGCTGGCCTTCCTCCGGCGTGCGGCAGAACGGGACCATGAGCTGGAGGTTGTCGAGCCCGAGGTGCTGGCGCACCATGCGCAGGGCGTCGCACTCCATCTCGAAGGCGGCGGCGAAGCGCCGATCCACGTACCGGGACGCGCCCCGCCAGGCGATCATGGGGTTCTCCTCCTGCGGCTCGAAGAGCCGGCCACCGAGGAGCTCCCGGTATTCGTTGGATTTCAGATCCGACAGGCGAACCAGGACGGGCCGCGGGTGGAACGCCGCGCAGATGAGCGCGACCCCGTGCGCTACCTGGTCCACGAAGAACTGGCGGCGATCGCCGTAGCCGGGCGTGCGTCGCTCGATGGCGCCGACGAGCGTCGCGAGCTCGTGCGGGTCCTCCGCGGCAAGGCGCTCGCGGTACGGCTCGAGATCCGGCTCCATGGTCCCTTCGTCGACGAACTTCTTGAGGGAGTCGTAGTACGCGAGCGCGAGCGGGTGGATGCCCACCTGGGACGTCAGGATGAACTCGAGCCGTGCGAGGCCCACCCCGTCCGCGGGAAGCATCGCGTCGTGGAGCGCCTTGCCGGGAAAGCCGACGTTCAGCTTGATGCCGGTGTGCGTTTCCGGAAGAAGGTCGGTGGAGATCTCCTCGACGTCGAATGGATGCAGTCCCTTGAGGACCAGCCCTTCGTCGCCCTCGGCGCAGGTGCCCGTCACCTCCATGAGGGGCTCCAGCGCCTTGGTGGCGTCGGCGCATCCCACGATCGCGGGGATCCCGAACTCCCGGGCCACGATGGCGGCGTGCGACGTCCTGCCGCCTTTCTCGGTGACGATCAGGGAGGCCTCTTTCATCAAGGGCTCCCAGTCGGGCGTCGTGTGCTCGGTCACCAGCACGTCGCCGGGATCGAAGACCCGCTCCTCGGCCGGGATGTCGTCCAGGCGCTGACCCGAGGACAGTCGGTTGCGGAGCTCGCGCTTGCGCACGATCACCTCTTCGTACGCGCGATACAGGCGCACCTTGCCCGCGCCGATTCCACTCCCCACCGCGTGTCCGCGCACCAGCACGTCCCCGCGCTGCTTCAGCGTCTCGACGAGGGAGGGGTCCATCCGGTAGCGACGGCTTACGGCCGTCTTGGCCCGGTGCACCGTCTCCGGCCGGGCCTGCACGATGAAGAGCTCACCCGTGTAGCCGTCCTTGGCCCACTCGATGTCCATGGGACGGCGGTAGTGGTCCTCGATGGTCAGCGCCATCTTGCCCAGCTCGATCGCGTCGTCCACGGAGACCGCCCACTGCCGCTGGCGGCTCGCTTCCACGTCGACGCTCTCGGTGGCCGTGCCTCCCTGCATCGAGTAGACGAGCTTGCGGTCCTTGGCGCCCATCCGGCGGTGCACGACCGAGGGCCGACCCTTCCGGATCCCCTCTTTCCACAGGACCAGGGTGTCCGGAGAGACGCTGCCCTGGACCACGAGCTCGCCCAGCCCGTACGCGCCCGTGACGTGGATGACGTTGGGGTTCCCCGAGTCGGGATCGATCGTGAACATGACGCCGGAGGTCGCGATGTCGGAGCGCACCATCTTCATGACGATGACGCCCACTCCGGCGGCCAGCGGGTCCATGCCCTTGCTCAGCTGATAGCCGAGCGCCCGCTCCGTGAAGGCCGAGGCACAGCACTTCCGCCATGCTGCCAGCACGTCGTCGGCCCCACGCACGTTCAAGTACGACTCGTACTGGCCGGCGAACGACGCCACCTCCGAGTCCTCCGAGGTCGCGGAGGAGCGCACGGCGAGGTCGACGTCGGCACCGTACGACTCCGTCAGCGCCTGCCAGCCCTCGCGGAGCGCGTCGGCCACCTCCTCGGGCACGGGTGCGTAGAGCACCAGATCCCTGGCCAACTCCGCCCGGGTGTGGAGGTCGAGATGGTCCTGGATGTCGGCGTGTCCGAGGAGGCGCTCGAGACCTTCGCGGAGGGTGTGGGCACTGAGGACCGAGGGCTCGCACCGGAGCAGCTCGTCGGCCAGCGCGCCCGATGAGCCGAGCTGCACCTTGGTGTCGAGGAAACGGGCGTGGGCATCGACCGTGGTCGCGAACCCGTTCGGGATGCGCACGCCTCGATCGGCCAGCGACCGGTACATCTCGCCCAGGGAGGCCGCCTTGCCGCCTACGCGGTGAACATCCTCGGCACGCAGATCCGTGAACCAGACGATGATCCCGTCACGGGAGAGGTCCGTGCCCTCGCGGCTCGACCAGAGGATCTCTTCGCGACGAGCCCGTTTCTTCGCGTCGCGAGAGCGGGCCTTCTCCAGCACTTCCGGGGGGGGCGTCCAACTGAGCATGCAGGCCGTTCCCGATGCAGAGGTAGAACAAGGCGTTGCATCGCTGCCACACGTTCGACAATCGGGCAAATTGGCGGGCCGGCCGCGCCCCGTCACACGTTTTAGGCTTCCGCGGACCTTGGACGGATACGGGACACGACCGGCCCATAGCGTTTCTGGGCCTTCAAAGGCGCATAAAGCATGCCCGGGATGGGCGGCCACGGAGCAAATGAGACGGCCGGCCCCGAAGAAGGGGACCGGCCGGGATCAGTGATCGGTCTTGGGACGCCTGGCTGCGATGCCCGCTCGGCGGGCCGCCGTCAACGAGCGTGGAAACGTGTCGCCAGTTCCGGGGCGGCCTGCGGCCCGGGGACGCTCAATTATTCCCCCGGTACCAGCCCCTCCTCAGCCACACTCGCTGTACCCGCACACGTGGCACTTCATGCACCCTTCCTCGTAGGAGAGCTGCCCCGCCCCGCACTCCGGGCACGCGCCCAGGAAGCTCTCGGAGCGGCGTCCGTGGAAGGTGTCGGCCTGCGGCTCCGTGGCCTGCCTGCCGATCGGAGTCGGAGCGAGCAGGGGTAGCGCCTCCTGCACCCCATCCTTCTCCTCGAGGTAGCGCTCGATGGCCTGGCCGATCGCGTCGGGGGCCGAAAGCACCTTGTTGGGCCCGATGCCCACCGCGCGGTCGCACGAGATGCCGCGGAGCTGCGCCTTGATCTCCGTGATCGGGATCCCGGAGCGCAGCGCCAGCGAGATGAGCCGGCCGAGCGCCTCGGCGTCGGCCATCGCCGCGCCGCCCGCCTTGCCGAGCGTGCAGAACACCTCGAACGGCCGGCCGGAGTCGTCCTCGTTGACCGTGACGTACAGGTCTCCGAGCGGGGACATCATCTTCATGGTGTGACCCCGCAGCACCTGCGGACGCCTCCGCTTGTGGCGCGCCGCTCCCGCGGTCATGTCTCGGTCCTCGGCCTCGCGCTTCATCTGTTCGATCTGCACGCGCAGATTGTGCGCTTCCTCGCGCGCGTCGGCGACCTGGTGCTCGAGCTCCGAGATCTGAGCCCCGCTCTCCACGCCGGCCTCGCCCTTGCCGGTCTTGCCGGTCGAGAGCACCTGCCCCTGGCGCGAGCCGTCGCGATACACGGTCACGCCCTTGCACCCGAGCTCGAACGCGAGCTGGTAGATCTGGCGGACGTCTTCCTCCGTGGCTTCGTGCGCGAAGTTGGTCGTCTTCGAGATGGCCGAGTCGGTGTGCTCCTGGAAGGCGGCCTGCATGCGCACGTGCCACTCGGGCGTGATGTCGTGGGCCGTGCGGAAGACGCGCTGCACCTCTTCGGGCACCTCGTCGAAGTGGATGTGGCCCTCTTCGGCGATCTTCTCCATGAGCTCGGGTGTGTACCAGCCCTGCTCCTCGGCGAGGCGCACGAAGTCGGGGTTCACGTCCGGCATCATCGCCCCGGCCTGGTTGCGCATG
>CAZVYM010000085.1:0-16666 GCA_964630935.1 uncultured Gemmatimonadaceae bacterium | reverse complement strand
GTGGCCCGGGGCACCTACGTCTACCCGGTCGAGGCGAGCCTGCGGCTCGTCGCGGACATCATGGCGTTCTGCGCCGCCGAGCTTCCCCGGTGGAATACCGTGTCGATCTCCGGCTATCACATCCGCGAGGCCGGCTCGACGGCCCCCCAGGAGGTGGCGTTCACCCTCGCGAACGGCCTGGAATACGTGGACCGTGCCCTGGCCGCGGGTCTGGCCTTGGAGGACTTCGCCCCGCGGCTCTCGTTCTTCTTCGCGGCACACAACGACTTTCTGGAGGAGGTGGCCAAGTTCCGGGCGGCGCGGCGGCTCTGGGCTCGCCTCATGCGCGAGCGCTACGGCGCCTCGGACCGCTCGTGCCGACTCCGGTTCCACACGCAGACCGCCGGGTCGTCGCTCACGGCCCAGCAGCCCCTGAACAACGTCGTGCGGGTCACGGTCCAGGCGCTCGCGGCCGTGCTCGGCGGCACGCAGTCGCTGCACACCAACAGCTACGACGAGGCGCTGGCCCTACCTACCGAGGAATCCGTGCGGGTGGCGCTGCGCACCCAGCAGGTGCTCGCGTCCGAGTCCGGGGTGACGCGGACGGCGGATCCGCTCGGCGGCTCCTACTACGTCGAGGCGCTCACGGACCGGATCGAGGAGCAGGCGCGTGAGCTCATCGCGCACATCGACGAGGCGGGAGGAGCGTCGCGCTCGGTCGGGTACATGCAGGACGAGATCCACAAGGCGGCCTACCGCGTGCAGATGCAGGTGGAGTCCGGCGAGCGCCCCGTCGTGGGCGTGAACGAGCACGTGGAGGACGAAGGGCCGCTGCGTATCGAGCAGCCCGACTACACGGCGCTGGAGCGCGCCCAGCGCGCCGTTCTCGCCGCCCGCAAGGAGGCGCGGGACCCCCGGGCCGTTCGGGCGGCGCTGGAAGGGGTGCGGGCGGCGGCCCGGGGAAGCGACAACCTCATGCCTCCGATCATCGACGCGGTGAAGGCCGCGGCGACGTTGGGCGAGATCAGCGACGAGCTCAGGCGGGAGTGGGGAACGTACGACGGTTAGCGGGTCGCCGGTGGTTCCCAAACCCTGTCCCTGTTAGCTTTTCCGCTGTCGCAGTCCCGATCCACAGGTGCTGAAAGCCCATGCCCACGTACGACTATCGCTGCCCGCAGGGCCACACCTTCGAGGTCTTCCAGAAGATGACCGACGAGCCGGTCGCCGTTTGCCCGGAGTGCGGCCAGGAAGCCAGGCGCCAGATCTCGGGAGGCGCCGGGTTCCTCTTCAAGGGAGAGGGCTTCTACATCACGGACTACCGCAGCCCGGAGTACAAGAAGAAGGCCTCCGCCGAGAAGGGCGGCGCGGAGACCGCGAAGCCCGACGCAGGGAGCAAGTCCTCCGGCTCGGACAAGCCTTCGGCTTCCGGGGATTCCTGAGCGCGCCGTGGCCCAGGACGCCATTCGCGCGGCGCTCGAGGCCGTGCTCGCCGAGATGGGTGTCGCACAAGCCGACGTGCATCTCGAGCGGCCGCGTGATCCCAGCCATGGAGACCTCGCCACCAACGTCGCGATGACGCTCGCGCGCGAGCTGCGCCGCCCGCCCCGGAAGATCGCCGAGGAGATCGCGGACCGACTCGAGCTCGAAGCGGCGGGCGTCACGGCGGTGGAGGTGGCCGGGCCCGGCTTTCTGAACTTTCGCCTGACCTCCGGCGCCGTCGCCAATGCCCTGGACGAGATCCTGGCGCGCGACGAGTCGTTCGGGAGGAGCGATACGGGAAGCGGCACGCCGGTGATGGTCGAGTACGTCTCCGCCAACCCGACCGGCCCCCTCCATCTCGGTCATGGCCGTCAGGCGGCCCTGGGCGACGCGATCGCGTCGCTTCTGGAGTGGACGGGCTGGGCGGTCCACCGGGAGTTCTACTACAACGACGCCGGACTCCAGATGGAGCGGCTCGCCGAGAGCGTGCGTGCGCGCTACCTGGAGCACTTCGGCCGGAACGCCGAGATCCCCGAAGGCGGCTACCACGGGGAGTACGTCCGCGACGTGGCGGCTCGCCTGGCCGACGAAGTGGGCGACCGTTACGTGGACGACGCGTCCGAGGAGGCACTGGACGCCATGCGCCGCTTTGCCGTGCGGGCGCTGCGCGAGGAGCAGGATCGCGACCTCGACGCGTTCCGGGTCCACTTCGACGAGTACTTCCTCGAGTCGTCGCTGTACGAAGACGGCAAGGTGGACGAGACGGTGAAGGCGCTCCGCGCGACCGGGCTGGTCTACGAGCGCGACGGAGCCGTGTGGCTGCGAACCACGGAGTTCGGGGACCAGAAGGACCGGGTGATGATCCGCGGCACGGGCACGCCCACGTACTTCCTGCCGGACGTCGCCTATCACCACGACAAGTGGGAGCGCGGCTTCCACCGCGTCATCAACGTGCAGGGGGCCGATCATCACGGGACGGTGCCGCGCGTGCGGGCCGGGCTGAGGGCGCTCGGACTCCCCGAGGGGTACCCCGAGTACGTGCTCCATCAGATGGTCACCGTCGTCCGGGGCGGGGAAGAGGTGAGGCTCTCCAAGCGGGCGGGATCGTACACCACGCTGCGGGAGCTCGTGGACGAGGTCGGCGTCGACGTCGCGCGGTACTTCTTCCAGATGCGGAAGCCCGATGCCCACCTGGTCTTCGATCTGGACGTGGCGCTGGACCAGTCGGACAAGAACCCGGTCTACAAGGTCCAGTACGCCCACGCACGCATGTGCTCGATCTTCGCCAAGGCCGGCCTGGAGCCGGGCAGCCTGGAGCCCGCCGGAGCGGACCTCGACCTGCTCGACCACGAGCTCGAGCGCGAGCTCATCAAGCGGCTGTCGGAGTTCCCCGCGACGGTGGAGAGGGCGGCGGCAGGAGCGTCGCCCCACGTGATCTGCGACTACCTGGAGCAGACGGCCGGTGCCGCCAACTCCTGGTACCATGCCGGAAACCCGACCAGGAGCCCGGAGCTGGCGGTTCTCGTGGACGACCCGGAGCTGCGCTCGGCACGACTCGTGCTGGCAGAGGCGGTGCGCATGGTGCTGCGCAACGGACTGACGCTCCTGGGCATCGAGGCGCCGCGCCGCATGGAGCGGGCCGAGGACGAGCCGGCGTAGGCGAATGAGCGGAATACGAGCGAGCCTTTCTTCTCGAAGCCATTAGCGAGCGCGATGTCGATTCTCTGTGTTGGAAGCGTGGCCCTGGACTCCGTGGAGACTCCCTTCGGGAAGGCCGAAAAGGTCCCGGGCGGCTCGGCGGTCTACTTCACCTCGGCGGCTTCCCTTCTGGGGCCCGTCCGGGTCGTGGGCGTCGTCGGCGACGACTACCCGAACGAGGCGCTCGACTTCCTCACGGAGCGTGGCGCCGACCTCTCGGGCATCGAGCACCGGTCGGGAGAGAGCTTCTTCTGGGCCGGCCGCTACGACTTCGATCTGAACAGCCGCGACACCCTGGAGACGCGTCTGGGTGTCTTCGGTGACTTCAGCCCGAAGATCCCGGACTCGTTCCGTACGTCCAGCATCGTCTTCCTGGGCAACATCGATCCGGATCTGCAGCTCGACGTGCTCGCCCACGTGGAGTCTCCGGACCTGGTGGCCTGCGACACGATGAACTACTGGATCGAGGGGAAGAGGGACCGTCTCGTCTCTCTTCTCGAGAAGGTGGACGTGTTGCTGATCAACGATTCCGAGGCCCGTCAGCTCGCCGGCGAAGCCAACCTCCTCAAGGCGGCGCGTTGGATCCAGGAGCGCGGCACGGGGATGGTCGTGGTGAAGAAGGGCGAGCACGGTGCCATCCTCTTCGCCCGCGACTGGGTGTTCTTCGTGCCCGGGTATCCGCTCGAGGAGCTGTCCGACCCCACGGGAGCCGGCGACGCCTTCGCGGGCGGCTTCCTCGGCTACCTGTCGCAGGCGGGATCCACCGACCCCGATCAGCTGCGCCGCGCCATGGTGTACGGCTCGGCCATGGGATCCTACGCCGTGGAGGCCTTCAGCGTGGATCGCTTCCGCTCGCTCACGCCGGACGAGGTGGCGAAGCGGGTCCGGGAATTCCGCCAGATGACCGCGTTCGAAACCCACATGCCGGCCCACGAGCATGTCTGAGCATGGCTTGAGCTATCGCGAGGCCGGCGTCGATCTCGACGCGGCCGAGCGTGCCAAGGAGCGCCTGAAGCGCCTGGTGGCCGAGACCCGGGACCGGTACACGCTCTCGGAGCTCGGTCTGTTCGGCGGCCTCTATCAGGTGCCCGACGGCTTGTCACAGCCCGTTCTCGTGTCGAGCGCGGACGGCGTGGGCACGAAGCTCAAGGTCGCCTTCCAGGCGGCGCGGCACGGCACGGTGGGGCAGGATCTCGTGAATCACTGCGTCAACGACATCCTCGTGCAGGGTGCCCGCCCCCTCTTCTTCCTCGATTACCTGGGCACCGGGGAGATGGACGAGGGCGTCGTGGCCGAGGTCGTGGGCGGCGTGGCCCTCGCCTGCAAGGAGAACGGCTGCGCGCTCCTCGGGGGAGAGACGGCGCAGATGCCGGCCTTCTACGCCGCCGGCGAATACGACCTGGCGGGCTTCATCGTCGGCGTGGTGGAGCGCGACAGGGTCCTCGACGGATCGAAGGTCCGGGACGGCGACGTTCTGCTGGCGCTCCCGTCCTCCGGGCTCCATACCAACGGCTACACCCTGGCGCGCCGCATCGTCTTCGAGCGCATGGGCCTCGGGGTCGACGACGAATTCCCCGAAACCGGCCGGACGGTGGCCGACGAGCTGCTCGCCGTCCACCGGAGCTACCTCCACGCCCTGTCCGACGTGCTGGACGAAGGGCGCGTCCACGCGTTGGCGCACATCACCGGCGGTGGCATTCCCGGCAACCTGCCTCGTGTGCTGCCCGAAGGCCTGGGCGCACGGGTGGAGCGCGACGCGTGGGAGCCCCCGGCCGTCTTCCGGACCCTTCAGCAAGCCGGGGGCGTGGAGCGCTCGGAGATGGACCGGGTCTTCAACATGGGCGTCGGCATGATCGTCGTCGTGGACGCCAACGACGCCGAATCGGTGCGGAAGGGCCTGGAAGCCCGCGGGACGGTCTGCACGCCGATCGGTACCATCGAGCGGGGCACGGGGGTACGCTACGTATGAGCTCCGCCACGCGCCTCTCCCCGTCGATCACCGCCATGCTCGTGGCGGCGGTCGGGTTGAGCGCGACCGCGCTCGCCGGTCAGACCGTCGAGACGCTGGGCAGAGACTGCGTGAGCGCCGGAGGCCCCCAGGGATCGTGCATGGAGACGGCCGTGACGGCGGGGGCGATCCAGGGACACGTCGGACTCGCGGCCGGTCTCGGATCGGAAGTCGCCGGTAGCGCCAGCACCCTGGGACGCCGCATCGGAGCCACGCCGAGGCTCGGGTTCAGCCTCCGCTTGGGATTCGCTCGCGTCTCCATGCCGGATCTGGTGGACCCGAGCGGACCGCCGTCCCGAAAGGCGAGCTTCATGATTCCCATGCTCAGGACGGGGGTCGCGGCCGGCGTGTTCGACGGCTTCTCCCCGCTTCCGACCGTCGGCGGGGTCCTGTCGCTCGATCTGCTCGCCAACGCGAGCTTCCTCTTCCTCCCCTCGGGAGAGGGGTTCGACGGGCGAGCCGAGGCGTACGCGCTCGGGGTTCGCGTGGGCCTCCTACGGGAGTCCTTCACCCTGCCCGGCGTCTCCGTGTCGCTGACCCGGCGAGACATCGCGAAGATCGACCTCAATCCGGCGGCGGTGGCCGGAGCGCCCTCCGTATCCATCGATCCCGTCCTGACCGCGGTGAGGGCGACCGTGGGAAAGGACCTGATGGGGGTCGGGCTCCTCTTCGGCGTCGGCTGGGACTGGTACGGGGGAAGCGCCAGCATTCGAGTGACGGACGTCAACGGCAACCCGGTGGAGAGCTCGGTTTCGAGCCTGCGCCGCAGGCGCTCCCTCTTCTTCGGTGGTGCCGCCATGAACTTCCTGATTCTGCAGCTGTCGGCGGAGGCGGGGTGGGCCAGGGGATTCGGCCCCGTATCGGGTTATCAGGGCGCTCCCTTCGATCCCTCCAAAGGCACGTTCTTCGGCAGCATCGCCTTCCGCCTCACGATCTAGGGTGATGGCCCGCCAGGGTGATGTCCCCGCTGACTCCGGGGACGGCGGCCGACGCAGGAGATGTGAATGTCAGGATCGGACGCGCCAGGCGCGGTCGAAGGTCTCGAACACCTCGAGCGCGCGCGTGCGCTGGCCCGCAACGGATGGGGATGGGTCCACCCGAACCCCATGGTCGGCTGCGTGATCGTGCGGGACGGCGCGGTGGTGGGTGAGGGATGGCACGCCGAGGTCGGGGGGCCGCATGCGGAGATCGCCGCGCTCGAGCGCGCCGGTTCCGCAGCCCGTGGAGCCACCGTGTTCGTGACGCTCGAGCCGTGCAACCACCACGGGCGGACCCCGCCGTGCAGCCTCGCGCTGCTGGACGCCGGAGTGGACCGCGTGGTCTTCGGCGCCCGCGACCCCGGCCCGGAGTCGGGGGGCGGAGCGGAGACGCTCCGGCGAGCGGGCGTGGACGTCGTCGGACCGGTATGGGACGACGCGCTCGCGCGGGCGGAGAACCCCGCGTTCTTCCACGTCGCCAGGCATGGGACGCCGTACGTGGCTCTCAAGCTCGCCATGACCCTCGACGCGCGCATCTCCGCGACACGCGGCTCGGGGACCCCGATCACCGGCCCCGAGGCGCAGGCCGAGGTGCATCGGCTGAGGAGCGGCTTCGACGCCGTCATGGTCGGGGCCCGCACGGCACGGACGGACGATCCCCGCCTCACCGTGCGGCTGGCCCCGGCGGGCCGCACTCCGCCGCGCCGCATCGTGGTCGACCCCTCGGCGAGCCTCTCCGCGGACGCCGCTCTCTTCGACGAGAAGGAGATCGCTCCGGTGCACGTCTTCACCCGGGTGGACGCTCCGGAATCGGATATGGAGCGCCTGGAAGCGCGCGGAGCGCACGTGCACCCGGTCTCTCCGGGGCCCGGGGGTCTGGACCTGGAGGACGTATTCCGCGTGTGTTGGGACACGGGCATACGCTCGATCCTGTGCGAAGGCGGGGCGAGACTCGGCGCGTCCTTGATCGGGGCGAGGCGGGTGCAGCGCTTCTACTTGTTCCTGGCCCCCTTCACGCTCGGCGCGAGTGGGGTGCCCGCGTTTCCGGACGGTGCCGCACGCATCGGACAGGAGGCGTTCCGCTTGGCCTGCCCTCCCGAGCGGCACGGGAACGACGCCCTCCTGGTTCTGGACCACGAGGAGGAGTGAGCGGCGATGTTCACCGGCATCATCGAGGGCACGGGGCGCATCCGCGCCACGGAGGACCTGGACACGACCCGGAGATTCGTCATCGAGACGCCGGGCTCCTTCGGAGACCTGGCGCAGGGCGATTCCGTGGCGGTCGACGGCGCGTGCCTGACGGCGGTGGCCGTGGAGCCCGGGACGTTCGCGATGGACGTGATCGGGACCACCCTGCAGCGCACCATCGCGGGCACCTACGCCGAAGGGAGCCGAGTGAACCTCGAGCGCGCCATGAGGACCGACGGTAGGCTTGATGGCCATCTCGTTCAGGGACACGTAGATGGCGTCGGCCACCTCGAGCATGTTGTGAGGGATGGAGAGTACTGGCTCATGGACTTCCGCATCCCGCGGGACGTCGCCGAGACCACCATCCTCCACGGCTCGATCTGTCTCAACGGCGTGAGCCTCACGGTCAGCGAGTTCATTTCCGACGACGTGTGCCGGATCGGGATCATCCCCTTCACCTGGGAGCACACCAACCTCGGCGAGCTGCGGCCGGGCGCACCGGTGAACGTCGAGGGGGACCTGATCGGAAAGTACGTGGGTAAGATCCTGGCCACCCGACAGGGCTGAAAGAGAGAGCTTCGACATGGCATTCGATCGCGTCGAGGACGCCATCGAGGACATCCGCCAGGGGCGGATGGTCATCGTGGCCGATGATGAAGACCGCGAGAACGAAGGGGATCTGGTCCTGGCGGCCGCGGCCGTCACGCCGGATCACATCAACTTCATGACCCAGTTCGGGCGAGGGCTCATCTGCGTGGCCATGACCGCGGATCGGGCCGACGATCTGGATCTCCCCCTCCAGACCGACCACAACACGGACCCTCAGGGTACCGCGTTCACCGTCTCGGTCGACGCCCACCGACGGTTCGGCGTCACGACGGGCATCAGCGTCCATGATCGTGCCAAGACGGTACAGGTGCTCTTGGATCCGGACACCCGCCCCTCCGACCTGCGCCGCCCGGGCCACATGCACCCGTTACGCGCCAAGCCGGGAGGCGTCCTGCGCCGGGTCGGACAGACCGAGGCCGCGGTCGACCTCGCCAAGCTCGCCGGGTTCCCGCCGATGGGCGTGATCTGCGAGATCCTCAACCCCGACGGAACCATGGCCCGTCGGCCCCAGCTGGAGCTCTTCGCCGAGGAGCACGGCCTCCGGTTCATCACGGTGGCCCAGCTCGTCGCCTACCGCCTGACCAAGACCCGCCTGGTGCGCCGGATCGCCGAGACCGAGCTCCCCACGAAGAACGGCCACTTCAAGGTGATCGGCTACGAGAGCGTGGTCGACCGCCGGGAGCACCTGGCGCTCGTGAAGGGAGACATCGCGGGCAAGGCCAACGTGCTCGTGCGCATGCACTCGGAGTGCCTGACCGGCGACGTCTTCGGATCCCAGCGCTGCGACTGCGGCGAGCAGCTCGCCGCGGCCATGCGCCAGATCGAAGCCGAGGGACTCGGAGCCATCGTCTACCTGCGTCAGGAAGGGCGGGGGATCGGGCTGGGCAACAAGCTCAAGGCCTACGCGCTCCAGGACGAAGGCATGGACACGGTCGAGGCGAACGAGCGACTCGGCTTCAAGCCGGACCTCCGTGACTACGGGATCGGCGCGCAGATCCTGCTGGACCTGGGGCTGAGCTCGATCCGGCTGCTGACCAACAACCCTCGCAAGATCGTGGGCCTCGACGGCTATGACATCGAGATCACGGGACGGGAGCCGCTGAAGATCGAGCCCGGGGAATTCAACTCGAAGTATCTCGACACCAAGCGCTCCAAGCTGGGACACATCCTGTGACCTCCGAAGGCGCCCCCACCGAGCGGGCGCGGGGAACGGTGAGCGCGGCCGGAGTGCGCATCGCGATCGTGGTCTCGCGCTTCAACGAAGACGTGACCGAGAGGCTTCTGAACGGGGCGCTCGCGTGCCTCGAGGAGCACGGTGCGCGCGAGGGGTCCGTCGACGTCTACCACGTGCCGGGGGCCTGGGAGCTTCCGCAGGCCGCGGCCCGGGTCGTGCGAGGGGGCCGGCACGATGCGCTGGTGGCCCTCGGCTGCGTCATCCGGGGCGAGACACCGCATTTCGACTACGTGGCCTCGGAGGCCAGCTCCGGACTGGGCGCGGTGGCGCGCGCGGCGAGTATTCCCGTAGCCTTCGGGGTTCTCACCACGGACGACCGTGCCCAGGCGCTGGCCCGAGCGGCGGAAGGCCCGTCCAACAAGGGGTACGAGGTGACCCTGGGCGCGCTCGAGATGATCCGGCTCTACGAGAGGCTGAAGGGCTCCGAGTGAAGAAGGGCAAAGGGACGGGAGCGAACGCCTTGGACCGTGCCGATCGGATCGATCGGAGCCGCGCGCGGGCGTGGATCGTCCAGATCCAGTACCAATGGGAGACCCGCCTGGCGTCCGGATCCCTCCGAGATGCGCTGGGCGACACGCTGGCCACCCGACGCATGTCTCCTCGGCGGCTCCCGTACGTGCGCAGGGTGCTCGAGCTCATCGACGAGCATCTCACGGACATCGACGAGGCGCTCCAGGACGCCCTCGAGAACTGGCGGCTCGAACGAGTGTCGACCCTCGACCGCGCGGTCCTGCGCCTGGCCGCCACGGAGCTGATGTACGTCGAGGACGTTCCGCCGAAGGTCTCGCTCCAGGAGGCGATCCAGCTCGCCGAGGCGTACGGAGGACCCGATTCTCCTCGCTTCGTCAACGGAGTGCTCGACGCGCTGTACAAGCGCGGTTGGGAAGAGACCCGGTGAGGGACGCGCTCGACATCCTCGTCGTCAACTGGCTCGATCGCGAGAACCCCCAGGCGGGGGGGGCCGAGACGCATCTCCACGAGATCTTCGGACGGCTGGTCAGGCGGGGACACCGTGTCACGCTGCTCGCCTCCGGCTGGGAGGGATGCCGGCCCCGCGTGACGCTCGACGGCATCGAGGTCCACCGAGCCGGACGGCGCTACACGTTTTCGCTGGCGGGGCCCCGCTACTTCCGCAAGGAGCTGCGGCGGCACCCGTTCGACGTCGTCGTGGAGGACCTCAACAAGGTCCCCGTCTTCGCACCCTACTGGACCAAGCTCCCCGTGGTGCTGCTCGTCCATCACCTCTTCGGCGGCACGGCCTTCAGGGAAGCGGGCCCCCTCCTGGCGGCCGGAACCTGGATCCTCGAGCGGCCGATCCCGTGGGTCTTCCGCGGACGGCCCACGATCGCCATCTCCGAGAGCACCCGCGAGGATCTGGCGGCCCGCGGAATGCGCGCCGACCCGATCGAGGTGATTCCCAACGGCATCGACACCGATCGCTACACGCCCGCTCCGGACGGCCGACGCTACGAGCAGCCGACCGTGCTCTATTTCGGACGGGTGAAGAAGTACAAGCGGGTCGACCTGGTCCTCGAGGCCGTGGCCGTGCTCGCTGGCGAGGGCCTGGATCTGCGGCTCGTCGTGGGCGGCAAGGGCGACCATCTGCCCACGTTGCGCGCCCTCGCCTCTCGTCTGGGCATTGCCGATCGGGTGGAGTTCGCAGGCTTCGTGGACGAGGATCGCAAGCTGGAGCTCTTCCGGCGCTCCTGGGCGCACACGCTCACGTCCCCGAAGGAAGGCTGGGGAATCGCCAACCTCGAAGCCGCCGCGTGCGGGACTCCGACCGTGGCGAGCGACGCGCCGGGTCTGAGGGAATCCGTGTTGGACGGTCGGACCGGATTCCTGGTCCCGCACGGCGATGTCGGAGAGCTCGCGCGGCGGATCGGGCGCATCCTGCGCGACCCGGAGCTCCGCGACAGCCTCGGCGAACGCGGACGTCGCTTCGCCGAATCGTATTCGTGGGACGCCTCGGCGGTCGCCATGGAGGACGCTCTTCACCGGGTGGTCGCGTCCGGTCGGCACGACTAACTTTCACTAAACAGGCACGTGCGACAGCGCGGTATCCAAAGGGAGGTAGCCTTGAGAGTACAGATCGCAGCGCGACACTGTGAACTTCCCGACTCCGTACGTAAACGCACACAAGAGCAAATCGAGCGCCTCGAGCGCTACGACCCCGCCGTCTCCGCCGCCGAGGTCGTCTACGAGGAGGTCAAGCACCTCCGGAAGGTCGAGGTCATCTTGTCCATCGACCGTGCGGATCCCGTGATCGCGACGGGCGAAGGCAACGAGTTCCGCTCGGCTCTCGACCAGGTCGTGAATCGTCTGCGCCGCATTCTGCGACGCCGGCGCGGCCAGCTGAAGGACCACCAGGCACCGCGCCTCTCCGAAGGGGTAACGAGCGACTGAGCCGAAAAGCGTGAACCACCCTCCCCGAGGCTCCGGCCAGCCCGGCGGGGCCAAGAGCATCACGGTTCAGGACATCCTGGACGCCAAGCGCGAGAGCGCCGACCTCGAGCTCCTCAACGAAGGAGTGCCGCTCGACCGTTTGGCGCTCGACCCTGACGTGTCCAGCCCAGGCTTGGCGCTCGCGGGATACACGGCGCGGGTGCCGGAGGGACGGATGTGGGTCTTCGGCGAGACCGAGATGACGTATCTCGCCACGTTGGACGCCGCCGACGCCCGTAGCCGACTCGCGGGGTTGTTCGCTTTCGGCGTCCCGGCCGTGTTCGTGACCAAGGGGCAGCACGTCCCCGACTACTTTCTCGAGGTAGCTCGCGAGCACGGCGTCCCGGTCCTCCGCAGCGCTCGAGCCACGAAGGTGTTCTACAGGCGGATCAAGCCGTTTCTCGAGGTGGCGCTCGCCCCGTCGACGACGCTGCACGGCTCGCTCGCGGACGTCTACGGAGTCGGGCTGCTCTTCATGGGTGAGAGCGGGGTGGGCAAGAGCGAGTGCGTGCTCGACCTCGTGGAGCGGGGACACCGCCTGGTGGCCGACGACCTCGTCATGGTGACGAGACCGGGCACCAACCTGCTGATCGGCAAGGGACACGAGCTGCAGCGCCACCATATGGAGATCCGCGGCATCGGGATCATCGACATCCCGGCGCTCTTCGGGGTCCGATCGATCCGTCAACAGAAGCGTATCGAGGTCGTGGTGCAGCTGGAGTTCTGGGATCCGAAGCGCGTGTACTCGCGTACGGGGCTCGAGGAGGACGAGAAGGAGATCCTCGAGGTCAGCATTCCCAGGGTGACCGTTCCCCTCAACCCGGGCAAGAACATCACGGTCATCTCCGAGGTGGTCGCGATGAACCACCTGTTGAAGTACGCCGGCGTGAATTCCGCGGAGAGCTTCGACCGTGACCTGCGCAGACACATGCGCCCCGTCCGCGAGTATCTGGAGCAGGACCATGAGTGAGTCCCGTCCGGCGATCGGTCTCGTCGTGGCGCACGGGACCATGGCGGAGGGCCTGGTCGACGCGGTCCGGAGGATCGCGGGCGGCGCCGCGGATGCGCTGACACCCGTGTCCAATGAAGGCCTCACGCCCCAGGACTTGAGGGACGAGCTGAAACGTCTGGCCGATGGTGGGCCGGTGGTGGTGTTCGCGGATCTGCAGAGCGGGAGCTGCGGGATGGCCGCGTTCGCCTGCTGCCGTGGGGAGCGAGACCGGGCCGTCCTATGCGGTGTGAACCTCCCCGTGTTGCTGGATTTCGTCTTCCACCGCGACTTGCCCTTCGACGAGCTGATTCCCCGGCTTGTGAGCAAGGGGCGGGAAAGCGTCCTCCAGTTGCAGCCGTCCCGCGCGAGCGGCTAGAGATGCTTTCGCCCCGTCGAGACCGTGACTCCGACGCATAGGTGACGGCCCGTGCCCATCGTTCTCTATCGCATCGACGAGCGACTGATCCACGGCCAGGTGGTCCTCGGATGGGGCAGCCAGGTCGCCCCGGGCCGCTACCTCGTCGTGGACGACGATCTCGCCGCGAGCGAATGGGAGCAGGATCTCTACCGCCTCGGAGCCGGTGACACGAAGACGTTGTTCGTGACGGTGGACGATGCCCGACGACGGATCGAGGAGTGGCGCGGCGCGCCGGACCGCTCCATCCTACTCACCCGGAGCGTGGACGCCATGCTCCGCCTCGCGCGTGGAGGCTTGCTCGAAGGGGTCAAGGTGAATGTGGGCGGGCTCCATCACAGCCCCGACCGGACGGAGGTGCTCACCTACCTCCACCTGACCTCCGAGGACCGCGCGAAGCTACGTGCCCTCGCCGATGAAGGAGCGATCGTGACAGCCCAGGACCTGCCCGATTCCCACAGGGTGGACCTCCGGACCCTTCTGGGATCCTGATGGACCTCACGCACCTGGTACTCGTCGCGCTCGCCGGCGGCGTGCTCGCGCTGGACGCCACCTCTGCGGGCCAGTTCATGGTGTCCCGTCCGCTCGTGGCCGGGACCCTCACGGGGTGGCTCGTGGGTGATCCGTCGCAGGGCCTCCTCATCGGCGCCCTGCTCGAGCTCTATCTCCTGGTGTCGTTCCCGGTCGGAGGCGCACGGTTTCCCGAGGGGCCAACGGCCACGGTCGTCGCGGTGGCGACCGCCGTCGGCGGGCAGGGGGTGGGGGCCGTGCCGGTCGCCATGGCGGTCGGATTGATCTGGGGTCAGATCGGAGGCTGGACCATCACGAAGCTCCGCCGGCTCAACGGTCGTCTGGTGCCCGAGCCCGGAGAGTCCGATGCCGGGCCGCGACGTGTCGTGACCGCGCACCTCGGTGCGCTCGGGCTGGACTTCCTGCGGGGCGTGCTCGTCACCTTCACAGGCGTGCTCGTCGGGGCCCTCGTCGTGGACAGGCTGGCGCCGGCCTGGCCGCTGTCCGCGGCCGACTCCCTCGGGCTGCTCATCGTCGGCGGTGCGGTCTCCTGTGGCATTCTGCTGCGGAGCCTCGGTGGATTCCGACGGCGCAAGGCCGTGTTCGCGGTCGGTATGGCCCTGGGCCTGGCGTTCGCGAGGTTCCTGTGAGCACCGTCCTGCCCGCGCGGTCTCTCCGGTCGGCGTTCGCCCGGTCCTTCCTGGTGCAGGGCTCGTGGAACTACCACACCATGCTGGGCTCGGGCTTCGCCTTCGCGATCCTGCCCGTCCTGCGCGTGCTGTCCGGCGACGACCGGGGCCGACTCGAAGCGTCCGTCCGGCGTCACCTGGCCCACTTCAATGCCCATCCGTATCTTGCGGACCTGGCCCTGGGCGCGACGATTCGCCTCGAGGCCGACGGCGAGGACGAGGAAACGGTGAAGCGCTTCAAGGCGGCGGTGCGCGGCCCCCTCGGCAGCCTCGGAGACTCCCTGGTGTGGGGCTCGTGGCTGCCCGCCGTCTCCCTGATCTCGCTCGCGAGCGTGTGGCTGGGCGCTTCGCCGGCGGTGGCGGTGATCCTCTTCCTCGGCCTCTACAACCTCGGCCACGTGTTCCTGAGGGCCTGGGGATTCCGGACCGGCCTGCGGGAAGGGCGCAGCGTGGCGCGCCATCTCGGAATGTCGGGCCTGGGCGCATGGACGGAACGGATCCGCTTCGCCGCTGCGGGTCTCCTCGGGCTGGCCGTGGGTGCGATCCTCGCGGGTGACGGAGGCCTGGTCGAGGCGGGCCCCCTCTGGGGAGGCCTCTCGATCGGCGCGTTCGTCTGCGGCCTTCTGGTGGGACACCGCGTCTGGCGTCCGGCCGCCGTGGCCGTGGTGTCGACCGTGGCGCTTCTCGCGACATGGGGGCTGGTCGTATGAGCGAGGCGCCCCAGATGCGGCGAGATGTCCAGATCGTGAATCGGGCCGGGATGCACGCCCGCCCCGCGGCCGAGTTCGTCCGCCTCGCCGGAAGCTTCAAGGCCGAGATCACCGTCCTCAAGGACGGCCTTGAGGTGAACGGAAAGAGCATCATGGGCGTGCTCATGCTCGCAGCAGAGCAGGGGAGCACGCTTCGACTCGTGGCCGAGGGCGAGGATGCGCCCGAGGCGCTCGACGCCCTCGCGGACCTCGTGAGCCGCGGCTTCGAGGAAGCATGAGGAGCCTCTGATGTCCATCGTCCTCGACGGCTCGCCCACCTCGGAAGGAATCGCCTCCGGCAAGGTCTTTCTGCTGCATTGGGGCGTGCCCCTCGTGCCGCACGAGACCGTCGCCCACGTCGAGGTGGAGCGCGAAGTCGAACGCTTCCACGAGGCGCGCGAATGGGCCAAGGACCGCATACGGGGCCTGCAGTCCGCGACCGAGGAGCGTCTGGGCCCGGTCGAGGCCCGCATCTTCGATCCCCAGATCCTGATGCTGGACGACGTGGCGGTGGTCGAAGGCACGGTGCGCTACATCGAGGAGAATCGACTGACGGCCCAGCGGTCGTTCGAGTGGCGCATGCTCGAGCTTCAGGCGATGTGGAGCCGCACGTCCCATCCGTTGGTCCTCGATCGCCTGAACGACGTCGAGGACGTGATGATCCGCGTCCTGCACAGGCTCCTGGGCTACCACGACCCGTCCGACCTCGCCTCGCAGGCCGACGGCGTGATCGTGGTGGCGAAGAACCTCACGCCGAGCCTCACGGTGCAGATGGATCCGGGCAACGTGCTGGGCGTGGCGACGGATCTCGGCACCAGGACGGCCCACTGGGCCATCCTGATCCGCAGCCTGGAGATCCCCGCCGTCGTCGGCCTGGGGAGGGTCTCCCAGCTGGCCAAAGAGGGGCAGGACGCGATCCTGGACGGTCGCATCGGTCGCATCGTGCTCGACCCGGACGACGCCGACAAGGCGGCCTTCCGCCAACGCCAGCAGCAGCATCGCTCCTGGGAGAAGGAGCTCGCGGTCATCGCGGAAGAGGAGTCGCTCACCAAGGACGGGCAGCCGGTGGCCCTGCGGGCCAACCTCGATCTGCCGGCCGAGGCCGAGCAGGCCCGCGCGCACGGAGCGGAGGGCATCGGCCTGTTCCGCACCGAGTTCCTGGTCGTGGGACGCGGCACGATGCCGGGCGAGGAGGAACAGTACCAGGCCTACAAACGGGTGGCCGCAGCGTTCCCGGACGCCGCGGTCTACATCCGCACCTTCGACCTCGGCGGGGACAAGTTCCCGATGTTCCTGCACATGCCGCAGGAGGAGAACCCCTTCCTCGGCTGGCGCGCCATCAGGGTCTGCCTGGACGAGCCCGAGCTCTTCCGGACGCAGCTCAGGGCGATCCTGCGCGCCACGGCCCATGGCGACGTGCGCATCATGGTGCCGTTGGTCAATGACGTCGAGGAGGTCCGCCAGGTGCGCGCCCTCCTGGAAGAGGAAGAGGAGAACCTCAGAAAGAAGGGGATCCGCTACAACTCGGGTTACAAGCTGGGCATCATGGTGGAGACGCCGGCAGCGGCGCTCAGCGCGGCGGAGCTCGCTCCTCTCTGCGACTTCTTCTCGATCGGCACCAACGACCTCGTGCAGTACACGCTGGCCGTGGACCGCACGAACACCCGTCTGTCCAAGCTCTACAACCCCTTCCAT
>CAZVYM010000084.1:0-16853 GCA_964630935.1 uncultured Gemmatimonadaceae bacterium | reverse complement strand
CGGGCGGGCCGAGGATCCGCTCGGCCGCGAGCCCCGCACCGAGCAGCGC
This sequence comes from uncultured Gemmatimonadaceae bacterium, assembly GCA_964630935.1. GTDB lineage: Bacteria > Gemmatimonadota > Gemmatimonadetes > Longimicrobiales > Gaopeijiaceae > SZUA-318. The sequence goes on along the minus strand of CAZVYM010000084.1, from coordinate 16,804 downwards.
CTCGTCCGCGCCGCCCGGCGCCACCAGCTGGAGCGAGACCGGCATCCCGGCTCGGTCCCGCCCGACCGGGAGCGAGAGGGCACAAAGACCCAGCACGCTGGCGGGGCTCGTCGGTCGGAGCAGCGTCGCGTTCACCTCGAGGTAGCGGTCCAGATCCTCCAGCTCGGACACCGGAGGGGGCGTGAGGAGCGCCCCCGGGAGCGCCAGAACGTCCACCTCCTCGAAGAGCACGGGAGCCGTCTCGACCAGCCGGCCGCGCTCCGCCATCGCCTCCGTGTAGGCGGCACCTCCGAGCTCGACGGCCGACTGGAGCCGCCTGCCCACGGTGGGGTGTAGGATCTCGAGCCAGCCCGGGAGGTCGCGCTCGAGGAAGGCCTTGCACTCCGCCCCGGCGATTCCGCCCCGCGCGTAGAGACGGCCCGCTTCGTCCAACCGGGCGCCATCGATCTCCACCAGCGTCCAGCCGGAGCCCTCGAGGTCGTCCAACGCCCGGTGGATGACGTCCGCGATGTCCGTCTGGCAGGCTTTCCAGATCTCGGAGCGGGGCACACCGACGCGAACCGGCCGATCCGACGACGCCTCCAGCTGCGCGAGCAGCGCCCTGGGGTCGCCCCAGGAGGGATCCACGGACCCGAAGAACCAGACGGAGTCGGATACCGTGCGGGTGAGAGCGCCTACACTGTCGAACGTCGTGCTGAGCGGGACCACGCCGTCGGTCGGCCACCGGCCGCCCGTGGTCTTGTGGCCCACCATGCCCGTGAGCGCCGCCGGGATCCGGATCGATCCCCCCGTATCGGTGCCGAGCGCGACCAGTGCCGAGCGCTGGTGCAGGCTCACGCCGGCCCCGCACGAAGAGCCGCCGGGGATCCTGTGGACCTCCGCGTCCCACGGGTTCCAGGGCGTGCCCCAGTGCGGATTGATGCCGACCGCGCCGTAGGCCAGCTCGACCGTATGGGTCTTTCCGATCACGACGGCGCCCTGCGTGCGCAGTGTACTCACCAGCCAGGCATCACGGGACCATGCCTCAGGCAGTTGGCGGGCCGTGCCGGCATACGTGGGGAGCCCCGTGACGCCGTAGAGGTCCTTCACCGAGATCGGAATCCCGCACATCGGACCGGGTGCTGCATCGTCGGCCAGCATGCGGTCGGCGGCCACCGCGGCCTCGAGGGCCCGCGCCGGCTCGACGTGCTTGTAGGCGTGTTGGGTGGGCTCGCGCAGCGAGTACCAGTGGAGCGCCTCCGACACCAGCTCGGTCGAGGATACGCCTCGACGCCCGAGCGCGTCCGCGAGCTGGGCCAGCGACCGATCGAGGATGTTCACCGCTATCGCCTTCGAAGGATGGATGTGCCGCCAGGGTGCCGCTCGCCGGACGGCGATGACCCCCGTGGACTCGTCGCTGGCGCATCACCCCGCGCCACTCGCCTGGACGTCCATAATGCCGAGGAACCAACGTCGGCGCACGACCCGCCGGATGTCCAACCCTATCCGTGGCGTCGTGGTCAGCGCGCCACCCGCCAGATGTCGATGACGCCGTCCTTCCGGTGGGCGTTCGAGCTCCCCTCGGGGAGGGCGATGCGGCCGTCCGCGACGATCGGGCTGTTCCAGTGTCCGCGACCGCAGTCCAGGTCGGCCATCTTCTTGCCGGTCGAAGCCTCGTAGACCGCGAGTCCACCACGGGGATCGTACACGAAGAGCAGCCCGCCGGCGACCACCGGGCTCGTGCCGCCACGGTCTTCGTGCCACGCGGGCTCCAGATCGGCTCCCTTCAGCTTCCAGGCCGACGTTCCCCCGTTGTCCGCCGCGAACAGCCACGTCGTGCCGTCTGCGTGCAGCACGGCCGGCGCCGTGAAGAGGCGGTCGCCCGAAGGGGTCTCCACGTGGGAAGCCTCGCCTCCCCGATGGGGGTCGGTCCCGCGCATCCGGGCCCAATCGATGACCCGGATGATCCGGTCCTTGCCACCTTGTGCGATCAAGCCCCCGCCCAACAGCACGGGTGAGGTCGAGCCCAGATCGACGTCCCGGTCTTCCAGCCGACGCGTATCGGACGGCGTATAGTCGCCCAGCATCCGGGTCGCTTCGGCATCGAGCTCCACCACCGCGTCACCCCAGTTCGTCCGCCCGTCCCAGCGCCCGTCTCCCGTCGCCACGAAGATGTGGCCGTTCGTCGAATCGACCACGGCCCCCGACCGTCCCCAGATGGCGGAGCCGCTCTCGGAGCACGATGACGGGTCGAGCAGCCCCGACCGGTCGCTGCACAACGAGTTCCACACGTGGAGGAGTCGGCCGTCTTCCGCGGCGAGGACCGCGACGTGTCCCTGATAAGGCGGCCGGTCGCCGATGTAGCCGCCCGTGGTGACGATCACCCGGCCGCGGAAGAAGTTCAGCGCTGCCGGGATCTTCTCGCGCCGAGGGAGCTTCGTGACGGACGTGCTCCATTCCACGTGGCCGTCGGCGACGGCCAGCTTCCGGATCTCGCCGTCCGGGGCGGCGGCGTAGATGGCCTCACGGTCCGGATCGGCCACGGGCGTCGCCGTGGTGATCTGACGGGAGCCCGCGACATCGTCGTAGGAGGGCGGAGTGAACTCCCACAGCACCGAACCGCTGTCGGCGTCGATGGCGAGCGTCTTGCCGTACGTGGTGGTCCCGAAGAAGACGTCGTGCGTCGCGTCGCCCATACGCACCCCCTTCAGGTAGATGAGCGAGGCGTCGATCGTGCCGTCGATCTCGACCTGCTGGCGCCGCAGCGAGCCGACGTTCTGCGGCGTGATGCCGACCGGGACCTCCGGCGCGCTCGATCGCCCGACGTCCCACCCGAAGCGTGGCCAATCCTGCGCCGAGGCGGGCGCCGGCCTCGAGACGATCAGGACGATCGGGGCGAAGGCCAGGAGGACGGCCATGACGGGACGGCTCGGGACAACGCGTGCGAGCGACATGGTGTGCTCCTCCTCCTCGGGTGACTTGCCGGACCCGACTACGTATCGTCACGTGTCCCGTTCGGTTCCTTGCAGGCTCGCCAAGGGTGACTCATGAGATCCACCTCGTCGACGCTCCCCACCTCGCGCTCGCTCCCGTTTCTCGCCGCCGCGGCCCTGCTCCTCTCCGGGGGATGCGTCGTCCGACAGGCTCCCGGAACCACGGCCGACCGGCAGTGGGTGGGGACGTGGGCCGCGAGTCCTCAGGGTCGGGCGGTTTCGGATCCGCCCGCGATCGGAAGCTTCCGGGACCAGACCGTCCGACAGATCGTGCGGGTCAGCATGGGAGGAGACACGGTGCGGGTCCGGTTCTCGAACGAGCTCGGTCGTACCTCGCTCGTGATCGGGGCGGCGAGCGTCGCGATCTCCGCGGGCGGGGCGAGCATCGACCCGGAGACGAGCCGGCCGCTCACGTTCGGCGGGGCGTCGTCGATCACCGTGCCGCCGGGCGCGCCGGCGCTCAGCGATCCGGTCGCACTCCACGTGCCCCCCCTGGCCCGGCTCGCGATCAGCCTGTACCTGCCCGATTCGACCGAGACGTCCACGTATCACCCCCTTTCGGTCCAGACATCGTACGTCTCGACACCCGGCGATCACACGAACGCGGTGGCCATGCCGGTCGACACCACGGCGGTGAACTGGTTCTTCCTGAGCGGGGTGAGCGTCCGAGCGCCCACCGGCACGGCCGCCATCGTAACGCTCGGCAACTCGATCACGGACGGGTACGCCTCCACCCCCGACGCCGACGCACGCTGGCCGAACGTCCTCGCCCGACATCTCGAGGACCAGGGCGAGCTGGACCGGCTCTCCGTTCTGAACGAAGGCATCAGCGGGAATCGTGTCCTGCACGATGGCACGGGGCGGGACGCGCTGGCGCGCTTCGACCAGGACGTGCTGCGCCAGCCGGGCGTCGGCTATGTGATCGTACTGGAAGGGATCAACGACATCGGCGACTCCATGTTCAGGAATTTCCGGGACCAGGAGGTGAGCGCCGAGGACCTCATCGCGGGCTACCGGCAGCTCATCGCGCGGACCCATCAGATGGGCCTCAGGATCTACGGCGCCACGCTGACGCCGTACGAAGGGTGCGGCTATTACAGCCCCGAGGGTGAAGCGAAGCGACAAGCCATCAACCAGTGGATCCGCACGAGCGGGGAGTACGACGGGGTGATCGATTTCGACGAGGTCACGCGGGACCCGGCCCATCCCTCGCGATTCCTGCCGAAGTACGACAGCGGAGATCACCTGCACCCGAGCGACGCGGGGTACGAGGCGATGGGGATGGCCGTGGACCTCGGGCTGTTCGCCGAGTCGGGCGCCGCGACGAGATAGTCGGCCCGGGCCCCGACGAGGTGGCCGGACGGGCGAGCGGCGCCGGCCGGTGCCCCCTCGGACGGCGGAGACGTGCGCCGGCGGGGACGCGACGAAATCCTGGGATCGACCGCCGCGCTTCGATCAGTCTCGCGGCACGGCGTGCCCGAGCCAGCGCAGGTCCGCCCCCCGGGGTGCCGTGCTCCTCATGTAGTCGGCGGCGATGCGGATGAACTCCGGATAGCCCAGATCCCGGGTCGGGTCCACCTGGCTGTGGCCGATGTAACAGTGCGGCTTCAGACGGCCGTACTCGAAAGAAGCGCGGGCGGGCGGTGACGTGGTGGAGTCCAGGAACGCCTGCAGACGGTACACCGCATTGTTGAGGTAGAACGTGTCCATGTCGCCCACCGCGACGTGGATCTTCCCGGCCAGCAAAGGACCGATGCCGATCCAGTTTCGCTCCAGGTACGCGTGCAGGTCGAAGTGCTCTCCCCAGGATCGAGCCACGTCGTGGTCGATCGCGCCCGTACGCTTGTCCCAAATCGGGGCGGGATAGCCGTCGGCACCGACGGGGCCGAAGACGGCCTGCCAGATGTCCCACTGGCCGCCCGAGCGGGCGTGCTCGCCCTGGGCCAGCTCCCAGCGGTTCTCCTGCTCCATCGTGTAGCGCACCGACCCGTCGGTCCCCCGGGCACCCGGACGCGGCACGCGCACGGCCCCCTCGCTCACGACGTACGCGTTGGCGTCATCGTAGACGTCGACGATCTGATAGTCGTGGAAGTCCACCGGGTCGGGGCACCAGCCCCAGCTCCCCCCGAACGTCTCGGGGTGGAAGATCTGCAGGGCGAGCGCCTCCCACCCGCCGGTGGAGCCCCCGGCCAGGATGCGCGCCCACGGAGCGTCTATCGTGCGGAAGTGGCTCTCGATGTACGGCATCAGCTCGTCGACGAGCGCATCCCCGTACGGCCCGACGTTCGCCGAGTTCACCGCGTACGAATCGTCGTAGTAGGGGTTCGCGTGCCGGAACGTCACCACGATGACGCGCGGCGCTTCGGCGGAGCTCCAGAAGGCGTCGAGTCCGGTGGACCGGCCGCGGGTGCTCCCGTACCCGAACGGCGCCGAGCGACCGGGGAAGTGTCCCTGCAGGTAGATCACCGGGTAGTGCCGGTCCGGATGGTCGTCGTAGCCGGCCGGCAGGAGGATGTTGGCGCCGATCCAGATGTCTCGGCCCCAGAAGCGCGAGAGCCGCTCGCTCCGGATCTTCGCGAAGCGCACCAGGCCATGGTCCGTCGGATTGCCCTGCTGGAGCGAGCCACCCGCCGGGACCGGCTCCGACGGCGGGATGACGCTGTCGAGGCTCAGCTCGACCGTGTCCGGATCCGCCGCCGAGGAGGGCGCAGGATCGGCCGGCCCGGAGATGCGGACTCGAACCGGCACGGAGTACGCGTTCCCCGGCGAGCGCCAGAGGTCCTGGCCGGCACCCGAGTTCAGGTGCAGGCTCACGGTGTGGCCGTCGGCGCGGTGGAAGGTCGTATAGACGTTGAGGACCGCCTGCGCGCGGTACTCCCCCGGCGCGATGTCGCGCAGATCGTCGGCAGGATAACCGGTGACGCCCGGCCCTCCCGGCTCCAGCGCGACCGAGCCTCCGCCCCCGAGGCCCTGGACGTCCTCACCCCAGAAGGGCGCGCCGATCACGCGCACCTGCGCTCTGGGCTCCCGCGTGCCGTCGGAGGCCAGAACGACGTACACCCGGCCGTGCACGGGGACCTCGAGGCCGAGGGCCGCCATGCGGCGGGCTGCCGAGGGCGGGAGCGTGATCCGGAAGACGGGTGCACGCGGACGCGCTTCGGTGGCGCGAACGGGAGCCGTCCGACTGGCTGCCGTCTGCTGCGGAGCAGCCAGCGGCCGCACTGCGGCCCGAATCCTCGACGTGGCCCCGAGGTTGGCGAGCGCAGCGACCAGCATGAGGCCGGCCGGCCCTCCTCGTCGGAGGCCGAGAGAGAGAGAGAGATGTCGTACCATGCGCTTCACCGGTCCTGGCCCGAGAGATCATAGCCTTCGGCGTTCCGTGGCAAGTTGCGCGGGTCGCCAGCTTCGCGGCAACCACGAATCACGGCCAGGTAAGGGCGCTTGAGAGAAACCGCTTCGCTCGTGTCTGCGTAGGGAGCCCCGAAGACGGGGTCGCGCGAACCCTGCGGCGGCGGGCCGCGGGCTCTCCCGGGAACGCCATTTCATGCTCGAGAACCTCAAGCGGGACACATCCTCCGCCCTTCGTGCCCTGCGCTCCCAGCCGGGATCCACCGCCGTCGTCGTACTCTCCCTGGCCGTCGGCGTCGGCGTCACCACGGTGGCCTTCAGCCTCCTGAACGCCATGGCCCTCCGTGACCTCCCGGGCGTCGACGATCAACAACGGCTGGTCGCTCTCGGCCTCTCGGTTCCGGACGCCCGGGGACGGATGCTCCCACCCTCGGTGATGGCCCCGTCCGACGTCGAGGCTCTGGAGGCTCGCAGCTCCATCTTCTCCGGCGTCGCGGGAGCCGGATTCGCGGAAGTGGCGGCCGATGTGGGCACGGGCCCTTTCGTCGTGCGCTCCGAGGTGGTGACGCCGGCGTACTTCACGGTCCTCGGGACCCGTCCGTTCCTCGGCAGAACGCTCGGTCCGCGCACCAGCCGGGAAGACGGGTCGTCGGACGTCGTGGTGAGCTACGGCTTCTGGCAGAGGCGTCTCGGTGCCGATCCCACCGCGGTCGGACGCCCGCTCCGCATCAACGGTCGCACCTTCGAGATCGTGGGCGTCATGCCGCCGGGATTCACAGGGATGACGGCCGGAGACGTGGTCGATCCGGACGCGAGCGGTCCGGACCTTTGGCTCCCCATCGCGGACTCCGGTGCCGCCCGGCTCGGACCGACCTCTCGGACAGACGCACGAAGAGCGACCCCGCGCTGGCTGCGCGTCGTCGCCCGACTCGCGCCGCATGTGACGCATGAAGAAGCCGACGCAGCGCTGCCGGCACTCTCTCGCAACCTGCAAGCTGCGAGTCCCGAAACCCGCCGAGATGCCCGGCTGGTCTCGGGCGACCTCATCTTCGGACCGGGAGCCGGAAGGCACCGAGCGCTCCTTACGGTGGTGGGCTTCCTGGTCGTGCCGATGCTGGTCCTGCTCGTCGCGTGCGCAAACGCTGCGAGCCTGATGCTGGCTCGGACCGCCGCCCGCCGGCGGGAGATCGCGATCCGAGCCTCGTTGGGTGCCACGCGGGGCGCACTGCTCCGACAGCTCCTCATCGAGAGCTCCGTCCTCGGCCTCCTGGCCGGGGCGCTGGCGCTGGCCGTGGCGGCCTGGGCCAGGAACCTTGCCGCTTTGTTCGCCGTCCGCCTGAGCATGGATGCACCCCTGGACCTGAGGGTGTTCGGGTTCGCCCTGGGTGTCTCTCTGGCGTCCGGGCTCGGCTTCGGGCTCCTACCGGCCCTGTCCGCGTCGCGTCAGGATCCCGGGGTGAGCCTGTCGGACTCGGGGCGTGGGGGACCCGCCCGCAGGCTCTCCCGACTCCGCCACGTCCTCGTGGTGGGTCAGGTGACGCTCGCGCTCGTGCTGCTCGTCACCTGTGGCCTCTTCGTCAGGAGCGTGCAGCGCGGCCTCACGGTGGACACCGGCATGGACGATGGTCACCTCCTGGTCTTCACGCTGGATCTGGGTGTCCTGGACTATCCGCCGGCCGAAGGTCGGGCTTTCTATCGACGGCTCGAGGAGCGCGCAGGCAGGATGGCCGGAGTCGCCTCGGCGGCACTCGCCGGCCGACCGCCGCTGGCCGGCCTGGGGAGCGTACAGGTCACCGCTTCCAGCGGGAAGGAGGGGCACGGCCTCAGTACGTCCGTCGCATACGTCGGGCGCACCTGGTTCGAGACGACCGGCATCCCCCTCCTGGCCGGCACCTCGTTTCCTTCTGGCCTCGGGGAAGACGCTCCAGGCCGGAGGGTCGCCGTCGTGAGCCGCACGCTGGCGGATCGACTTTGGCCGGGACAGTCCCCGCTGGGTAGGATCCTCGAGACGGGCCGGGGTGAAGACCGGAAATCGTTCGAGGTCGTGGGCGTCGCAAGAGATGTCCGCACGCGGCTCGAGCAACCGCCGACGCCCGTCCTCTTTCTTCCCCTGAGCTCGGCGTACAGTCCCAGCGCCTCCCTCTTGATCCGCACGGACGGACCGGCCGGCCCGTTGGTCCCCGAGGTCAGGAAGGTCGTGGAGGCGCTCGACGCACGTCTGCCCGTCCAATCCGTGGAGACGGTGGAGCAAGCCCGCCGGAAGGCGCTCGCCCCTTGGCGTCTCGTAGCCAGCGGAATGGGCTTCCTGGGCGCCCTCGCGCTCCTTCTGGCGGCCGCGGGCCTGTACGGAGTCGTCGCGTTCGCCGTAACGCAACGCACCCGGGAGATCGGTGTGCGCATGGCGCTCGGCGCCGACCGGACTCGGGTGCTGGGAATGGTGTTCCGCTGGACGCTCGTGCTGCTCGGAACGGGGGCCGCTCTGGGGATGCTCCTCGCCGCCCTCGTCGCCTCTCTGATCCGGAAGGCTCTGTTCGGCGTCTCACCGCTCGATCCGCTCACATACCTGGGGGTAGGGGCGGTGCTGGTCCTGGTGGGCGTGGCCTCGGCGCTCCGACCGGCGCTCCGTGCGGCGTCCGTGCAGCCGTCCCGGACGTTGGCGGCTTGAGGGGGGCCGAGCGGGCCGACGACGAGCGGACGGGGAAGTGACCCACCGCGCGGGACCCGTCGACGCGCCCACGGAGTACCCAGGACCCATGAAGACCCCCGGTCGCCCGCTGCCCCTCGCTCTGCTCCTCCTGGTGCTCGCCGCGTCGTGCCGGCACCTCCGCGCCCGCGATCTCGACACCTTGGTCCGAGCCGACACCGTCTACCTCGTCCCGAGCACACGGGAGCCGTACTCCGGCCCGGTGGTGCGTCGCTTCGAGGACGGCTCCGGACGTGTCCAGATCGAGGGCACGCTCGAGAACGGAATGTGGGAGGGCGAGATGACCGTGTACCACGAGAGCGGCCGCATCCGCTACCAGGGCCGGCTCCACAAGGGCGCTCCCTGCGGCACCTGGATCAACAACCGGGACGACCAGCCGCACGGAACCGTGCTGGACGAGCTCGAGAGAGACATCGCGAGCCTGGGGGTCTATCCGCCGTGTCCGGGCGGATAGCGCATCGCCGTCACGAGCCGCCCCGACGGCCGGGAGCCAGGTCGCGGTCACGTGCGCCGCGGATCCACCGGCCGGGAGCCGCGTCGCCGTCACGAACGGCGCGTCTCGGCCACCGCCTCTCCACAGCGCCGAACGATCTCTCCGGCCTCCACGATCTCGTGGATCCCCTCGACGGATCGTCCCGCCTGCCAGTACTCCGTCGCGCCCGACTCGTCCAGGGACGAGCGCTTGAGCTGCCAGGCCGACCTGAGCGCGTAGAACGCCCTCACCAGCTTCTTCGTGCGTGACCCGCGCAGCAGGAGTCGTGCGAGCCGGCCGGCCTTCAGGCCGGAGCGCCGCACGTACGGCGTGCCGATGACGGCTACGGGCACCCCGCTGATCCGCTCCGTCAGGACGATGTCCTCCTCGCCGGCATCCAGGATGGCTCGCTTGTACGGCTCGCTCGCGCGGCATTCGGGCGTGGCGATGAACCGAGTCCCCATCTGGACGCCGGCGTACCCCATCGCGAGGGCATCGGCGAACTCCCGAGGCGTGGCCACCCCGCCCGCACAGACCACCGGCAGGCCCAGGTCGCCGACATCGTCCAGGAGGGCGCGTGGATCGAGGCCGCCCGGGTGGCCACCCGCCCGTCGGTTCACCGCGATGAGCCCGTGCACGCCGGAATCGAGCGCCTTCATCGCCCATTTGCGCTCGGTGACGTCGTGGTAGACGACGCCGCCCGCCGCCTCGACGCGATCCACGACCCAGCGGGGCTTGCCGAGCGAGGTGATGAAGAAGCGCACGCCCTCCTCCAGCGCTCCCTCCACCCACGCCACCATCCGCTCGTGATAGCGCCGGGACGACGCTTCGATGAGCGCGTTCATCCCCACGGGCCGGGCGGTCAACCGCCGGATCAGGCGCAGGCCTTCGCGGAAGTCGTGTCCGTGCACGTAGGTCAGGGACACGGGCTGGATGACGCCCAACCCACCGGCCTCGGAGACGGCCGCCACCAGCTCCGGGTTGGAGCAGGGGTACATGGCACCGCAGATGAGTGGGACGGATACGCCCGCGTCGCGGGTCAGCGGCGTCTCCACAGGGCTCACGCTCATCGCGGCACGTCCGAGTCGGAGGTGGAGGCGCTCATCGCGGCCTCAAGTCGGAAGGCAGTGCGCTCATCCCGGCGCGCCGGAGTCGGAAACGGATGGAGAACCCGAAGGAACCGGCCCGAGGAGCCAGTGGGCGAGCACGCGTGCCACCAGATCACCCGACGCGTCGTGGATGCTCGCCTCCACGTCGAACGGAGTGGAGGCCGAGACGCTCCGCGGCGCGTCGCAGCGACTCTCCGCGACCAGCCGCCCCCGGGCCTTCTTCGAGAAGGTCACGTCGAGGCCGGTCACGATGCCGCGTACCGTGGCCGGCAGGCCGCTCATGACCGCCAGCCCGCTCGCCAGCTCTCCCAGATTGACCAGGGCCACCGCGTGGATCGAGCCGAGGTGGTTTCGCACGGTCCGTCGCTCACGCAGCTCGACCCGCACGTAGCCCGGCTCGAAGCGCGTGACGGTGGCGCCGAGCCGGCCGGAGTATGGGACCATCCAGCCGAGCACGCGGCTGAAGAGCCAGGGCCCCCCCGGAAGCGGAGACAGGCGTCCCCACAGAGCGCGCAGGCGTGCTCCGGGGGCGTCGTGACGTGCGGTCATGGTAGTCGGGGAGGATCGCGGTCCGGCCATCCGGACACCGGCGACGAGCGTTTCTTCATGGAGCCAACTTGGACTCCGGACGAGTGGGGGGCCAGGTCCTGCGCCGCCCCGGACCGGCGGACCGATGGCCCGACGGCCCGAGCCACCGCGCGACGCAACGCGAACCCGAGAGGCCGTGTCTCACCCCACAGGCCAGACACATCGGGAGGAGGGCATGGGGGGCATCTCGTTCGATCACGGTATCTGGTTCGATCTCCGCACCGGCGTCCGCGGACTGCGCCGAGCGCCGGCGTTCACGGCGATGGCCATGCTGACGCTCGCGCTCGGAATCGGGGCGAACACGGCCGTCTTCAGCGCCGTGTACGCATTGCTCCTTCGCCCGCTTCCCTACCCGGCCCCGGATCGACTGGTGGAAGTATGGGAGAGCACGCCCGTTCGCGAGCGCCGGCCCGTCGCGCCCGCCAACTACCTCGACTGGAGGGAGCAGGCCGCCGACGTCTTCCAGGATCTGGCCTCCGTGAGGGAGAGCGCCGGGAATCTCCTCCATGACGGCCGAGCCGAGCGCGTCACCGTCGCCACGGTCTCCAGCAACTTCTTCCGCACCCTCGGGGTCGATGCCGTGCTGGGACGCACGCTGAAGGAGGACGACCCCGACACCGGGGTGCGGGCCGCGGTGCTCGGCCACGCCTACTGGCAGCGCGCCTACGGCGGGGACCGGGACGTCCTGGGCCGCACGTTCAGGATCGATGACGCGACCTTCGAGATCGTGGGTGTGACCCCGGCGAGCCTCGACTACCCGTCGGGAGCGCAACTCTACGTGCGCGCCCCGTGGGATGTACCGCCCTGCTGCGGATTGGGCGAGGAAATCCGCCAGCTGCGGGATGCACGCTACTTCCATGTGATCGGCCGGATGCGCGCCGGGATCTCACTCGGCGAGACGAGGAGAGCCCTGGAGCACGTGGCCGAAGAGCTCGAGCGACGCTACCCGGTGGCGGACCACGACGTGGGCGTGCACATCGAGACCCTGCACGAGACGATCTCCGGCCCGGTGCGCGCGCGGCTTCTGCTCCTGCTGGGAGCCGTCTTGCTCGTCCTGCTGGTCGCGTGCGCGAACGTGGCCAACCTGATCCTCCTGCGCGTGGCACGCCGGAGAGACGAGCTTTCGGTTCGGTCCGCGCTCGGAGCCGGGCGAGGCCGCCTCGCTCGCCAACTCTTCTTGGAGAGCGCCGTGCTGGCGGTCGGAGGCGCGGTGAGTGGTCTGGCGCTGGGAGCCGTGGTCCTTCGGCTGATCGGGTGGGCGGCCGGGGACGCCGTACCTCCGGGAACGCTCGGCCTCTCGACGCCCGTGCTCGCCTTCGCTTCGGTGGCCACCCTGGCCGCCATCGTGTTCTCGGGCACGGTGCCCGCTCTCCTCTCGTCTCGTCCGGGATTCGAAAGCTCCTCGGGCAGCCGCGGGTCGGTCTCGGGTGGACGGAAGAGCCGCCACGCCCGGCAAGCGCTCGTCGCGTTCCAGCTCGCGCTGGCCTTGGTCCTGGTCACGGGCGCCGGGCTGTTGCTGCGAACCCTCCAAGCCCTCCAGAACGTGGATCCGGGATTCGAAGCACGAGGGCTCGCGACCTATCGAGTGTCCGTGCCCGGCACGCAGGGCATGTCGTCCGACGAGGTCTCACTCACGTACGCCCAGGTCCTCGACGCAGTGCGCGAGGTCGAGGGCGTCACGGGTGCGGCGCTCGCCTCGGACGGTCCGCTCGACGTGAGCGTCAGCGCGGGTCTCCGCATCGAGGCGCAGCCGCGCTCCGAGGGGAGCCTCCCGGACAACGCCTGGCAGATCGTCTCGGCCGACTACTTCCGTACCGCGGGGATCCCCCTGCGCCGCGGCCGTCTCTTCGACGAGCGGGATCGAGCCGGCTCTCTCCCGGTCGCCGTCATCAACGAGACCATGGCGCGCACGCACTGGCGGGCGGGCGACGCCGTCGGTCAGCGCATCAATACCGGGCTCGACGGTCAGGGCGTCTGGGTCACGGTCGTGGGCGTTGTCGGCGACACGCGGAACGAGGGGCTCACGGCGCCCGTGGCGCCTCTGATGTACCGGCCTCTCTCCCAGCCCGCACGCTTCAAGCCCGACGAGATGATGGTTTTCGTACGAGGCAAAAGATCCAAGGCGGCCAGCGCGCTCCGGGACGCGGTACGAGAGGTCCGTGCGGACATCCCGCTCTTCGACGCCCGGAGCGCCTCGGACCTTCTCGAAGCCATGCGCGCCGAGCCCCGCTTTCTCTTCACGCTCCTCGGGCTGTTCGCCGGGCTGGCCCTGACCCTCGGCGCGGTCGGCATCTACGGAGTGACCGCTCATGCGGTGCGCCAGCGACGGCGCGAGCTGGGGGTGCGGAAGGCGATCGGCGCACGGCCCGGATCGGTCGTCCTCCTGGTGTTGGCGAGTAACGCGCCGCCGGTTCTCGCCGGTCTCGTGTCGGGGTCGTTCGCGGCCGTGGCCGGCGCGCGGCTCCTCCGCCACTGGCTCTTCGGTGTTCGGCCGCTGGACCCTCTCACCATGGCGGTCGTTCCGGCGGTGCTCACCCCCGTCGCCCTCCTGGCCATGGTGATTCCGGCGGTTCGCGCCGTGCGCGTCGACCCGATCGAAGCGCTCCGCCCCGACTGACGGTCCGCGGGCACGGTCGAGGATCCGGGCCTGTCGCGCTCGGCGGCGACCTATTGCGGCACGACCGTGATCGGTCGGCTGGTCACGACAGGCTCCCGGCCCGCGAGGTCGAGGCGAAGGTGGAGCGTGTAGGCTCCTGGATCGAGCTTCGGAAGCTGGACCTGGACCGCACGGAAGGCCGTGTGCACCGCGGCGGGTCCGGTGTCCTGGAAGGTCACGTCCACCGGCTGCTCGGGCTTCAGGATCCCGACGAAGCGGCCGACGCGCTGCAGGAAGCCGGGTCGTCCCTTGGTGAAGCCGAGGGTCACGCCGATCCGCTCCTGGATCTGCAGCCCGTAGACCTCCCAGACGACGATGAAGCGTTCTCCCTGGTGGATGCGGACGCCCGGCCGCACCTCGGGGATCGCCTCGTCCAGGCTGGTCGGAAGGGACGCGCCCGCCTTCAGGATGAGCAGATCCGAGACGGCGGCGAGCCCCGGAGTGAGCGGCGCCTGGACCAGCCCCTGCCGCGCCCGCCAGGCCCGTTTCGCCCCGGGCTCGTAGAGCTCCATGCTGCTCACGTACCTTCCCTGCGGAACCTCCATCGTGAATACGCCCTCGGGCGCATCGCCGAGGGTGTCGAGAGCCTGGCCCCCATCGACCGGCACGAGGTAGAGTCCCGACTCCACCGGGCCCTCGATCTTCACGGGCTTCGGTGATGCGGTATCCGTCTCGGCCTGCTTGCGCTCGGGACGACGCCGGTCGAAGGGATTGAAAGTCGCGGGTCGGCCCCTCCCGAACTCGAACCGGGGTTTGTCGGACTCCTGCGCCGCGGGCTCCGGCTCCGCCGGCTGGTAGGCGCCCACCACCAGCATCTCGTCACCCCTCCTGAACCGTCCGACCTGCGTCTCGAGCTCCGTGAAGTCGGGCGCGTAGGGAGGCGCATACCAGGTGTGCGCCTTGCGGGGCGCCGTGATCCAGCTCTCGGGCGGCACGTCCGCCGGTGCCTTCAGGAACTCCTCCGGGAAGAGATAGCCTCGGCTGCCGGGCGCGTGATGCCCGATGACTTCCCGTGTGTCCGTGATATCCAGATGCCCACCCGGCATGCCGACCGGCCTCGTCCGGCTCCGGCTCCATCCGATCATCCGGCCGTATCGGATGAGCGCTTCGTCCTCGTCCTTGTTCCACTCCATGGCCTGTGGGCTGGCGGCATCCTTGTCGAGCGTCGCCTCGACCAACCGGGCATAGTGCTCGGTCAAGCGGTCGTTGCCGGGCACGAGATAGAGAGGATCAGAGAGGCGCCAGAAGAGGGACCAGAGTCGAGCACGGGCGGCGGGAGCCGAGTCGGCGAAGACCTCGTCCCCCTTCTCCGTCAGCAGATAGCCCGGCGTGGTCCAGCGCTCCCGCTCCTCGGAGGGCATCGAATCGATGGCCATCCGGAACGCGGTCTCCGCATCCACGAACGAGCCCCTGATCTGCAGCACGTAGCCGAGGAGCGCGTCGCACCACCACCGCTCGGTGAGCCGGCAGTCCCGGGCGATCTGCTCCGCCTCCGAAGCCTGTCCCTCTTCCAGGTAGTATCGGACGAGCTCGCCGGTGACCCACGGGTCCTGGATCTGCGAGGCGATTCCCGACAGAGTCCGGACCAGCTCGTCTCGGGCCATCGTGGTCTCGGACAGCTCCGGAGGGAAATCCTCCTCGTCCTCGCCCCCGAACCAGATGCAGATGCGTCCGATGAGCTGGTCGCATCGCCCGTCCCCGGGAAGCGGAGTGAGCGGGATATGACTGGCCCGAAAGGCCTCGAAATCGCGCTGACGCTCGTGCGCCTGCTTCACCAGCGAGGCCGAGTCGGCGTGGGCGCTGTCCACCGCCTGCGCGGCGAGCCGGTCGCGTCCCGGGCCGGGCAGCCCGAGGAGGACGCCGACCGCCAGGGTCGCGGGCAGTGTCACGAGTCGAGACGAGGAGTCCATCGCAGATGCTCCGGCCAGGAGGTGATCCCGACCGTTCCGGGATCGAGTCGGCTTCTCCGCGTCGCCCGGGCGAGCGGCGCATCGCTCCCGATGTCACGGGAGATACACTCCGGGAGCGCGGCGCGGTCCCGGTCGGTCACGGTTGCCGCCCGCCGCGCCGAACCCTAGCATGCGCGGACCCTCCCTGGCCCCCACCGTGGCACGACCCCGGGAACGAGACGATGACCATGCGCCTCCGATGCTCCGCGTTCCTCACGGCCGCCGCGCTCCTGCCGCTCGCTTCGCTGCCCGGTTCGACCTTCGCCCAGACGGCGCACATCTCCGAGGAGGTGCGCACGCTGCCGACCTATCCGTTCGACGAGCCCGATCCGATTCCCATCCTCACGCGTGACGCGCGCCTCTACCCGTACCACTCGTTCGAGGGCTACGCGGCCGCGTCCGTGGCACGGAAGTGGAAGGTCGTGCACCTGGAGAACGACTGGATGGAGGTCTTCGTGCTGCCCGAGGTGGGCGGCAAGGTGTGGGGCGCCCGCGTCAAGCGGACGGGCCACTGGTTCATCTACCGCAACGAGGTGCTGAAATTCCGGAACATCGCGCTCCGCGGGCCGTGGACCTCGGGCGGCATCGAGTTCAACTTCGGCGTCATCGGTCACGCGCCCTCCACCGCGACCCCGGTGGACTATCGGCTGGCGGAGAACGACGACGGGAGCGTGAGCTGCTTTGTCGGCGGCATGGATCTGCCCTCGCGCACGGAGTGGCGTGTCGAGATCCGGCTTCCCGCGGACAAGGCCGCGTTCGAGACGCATGTCTCGTGGTCCAACCCGACACCCCTGGAGCAGCCCTACTACAGTTGGATGACGGGGGCCGCGTCGGCCCGCAGCGATCTCGTGATGACGATTCCCGGCGACGCCTACCTCGGCCACCCCGGGGACGTTCACCCCTGGCCGGTCGACGCCCGGGGGCGCGACCTCTCGGTCTATCGGAACAATGACTTCGGCGGGAACAAGTCCTACCACGTCGTCGGCGAGCTGAACGACTTCTTCGG
>CAZVYM010000083.1:6939-18014 GCA_964630935.1 uncultured Gemmatimonadaceae bacterium | reverse complement strand
ACGGAGAGCGTCGCGAGGGCGAAGCACGCCACCCACGCCGCGACCGGCAGGTAGATCGCCGGGGCCCCGGCCCCGCCCGCCGCCGCCAGAACGGCGTGGACCGAGGAGAATGTGGCGGCCACCAGCAGCTCCCCGCCGATCGACTTGGTCTTGCCGGTGAGCAGGAGGGTGCCCACCACCGCGGCCAGCACCGCCGTCCCGAGCGCCGCACGCCAGGCGCCGGCGGGTGCCGTGACCGCGAAGGTCCCGGCGGCCACGACGGCAACCGCCGCGAGGCCCAGGAGCCTCCGTCGGGCGGGCGCGGCCTCGCTCGAGCGGATGCGCTCGCCCCGGGCACCCCGCACCACGAGGACGGACTCGTGCGCGAGAAAGCCACTGACGGCGAGGGCGGCGAACGCCGCTCCGGCCCAAGAGATGCCGCCCACGGCCAGGCCGGACGCCAGGGGGAAGATGAGCATGGCGTAGGCCCCGTGCTCTCGGGGCCGCAGGCGATGACTCTGAGACATGCGTAGTCGCGAAGGGGGGTGGGTCGACGCGTCGGTCGGTGAGATCCTAGCGACGAGCGCCGGAGATACGAAGGGGGGGCGCATTGCGGTCCCGAGCATGGTCGGGTCAAATTTCGGATGTCGCCTTACACTCGCCGAAGCGCGAGCACCAGGAACCCAACGCGAGGAACACCCTTGAGCAAGAACGTGGTGGCGCGTTTCCTGGACGGTCGGGTCATCAAGGGCACGAGCCTCGACATCGACGCGAACAAGCCCACATTCCATGTCCGCCCCCCCGAGGACAAGACCGTCGAGGTCCGCCTGACGGACCTGAAGGCCTTGTTCTTCGTCCGTTCCCTCGAGGGGGACCCGGGGCGCGCCGAGGACATCGTCCCCAAGGCCGGCGACGTGCGGGCGCGCGGCGCGAACGTCGTGTCCCTGAAGTTCGCCGACGGCGAGACGATGGTCGGGATGACGATGAGCTATCCGCCCAGACCGTTCTTCTTTCTGAACCCGGTCGATCCGAAGAGCAACAATATCCGGATCCTGGTCAATCGGGCCGCCGTCGTCGAAATGGAGCAGATCCCCCAGCCCTGAGTCCGGGGCCCGCGCCCGGCCGGCGCCCGGCGGAACCGATCCGACTCCTGCTCGACCACGCGCTCCGCTCCGCCACCCACGCGGCGCCTCGGCGCCGCCCGGCGGTCATGGCTCACGGGCCGCTCCGTCGAGGCTCGCCAGGAAGGAACGGATCTCACGCTCGGTTTCCTCCGGCCTGTCCTGGCGGATCACGTGCCCCGCGCCCTCGATGTGAACGAGCCTTCCGTTCCTCAGTAGACCCGCGATCGCACGATGCTTCGCACGGGTGGCCTCGTCGGCATCCGCCTTCAGGACGAGCGTCGGGATGGTGATCTTCGGGTACGTCTCGGCGGCGTCGCCGAAGCCCTCCCCATGGAGGATGTCCACGACATCGGGATCCACCAGCTTCTTGGAATCCGCCCAACGGGAATATTCGACGGCGGTCCACCCGGGATGCCGCTTGGTGCGCGCTTCCTTCATCAGGTCCTTCTTCGATCGGTCTCTGTCCGCGGCGACCATCTCCTTCCAGTCGGGGATGACGTCCTCCGTCAGCGGCGACGTCTGCGCCAGCATGTCGGCGGGGTCTTCCAGAATCAGGGCACGGAACATGTCCGGATGGAGGGCGGCGGCCTTGGCGACCGTCGAGCCACCCATCGAGTGGCCCATGAGAATGGGCCTGTCCACGCCCAGCGCCTCGACCAGGCCCAGGAGATCCTCGACGTGCGCGGCCAGGTCGTACGGGCCACCGGAGGGCTTGTCCGAGAACCCATGGCCGCGGGCGTCGTACAGGATGATGTCGTACTCGTCCTGGAGCTCGACGGCCAGGGACGTCCAGTTGAGCCCGTCGTCGGTGATCCCGTGGGCCATGATCATCACGGGCTTGCCCTCTCCGCCGGTGCGCCAGTAGTGGAGACGTATGCCGTTGCTGCTCACCCAGGCGGACTGCCAGTGCGCGGACGCATCTTCGGCGGGTCCTCCTCCGTCGCCGGGAGCCCCGCAGCTCACGAGCATCGGGAGCGTCGTGACACAGAGACAGAGCATCTTCATCCTGGAACCTCCTCGAGGGGGACTCCGAGGGAGGACCCGCCGCGCCTCTTTCGTGATATCGAGATGGGCTTCACGAATTTCGTCGAGCGCGGGGTTCCTCTCAACTCCGGGGAGGGAACATCAGGTGTCGCTCTCCTCCCGGGACCTCGCGACGAAAGCCCCGCGACGACCTGCTCGTCTCGCATGCGCGAGGGAACATTGGAACCTGGGGGGGCTCACGGCACTAGGAGTTCCGTTGGATGACTCATGTGATAGGCGCAAGCCCCTCGACGGAGCAGAGCTCATGCGACGTACCGCGTTCGTACCTTTCGTCCTGGCGTTCCTGACGGTTGCCGGGACCGCCCGGGCGCAGACGCCCAAGATCGGGTTCGTGAACTCCCAGGAGATCCTCGCCCAGGCCCCCGGTGCCAAGGAGGCGCAGGCCCAGTTCCAGAAGGACCTCCAGAGCTACCAGGACCAGGTCCAGCAGCTTCAGGCCGAGCTGCAGAAGATGCAGGAGCAGTTCGACCAGCAGCAGCTCACGCTCTCACCCGAGGCGAAGAAGAACCGAGAGCAGGCGATTCAGCAGAAGCAGCAGGAGTACCAGCAGAAGTACCAGGACCTCCAGGATCAGGCCAACCAGCGTCGGCAGCAGCTGATGCAGCCGATCATGGACAAGGTGTCGGGCATCATCGAGCAGGTCCGCAAAGAGGGCAATTACGCTCTCGTGCTGGACGTGGCTGCGGGCTCGATCCTGGCGGCGGACTCCACGCTCGACCTGACCCAGGACGTAATCACCCGGATGAAGGCCGCCTCGCCGACCGCCTCGTCGGACACGGGGGCCGCGAAGAGCGGCACGGGCGCGCCCCGGTAGTCCGGGGCGGTGTGGCTCGAGGCGGTCGCATGCACGTCGAGAGCTGACTGGCGCGCCGTGTCCGCCTCGGTCGAGGGGCAGCTCCAGGAGCTCGACGCGCTCGGCGCGTCCCTGGACGATCCCGGTGCGATCGCGCGGATCCGCCGGTACCTCGGCAATCGATCGAGCGTCGTCGTGGCGCGGGCGGCGAAGCTGGCCGCGGGCATGGCGGAGGAAGAGCTGGGGACGGACCTGATCGCGGCGTTTCGCCGCTTCATGACCGACTCCGCGAAGACCGACCGGGGATGCCTCGCGAAGCTGGCGATCGTCGAAGCGCTCCGCGCCGTGGACGACCCCGACCTCGACGTCTTTCGCGAGGGCCTCTCCCACGTCCAGCTCGAGCCCACGTGGGGTGGGCAGGCCGATACCGCGGCGGGGCTTCGGGCCGCATGCGCGCTGGGCCTGGTCGAGGCAGGGGTCGAGGGCGTGCTGGATGACCTGGCCGTCCTCCTCGCCGATCCGGAGCCCGACGCGCGCCTCGGGGCGGCGCGGGCGCTGGGCGCGTGCGGCCCCGTCGCCACACCCTTGCTCCGCTTCAAGGCGCTCGCGGGCGATGACCAGCCGCTGGTGACGGCCGAGTGCCTGAGCGGGCTCATGAGCGTCGCTCCGGAGGAGTCCTTCGACTTCGTCGCCCACCTCATCGACCCCGCGAGGCCCGAGCTCGCCGGTCACGCGGCGATGGCGCTGGCGGAATCCCACACGCCGGAGGCGTTCGAGGTGCTCAAGAGGAAGTGGGAGGATGCCTTTCTGCCGGAGCTCAGGCGGGAGCTCCTCCTGCCGATCGGGCTCACGCGTCACGACGAAGCGGCCGACTTCCTCCTGGACGTGCTCGCGTCGGCCGATCTGGCGACGGGTACGGCTGCGATCGCGGCGCTGGCGATCTACAAGGGCGATCCCGGCATCGCGGAGCGAGCGAGGGAGGCCGTCGGGGCTGGGCATCGCGGTCGGCTGCTGGCGGTTCTGGACCAGGCGTTCCGTTGAGCCGGGTCCCCGGACGACTGCAGGGTAAGGTCGCGCGACGCCCCTACCCGCCGATCTTCGCGACCACCGTCCGGAAGCGCTCGATCGCCGGCGCAGTCAGCGCGCCGTGCGCAACGAACCGATCGCGCTCGTACGTGTACGTCACGGGCTCCTTCCGCTCGATCAGTGCCTGACCCGAGTCCGCGTACATTCGCGCCCGCGCCGGGTCCATGCGGCCCAGGAGCGAGACGAGCGCCGTGAGTGTCTCCAGGCGGCGCGGATCCTCGCGGTTCAAGGCCGCCAGGCTGTCCACCGCTTCCGAGCTCCGGCCCCGAGCCGCTCCGACGAGGGCGGCGAGCTCACGGACCCGGGGGCTTCCGGCATCGATCGATCGGGCGGTGGCGAGCACGCCGACCGCCTGCTCGACGTCACCTCGCGCGAGCGCCATCTCCGCGATGGCGCTCCACCCCGGAATGTTGCTGCGACTGATCGTCCGGATCGCGTGGTCGTACGAGCGCCGGGCTCCCGCGGTGTCGCCGCGAACGAGATCGAGCTCGGCCAGGGTCGAGAAGTATCCAGCCTCGGGATTGGACGGTCCGAGCAGGGTGTCCGCCTTCGCGAGCGCTCGATCTGCGAGATCGTACTGGCCAGCTGCCAGCCGGTATCCCGCGAGGGCGAGCCACGCTTCGTCGGAGCCGGGATCGACAGTCAGGTAGCGCTCCACCGCGTCACCGGCGCCGGCGTGATCCTGTCGTCCCCTCGCGCGGTCTTCCGCGAGCCCGAGGTAGCCCCGAATGCTTTCCGGGAACGAAGCGATCGCGCGCTGGTCCAGCGCCTCGGCGTGAGCGTAGTCGCCGCGTAGGCGAGCCACGCCCGCCAGCGCGGTGAGGAGCTGCACGTCGTCACCGTAGCGGGCCAGCGCTTCCTCGCCGGAGCGTCGGGCTCCCTCCAGGTCGCCATCCCCGGTGAGGGATCGGATCCGTTGCCGGTAGGCGATGATCTCGTTGCCCCGGTAGGAGGCACGGTCGTTCACCTTCTCCAGGAAGCGCACCACGTCGGGGTCGAGCTTCTCCACTTCGGCCCGCGTGTGGCCGCCGGTGCCGCCCAGGCCCGGCGCCTTGCGAGGGCTGATCCACGCCTCGTAGGCCTGCGCCAGGTACTCCATCTCGTTGTAGTCGGCATAGGAGTCGAGTGTGCGGTGCTCGGCCTTGGCCTTCCGGAAGAGGGCCTCGACCTCCTTGCGCTGATCCTCGGTGAACATCGAGTGCACCTGATGCATGAACTCGTGCGCGAGGACGTTGAAGTGCTCCTCCTTCACCTCGCGCACCCACTCCTCGCCCGCGCTGGCGTGGAAACCGCCCTGACCCTTCACGTCGTCCCAGAGCCTGAGGTCGAAGGTGCGCCGCCCGCGGTTGTGCTCCCCGTAGGGGATCTCCCAGAGCCTCTGGTTGAGCGGGATGAGCTCGAACGTCGCGCCCCCGATCGCCAGCACCTCCACGTAGTGACTGAGCGGTGCCACGTCGCGCAGGATGATCTTCTGGAGGTCCGGATCGACCCGCGCGAAGTCGGGGAAGACCCGCCGGAGCCCTTCGGGCTCGGGGGGCACCGGGAGCGAATCGAACCTGGCGGCCGCCGCCCGGATCTCCGGGTCTCCCCGCTCCCGGATGCGCGCCAGCGACTGACTCACTCCGTAGTGAGCGAGCCCGAGTCCCGGGAAGGTCTGCGCCACGAGTCCGAAGGTGTCGCGCGCGGCCTCGAACTCCCCGCGCTCGTAGTGCACGCACGCGATGCCCAGCAGCGCGTCCGCATAGCCGGGCCAGCGCGCCAGCACATCGCGATACCCTGCGTCCGCCTGGTCGTACTCGCGGTGGACGAAGTGTGCGCTGGCCGTGTCGAGCGCCCGGGCGAGCTCGGACGGTACCGCCGAGTCGGCGAGGGGCGGATACCGCCCCCACGAGGTCATCGAGCCGCCGTTTCCGAGCGTGTTGTTGGCCGAGGCGTTCCAGGGGTCGAACTTCAGGACGGAGACCAGTTGCTCGAAGGCGCTCTGAACGTCCCCGTCCGACCGGAACCGCCCCGCGAGCGCGAGGTGCGCTTCGGCCGACAGCGAGTCCACGAACACCGCTCGGGCGAGGTCTCGGCGGGCGAGGGAGTCGGCCTTCGCGTCCTCGTCCACCCGCGCGAGAGCCAGCCAAGCGTTCACGTTCAGGCTGTCGAGCTCCAGGGCACGGTCGAGCGCCGCACGGGCGCTGTCCACCTGGTGGCGGGCGAGCCTTCGGCCGGCCGCTGCGGCCCAGGCGTCGGCGTCGGAAGGATGATCCCGGACGAGCGCCTCGAGCTTCACGTCGCGCTCCTTCCCCTTCTCGCCTTCCGCCTGCAGGAGCCGGACCCGGACGTCGTTCGGCCCGACACGCGCCGCACGCGCGAGGACGCTGTCGGCGTCGCGCCGCCCCTGACGGTTCTCGATCCGGTGCAGGAGGAGCAGGGCATCGAGACGCCGCGGCTGCTCCGTCAGGATCCCGTCCACGACCTTCCGAGCCGTGTCCATCTGCCCGGAGCGCTCCAGGAGCAGCGCGTACGCGCAGCGACCGTCCGGGTCCGAGGGCCGTGAAGCCTCGAAGCGTGACAGGCCCGAATGCAGGGCGGCGAGGGTGCGGACTTCGGGGATCAGGCAGGTCTCACCTGTCTGCTTCTCCTGGGAGGAGAGGCTCTGTCCGGACCCGCCCACCGTCGTCACGGCCGACATCACGACGGCGCCGATAAGGACACGGACGCGCATGGTCACCACTCCGCTCATGGGGGATCGTGCGAGGAAGGATAATCGCGATCCCATGGCGCATCCGCCATCGGCCGGCGGATGTGGACGCGGCGACGCGAGCCCGAGGGGCACCGCACCTCTCCCTGCGTCTCCTCCGGACCACGCGCGCGGGAGTGTCTTGCAGGGCAGGGGCACCTGGTGTAGATTGCTGTCGATGATCTACAGAAGATGATCTAGAGAACACCGCCATGCGAAAGAAGCAGCGAACCGACCTGCTCCAGGGCACGCTGGATCTCCTGGTCCTCAAGATCCTCTCGTTGGAGCCGATGCACGGCTGGGGAATCAGCGAGAGGCTCCAGGAGTGGTCCGAGGACGTGTTCCTGGTGAATCAGGGATCCCTCTATCCCGCGCTCCAGCGGATGAAGCGAAAGGGGTGGATCCGTTCCGAATGGAAGGTCACGCCCGCCAACCGTCGGGCCAGGTATTACGAGCTTACCGACGAGGGTGAGGAACAGCTGGCGCGGGAGCACGAGTCGTGGCGACGCTCGGCGAACGCGGTGGAGAGGGTCCTTCAGGTATCTGTGTAGGCGGAGTCGTGTCGGGTCCGACTACATCCTCGGCCTGAAGAAAGACGAGATGGACGTCGAATACGTCCAGATGTTCCGCCTTCGAAGGGCGCCGTGACTCCGTGCACGGAGGCGGGACGGCCGGGAAGGCGGCCGGATGCTCTGCCCGCCTTCCCGGAACCCGCCCGTCCTAGCCCTCGCTTCCGGAGTCCTCGGGCTGGAAGACCGCGATCGTGTTGCCGTCCGGATCCTTGAACCACGCCGAGCGGCCGATGCCCGGCGCCGTGACGATGTGGTCGACGGTCTTGAAATTCGGAAAGTCGTACTCCTCGAACGCCACGCCACGCCCGAGCAGCTCGGCGACGTCCTTCTCGACGTCGGTGCTCCAGAAACGCACCTGAGTGTGGTCGGCGAGGTTACCCTTCCCTCGTCCGTAGACCAGTAGCGTCGTTCCGTCGCCGCAGTCGAAGAGCAGGTGGTTCGGGATCGTTCCGGCCGACAGCGTCAGGCCGACCTTCTGTTCGTAAAAGGCTCGGCTCGCCTCGAGGTCGGTCGAGACGAGCACCGCGGATACCCGGTTGTTCGTGAACACTTTGCCTCCCGCTCAATGGGCAGTTATAATTTACTTGAGCAAGAAAATAATATCCCGAGCTTAGCGCCGGAACACCACCATGTCAAGGACGTCGAGGACGAGATCGATGATGCAGGACGAGTACCTCACCGACGCCGAGCTCCGTGCCTGGCACGGTTGCTTGACATTCACGAACGCCGCGATGCGCGAGATCGACGAGCGGCTCACCAGGCACCACGGGATCTCGATCAAGGAGTTCGACGTCCTCATTACGCTCTTCAACTCGCCCGACGGCCGGCTGCGCATGTCGGACCTCGCGCAGCACGTCGTGCTCAGCCCCAGCGGCGTCACCCATCTGGTGGCACGTCTGAGGCGTGAGGGACTCGTCGAGCGCGAGGTCGATGAGGACGATCGGCGTAGCTTCTTCGCGGTGTTGACTCGCGACGGTCGTCGGCGCCTTCGGGAGGCACGGCCCACGCACAACGACGTCATCCGTGCCCGCCTCATCGACCGACTGACGCCTCGACAGCTCGACACGCTCGGCCGGCTCTGGGGTCGCGTCCTACGCGACTGAATCCGGGCGCCATCGCTCGCCGGGTCGTGGATGCATTGCGTCCGATGAACGGACGACTCCGCCTCAACGTGCGGAGCGGAAGGCCCGAACGGCCGCGACGATGGCGAGGGCGGGTAGCCAGACCCAGAGCACCTCGTTTCCCACCGCCAGACCGAGCTGACCCCAGGCCGTGGAGGCAGCGTAAGCAGCCGTGTCGGGATCGAGCGGGTGCCAGGGCAAGGTCACCACCCGCCAGGAGAACGGGGCGAACAACGTCACGCCCCCGCCATACGACGTGAGCATGTCCAGCACGTCGTGAGACGCGACGGCCGCCGCGAGCCCCATCCAGGCGCGAAGGAGCGGTAGCTCGGATCGGCGGAACGCGACGATGGCGACCGCGGCCCCCGCCAGGACCGCGAAGAAGAGGGAGTGGGTGATGCCACGATGCCCGCCCAGGGCCGCGTACGTCGAGCCGGGCAGGAGGCGTAGCAGGACGTCCAGGTCCGGGGCCACCGCCGCCGAGCCACAGGCTACGGCGAAGCGGCGCCCGGAGCGATCCGGGTCGGCGGCCGAGCCGAGCGCCCACCCGGTGAGTCCATGGCCGATCGAGCTGGCCACTCGAAGCCTCCTCTCTACCCCGTCGGCGCCCGAACGACGTGCGGCACCGGGCTACCGGACACGGTAGGCGATCCCGATCAGCGCAGGGGCGCCCCGCTGTTGGAAACCTCCCTTCCATACCTCTCGCTCACCGTGGTAGGCCCGCATGCTCGCTTCGAGCTTCAGGGCTCCACGAGCTACGAAGAACGACACGCCCCACACGTGCCCGAAGTCGAAGGTCGTCGGGTGGGCCACCACGAACTGTCCTCCGGTTCGTGCACCGAGCCAGCCGCCTCCCGAGAGAGTCACGCCGACCGTGGTGGGAGAGGAGAGATCGAACGAATGTGACGAAGACAACCGTGCGACGAGATCCGTCGTCACGTATTCCGGTCGGGCGACCGACCACATCTCGGACCGCCACGGCTGGACCGAGTCGAGCACCGCGGAGCGCATCCAGCCCACGTCCCAGCCGACGCCCAGATGGTCCGAGATGTCCACCTGCGTGAAGACCCCGATAGCGGGTCCCGACCGCGTTCCGCCATCGGGAAGCTGAGCCACGTTCCGGCCGAACCGAAGGCCAAGGTAGGTGTCCTGAGCCGAGACGATCGCGGGGAACAAGGCGAGGAACAGAAGAGCGCGTAACATCGGAGTCCTCTCAGGTGCGTGGACGCAGGAAATCCCTGGCGGTGGTGGAGAGGGGCGGCAGGAAGAGGAGCAGCAGTCCCGTGTTCAGGATGGCGTTGGAGACCACGCCGTGGGCCAGCGAAGCGAGCGTGTCGACGACGTACCAGCAGGACAGGGGCAACGCGATGGCGAACCAGGCCCAGCGTCGACGCTTCCGGAACGGGCCGAGTACGACCCACACCATCAGCATCCCCCATCCTCCCATCACGGCGCCGGTCACACCGAAGACCCAATTCCGGTAGGCGACCATCGACGGTGGCGGGCCGCGGGTGGGCCAGAAGACGGGATCCGCGAAGCCGTTGACGAGGGCGTTCACGGGGCCCGAGGCGGGAAAGGCCGCCAAGAGGAATCCCGCCAAGGCCACGCCGGCAGCGAGAGCGACAAGCCATACGTCCCAGATGCTGCGTCGTGCGTCACCCATGTCCCGTCCACCCCACCCAGATCCTTGGTTGGTCGGCCAACCAATAATCTGGTATTGCCGACCCGAGAGTCAACCCCGAGTTGCCGATCGAGCAGGTCAGCCGCGCAGGATGCGCGGGAAGAGACTCTGTTCTCCGTCAGGCGCCGCGGAGTGCGGTCACCGGAGCAACCTTTTCAGACTCTCGCCGAAGGAGGTCCACGTCTCCTCGTCCTGTCGCAAGGCCGAGATCGTCTGGAGCTCGAGGCCCAGGCCGTCGAAGAGGGCGATCAGAATCGTGGAGACGCCCCTGGCGGAGCCGGTGAAGTGCGCCTTGCCGGCCGCCCGCATCGCGTCGAGCTCCTTGGAGAACGTGTCCTGCCCTTCGCGATGAAGGGTGGACATCTCGTCGCGGATGCGAGGGTAGATCCTCGCCAAGGCCAGTCCCTCGGCAAGCAGGCTCAGCGAGCTCACATGCGTGCGCGCATACTCCCGCATCGCCTCGACGAGCTTGTCGGCCAGCTCGTCCGCAGAGGAGGACTCGCGCATGAGGCGGCCCACGATCTCCCACGACTCCTCCGTGCTCCTTCGGAGGAGCTTCGCCAGCATGTCCTCCTTGCTGTCGAAGTAGTAATGGAGGAGTCCCCGGCTCACGTGCGCTTCGCGTGCCACCTTCGCGATGGTCAAGCCGGCGAATCCATGCACGGCCAGGACCTCCTGGGCGGCGTCCAGGATTCGGTCGGCCTTGCTGCGATCTGAGCTCACTCGACCTCCGGGTGGTGCCGACGCGGACGTACGACGTGCCGTGTGAATCTCTCGTTCGCTCGGGCTCATCGATTGGCTGGACGACCGACCACGATCTCATGGTTCGTTTCGGGCCGCAAGCATGAGTCCGCGAGGGACGAAGCCTTCACCCCCCGAGGCTCGTCCATACGCCGCAGGCGGATTAGCTTGCCTCGCGAGGCGCGAGGCGCGAGGCGCGAGGCGCG
>CAZVYM010000083.1:4595-6839 GCA_964630935.1 uncultured Gemmatimonadaceae bacterium | reverse complement strand
CGCGAGGCGCGAGGCGCGAGGCGCGAGGCGCGGTGGCATGCTTGTGCACGGCCCGAGCACCGGAGAACCCAACGGGAGGACCGAGAACATGAACCGCACGTGGATTGGACTCCTTACCGTGGCCGGGACGCTTCTGTACGTCGCCGAGCCCGCGGTGGCACAGTCGTCCGGCGTCGAAACGCACGTTCTGGTCCACGTGCGGGCGCACGACGCGAAGTTGATCGGGGACGCGGTCGGCGGCGCACGCGTGACCGTCACCAACGCCGAGAGCGGAGAAGTCCTCGCGACTGGCGTCACGACCGGCGGTACCGGTGACACCCGGCTGATCATCCGGACGCCTCACGATCGATACGGAGACTTCATGGATACCCCGGGAGCGGCCGGGTTCCGTGCCGGCTTCAGCCTGACGCGTCCCACCGTGGTCGAGATCTCGGCCGTGGGACCACTGAGCTACCCACAGGCCACCGCCCGAGCGTCCACGACGCTGCTCCTGGAACCGGGCGCGGACATCGGGGGCAACGGCATCGTGCTCGATCTCCAGGGCCTGATCGTGGAGGTCCTCGATGCGCCACCGACGTCGGCGGGTGCCGGGGTGGCGGTGCGCGCCCGGGTACGCATGCTCTGCTCCTGCGCCACCGAGCCCGGCGGGTTATGGACCATCGAGCGGGTCACGGCCCGTCTGATGGACGGGGACGACGTGGTGGCCGAGGCGCCGCTCGCGTACTCCGGTCAGACCAGCGAGTACGCGGGAACGGTTCCGTCACCTCGGCCTGGAGCGTTCACCCTGGTCGTGACGGCCGCCGACACCGACGGGGTCAACTTCGGAACCGCCACGCGGCCCGTTTCCGTGAGGTGACGGGGGGATCGGCCTCCAGCGTTGCTCCTTCAGGTACAGGGCGATCGTATCCGCGACAGCCAGGAGCAGCAGGACGATGCCGACCCACCACTTCCACGTGCCTCCGGCGCCCGGTCTCGCCCAAACGGTATTCATCAGCCCGACGAGCCAGAACATCAGCGTCCGGAGCTCGTGCCACACGGCTTTGCCTCCTCCGACGTCGAGAAGGCGACGGCCGAGCCCGTAGAGGCTCCAGAGGATGGCGGCGATCACCACGCCGACGACGATCCAGTCGACCGGACCTCTTCCCGAAGAGCTCAAGTCGAACACCCACCACAGCACCCCGGAGGCCAGCACAGCGAGGAGCAGGTACGATCGGGGCTTCTTCATCGGTATCTCCTTCAGTCCGGGATCGCGGCCAGTATCTTCCGCATCGTGGACTTGTACGAACGCATGGCGGCCAGCCCGTCCGGCGTCAGGCTGTAGGTCGTCCGAAGCCGTCCCTCGACCTCTCTCTTCGACGCGTTCACGAATCCGGCCGACTCGAGCCTTCCCATCTGCACCGAGAGATTCCCGCGGCTCAATCCCGTCTGTCGCAGCAGGTACATGAAATCGGCGGCCTCCACCATCGCGAGGAAGACCAGCACCCGCAGCCTGGCAGGCTCGTGGAGAAAGGGATCCAACTCGGGAACGACGGGCCCGCCCATGCTACCTGCCGTCGTCGAAACGGCGGCTTTCGGTGACGAACCGGACCAACAGCACCGCTCCGGTGGCGCACACGATGATGCCGCCCGTCAGAAGTGGCATCGCGGGACCGGTCTCGAGCAGAACCGTCGCCACGCCGGCGGCCGCGATCAGCCCCGCATAGGCCGCGAAACGCCACGCCCGTGTCAGGCCGGCCGCGACGACCGCAGCCAGGGCGATGAGACCCGCGGGCACCGCGTCCACACCATACTGCCAGGCCAGCGCCCCGTCGCGCGCCCGCATGGACAACGCTACGAAAAGCGCGAGAAGACCAAACCCGAGAGCGACCGACCCGACGAGCTCCCGTGCCGACCGCTGACGGCGCCGTCGAGCGAACTCCACGTACCCGGCCCGCGGCTCCACGACCCGCTTTCGCAGGATGAGCCATCCCACGAATGCGAGGGGAACCGTCACCGCCAGGAGAAGGAACTGCTCGAACAGGTAGTCAAGCCCGATCAGCACGACGGCGACGCCGCCCACGAGATCCAGCGTGCCATCTCCCCAATAGGCCTGGAAGAGCCGTGACTCCAGTGATCGTTCCATCAGGCCTCCTGACTCCCATGTCGGCGATAGGTTCATGCTATGAACTAAGTTTATAACATGAACCTTAACCCGACAAGACGTGCTTCTGTCCCTGTAACAGGGGTCGGGTCGAGGAGTCCCTC
>CAZVYM010000083.1:2583-4495 GCA_964630935.1 uncultured Gemmatimonadaceae bacterium | reverse complement strand
CTTTGGCGACGACGTCGCCCTCACCCCACGCGACCTACGTTGCTCGGGGGCCCCGTTCGTTCCTTGCCCGAGCAGCCAAAGCCGGGCACCGCCGCGAAGCGGTGGTCGCGCGCGGGGTGCCATACTGGTACAGAGCTTCCCTAGGGAGTAGAGCTCCCCCGCTGGCGCGTCCCTTCGCTCGACTCCGTCGAGCCCCAGGTGTCGCCGATGTCGGACGCCAACATGCCCGCTCCGTCCGAGATCAGCGGGGTGAGGAGCGCGCCCGCCAGCGCGGTTCCCCCGCTGTGGCCCACACCCAGGGCCGCCGCTCCCGCCATCGTTCGAGCCGCCTTTCCGGCGTCGACGCCGCCGACCTGCCCGCCCACCACACCGATGATGTTGGCCGCCGCTCCGAGGGCCTGACCGAGGACCGCGTTGGCGATGGCCGCCTCGGCGGTGTCACCGGGGAAGACGTTGCCGAACAGGTTCGAGACGTTCTGGGTGAGCGCGTCGGCGGCGACGCCGATCACCCCCGCGATGGCGTCCCCCAGGGTGAAGCCCACCCACCGGGTGCTCACGAGCTGGAAGCACATGCTCAGGAGCGAGGGGAAGAAGTCCTGGCAGTTCTCCGTCTGGATCATGAAGACCGGGAACGAGATCGCCACCGGCGTCGCGCCTCCCGGGAAGGAGCCGTCCGTCTTCTCCTGGATCGAGAAGGAGGGGAGGAAGTACTTCGTCGAGGAGCTGAATGGAAGCGACGCCTGGCTCGCCGAGCTCACCACCGGCGCGCCCATCGGGATGTGGATCTGGAGCGGACCCCAGTCGTGGCCCTGCAGCACATCGCCCATTCCTTCGGTGACCACCGACACCTGGGACCACTTCCCGGTCAGGGCGAACCCCATGGCGGGATTCACGATGAGCACCTGCCACGGCGCGTTCGGCACCGGCGATGGATTGACGGGGCTCGGCGGAACCGGGGGCATGTTCGGAGGGAGCGCCTTGTGCAGGTCGAGGCTATGGCCCTGCAGGGGCGGGTACTTGGAGATTCTCATGCCCACGGTCAGGCCTCCATCATTCGGATGCTCAGATCACGCTCCACTTCCGGGAGCTCTTCGAGACGGAGTGGACGATCGAGGCCGGCGCGCGCGGACCAGATCAGGGTGAGGGTCCGCCCGTCCACGTCCACCTCCACCAGCTGCAGGGTGCCGGCCAGCTCCTGCCCGAGCGAGCCCGGCCACCGTCCGGAGAAGACGGGGAGCTCGCCCGGGAGGCTCACCCGGAGAAGGGGGCTCTTCGGGTCCATCCCTTCCAGCAGGACCATCTCGCGCCCCGTCAGGAACGGCAGCCAGAGTCCGAGCGACGCGCATCGGCTTCCGTGGGGATGGATCACGTTCGGAATCTCCGCAGGCTCACACTCGAGGATCGTTCCCCGGCTGTAGTCGGCCGGCACCAGGCCCAGTCCGACTTCGGGCATCTCTGCCCACGGGATCCGGCTTCCGGGGGGGATCCCGAGGAGGGCGGTGCGCGGGAAGGCCGAGGGCTCCAGATAGTCGAAGCCCACCGGCACCGGCTGCCTCCCCCAGTCCATCGGGTTTCCCACGACCAGGCGCTCGGGCGTCAGCCGATCGTCGGGCCGTTCCAGGTTCGGGAGCTCGCGCCCCTGCACGAGCTCGATCCGCTCCTCGATGACGTAGCCCTTTCCGAAGCGGTTTCTCGGATAGGCGAGAGGGTGGTTGTCCTGGAAGGCGCCCTCGAAGGAGGGCCGCGCCCGACGGAGGTCCTCCGCCGGGGTGGTCCTCTCCACCTCCCCGGCGAGCCACGCCTCGAAGGGACCATCACGGCCTCCGTAGGCGTTCTCGTAGCGGAGCGGCATCACCTCGAACGGCTCCGGTGGTGTGAAGGCGATCTTCCCGCTGACGTAGTCCACGTAGCG
>CAZVYM010000083.1:0-2483 GCA_964630935.1 uncultured Gemmatimonadaceae bacterium | reverse complement strand
CGAACGGCTCCGGTGGTGTGAAGGCGATCTTCCCGCTGACGTAGTCCACGTAGCGAGTGCCCATGATGTCCGCCCGGTGCTCGATCTGGCCCACCCGCGCGCTCACCGACATCCGGTCCATCGGACGAGCCGGGCGGGCGCTGCCCTGGATCACCAGGTCCGTTCCGGTCTTGTAGCCCAGGAGCTCGGGAAGCGACCGATAGGACGGCAGCCTCTCGGGATCCAGCGGCTCGTGGGGCGTGCCCTGGGGATCCAGCGGGCGCTGCTCGTCCGCGGGCCATGGAGGGCGGCCGTCCTGGAAGCGATAGGTCCGCTTGTAGACGACGACCAGCTCGTCGCGTCCGTCCCGGGCGAGCGGGATGACCCTCAGGGGCCCGGGCGGTGGCGGCCGGAAGGCCTCCGGGATCTCCTTCGGCTCACCCTCGTCGTAAGCGGTCGGCTTGGGGATCGGCGGCCGCTCCCTGCCGGCCTGGGGCGTCTCGGGCGTCATCGCACACCTCCAGCCTTCTCTGGCGCGGTGGTCGGGGCGTCCGCAGGCCTCAGCTCCACGTACCTCTTCTCCCGCGGGCGGAAGAGATAGCGGAAGAGCGAGACATACGTGGCGATACAGACGCGCTCGGGAACGAGGACGATGAGCGTCGAGAGGACAGAGGGGAAACGGCTTGCCAGCTCTCCCACGAAGGCCACGGCATGCGGTCCCGTCCGGGGCGGCATCGGCAGATCGAGAGGTCCCTGCTCGGAGAAGCCCTCCAGATGGAGAACGTCCCCCAGGTCATGGGGATCCACGACGAACTCGGGGACGGCCTGGTTGAACGAGGGCCCGATGGAGGCGGCGATCCGCTCCAACGGATCACCCCCCTGAAGCCCCTCCTGGGACAGATCCATGGGGCCGACCGGTGGAAGGAGGCACGCGGGTGTCGGTCGATCCTGCCAGGTGCCGATGATCTGGTCCGGCCGCTCGATGTTGGGAAGCGGATGCCCCTCGGCCTGCTCCTCGGAAAGGTAGAAGCCCACGCCGTGGGGATTCACAGGGTGGGGCATCTCCTGCCCCTCGTAGACGCCGACTCCGCCGAAGGCTCGTTCCCTGCCCAGGGGCATCTCCGCGAACGGCACCGGTTGGGAGGGCACGAGACGCCGTCCGGATCGGACCCACACCCGATCTCCGTACACGGCGGCCCGGTAGCCGAGGGATCCCGATTGCACGGTGACCCACATGGCCTCGACCGGCTCCCTCCTCGGCGCCACGGCCTGCCCGAAGAGAAGCACGTCCGTACCCGTCTTCCTGTAGTCGAGATCGGGAGCGAGCTGCAGGCCCTGGAACTCGAAGGGCTTGTCGAAGATCGGCCACGCCTCGTCCTCCCCGACACGCTCCAGCGTCTGGCCCTCGATCCGGTACGTCACCTTGCTGGCCAGGATGCACAGCATCTCCCGGTCGCCGGTCGAGCCCACCATGAGGTCGGCGGGGAGGTCGGTGCGGTTGATGAAGTCCATCGGGCCTCAGCCTGCGGACGGATCCGGGACGGCTCGCTCTCCGGCCTCGAAATCCGGATGACCGACGTGGGGAAGGGAGGCCAGGCGTCGGTGGCTGAACACGATGCCGCGCTCCACCAGCTTCTGGGTCCGGTCCTCGAAGCCGGTCGCCGCGCCCGACGAGCCTTTCTGGCCTGCCATGGCCGCCTGGACCTCGGGGCCGTAGAACCGCTCGCGAACGAGCTGCAGCGCGGCCCTCTCTCCCTTCTCCCAGAACTCCGGTGGCGGCGTGTCACCGGAGAGAGCTCGCTCGAGATACTCCTCCCTCAGGACGGAGAGGCGCTTCTCGAACACGATGGTGGCCATCAGGTCACGAATCCGAGGCAGCATGGCCCCATCCCTCAGCAGTTCATCCGGATCCGCTCGCCGTCGATCGCGACGTCGTCGTTGGCCCGGACCCGGACGTCCCCGACCGTGGCCTCGATCTCCTGGTCCTCGGCGACCGTCACCAGGCTGCGGGCCGCCTCCACCCTTGCGTCCTCGTCGCTCCTGACCAGCACGCCCTTCCTTCCGCGCAGGGTCAAGTGCTCGGCGTCGATGGTCAGGGGGCCCGAGCTCCGGATGGCCACGCTCGCCTCTCCCAGGTCGAGCGAGATGTGGTCGGGTCCCACGTGGATCGTCACCCCGACGGTGCCGTCGGCTCCCGAGATCCGCACGACGTCCGAGTCCATCCCGCGTTCCACCGTGAGAACGTGCTCGGCAGCGAGTTCCAATGTGCTCATAACTGACCCCTGATCAGAAGCTCGGTCATCGACGTCGCGGACGCCGCTGCCCGCCCGGAGCCAAGGCCGGCTCGTGCATCGTGCCTCACCACGGCCCTGGTCGTCCGCGGTACGGACGGGGAATCGGCAGGCCCGATCGGGCTGAACGCACTGTAGGCCGGGCGCGTGCGAGGGACAAGAGGGAGAGGGAGAGGGGGCGAGCTGTCTTGTCGGGGGCTGGATGTGCGCGTA
>CAZVYM010000082.1:0-18035 GCA_964630935.1 uncultured Gemmatimonadaceae bacterium | reverse complement strand
GGTCGCTGAGGATGCCCGGGAACTCCCAGTTCACGCCGGGGATCTCGGTGTTGAACCGTCGTCGGAGCTCCGCGATGACGTCGTCGGTGGAGCGCTTTCGGTTCGTTCGCAGCTTCACCAGGAAGTCGCCGGTGTTGGGCTCGGCGATGGCGAGCGCCAGGCGCGCGCCCGTGCGGCGCGAGTAGCTTTCCACCTCGGGAACCGTTCGCAGGATGTTCTCGGCCAGGAGGAGCTGGCGGTTCGTCTCGGCCAAGCTGGTGCCCGGCTGAGTGAAGTAGTCGATGACGAACCCCCCCTCGTCCATCGGGGGAAGGAACTCGCTGTCGAGCCGGCGATAGACGCCCAGGCCCAGGAGGAGGACGACCCCACAGGCGCCCAGCGTCCACCAGGGTCGGTGCAACGCGGGCCGCAGCGCGCGCTCGTACAGGTCGATGACCCGGCTCAGGACCGGGCCCGCCTGATCGTGCCCGGGCACCGGCCCCTGACCGGCGGCACGGCTCACGAACCACCCCGCCAGCGAGGGCGTCAGCGTCGCCGCGAGAACCAGCGACGTGAGCAGCGACACCACCATCGTCAGCGCCAGAGCCCGGAAGAAGACCCCGGTGATGCCGTCGAGGAAGGCCAGCGGCAGAAAGACCACCACCGGCGTGAGGGTGGAGCCCACGAGCGGCCTGAAGATCTCGGTGATGCCGGCCTCCACCGCCTCGGCCCGCGTGCGGCCCTCCATGAGGCGGGTGTGGATCGCTTCCACCACCACGATCGCGTCGTCGATCACGAGCCCGACCGCCGCGGCGATCCCTCCCAGCGTCATGAGGTTGAAGGTGAGCCCCGTGAGACGCATGGAGACCAGCGTGATGAGGATGGTCACCGGGATGACCGCGGTGGCCACCAGCGTGGTTCCCCAGCTTTGCAGGAAGAGGAAGAGGATCACCACGGACAGGACCAGCCCGAACAGGATCGCCTCCCACACGCTGTGCACCGACGTGCGTACGATCTCGGACTGGTCGTAGAAGAACGCCAGCTTCATGTCGGGCGGCAGCTCGCCCCTGAGCTGCGCGATCTGCCGGCGAAGCGCGTCGGCGATGTTCAGCGTGCTCCCGTCGGGTTGACTGCGGATATTCAGCAGCACGGCCTGGTGGCCGTCGGCCGTGACGATGTTGAAGACCGGCTCGGGACCGCGCTGCACGCGCGCGACGTCCCCGATGCGCACGGGTCTGCCGCCGGGCGCCGTCACCACGAAGTCCTCGATGTCCCGGATGCCGTGGACCCTGCCGTCGACCACCGTCAGGAAGAGCGTGTGGCTCTCCTCGTGCATTCCCGCCGAGGCCACCAGGTTGTTGCGGTCGAGGGCGTCGGTGACGTCCGCGAGGCTCAGGTGCGCGTTCTGGAGCAGGAGCGGATCCACCACGACCTGGTACTCCGGCGCCTTGCCGCCCACCAGGTCCACACGCGCCACGCCGGGGATCTGCAGGAAGCGGGGCTTCAGGTCGTACCGCGCTTCCTCCCAGAGCTTCGTGATGTCCCGGGTGTCGCTCGTGAGGCTCACGCCCACGATCGGGAAGGCCGCGAAGGTCAGCCGGTAGACCGTGGTCACCGCGGTGGAGGGAAGCGTGCTCCTGATCTGGCCGAGCCGGCTCAGCACGTAGAGCTCGGACCGGACCATGTCCACCTTCCAGGTGAAGAACACGTTGATCTCGGCGGAGCCACGGCCGGTGGCGGACTTCACCGTGACCGTGCCCGGGATGTCCTTCATCGCCTCTTCGATGGGGCGCGTGATGCGCGCCATCATCTCGTCCCCGGGCATCACCCCGTTGTCCACCAGGATCACCACCCGCGGGAAGTCGGTCTGGGGAAAGACCGACGACGAGATGCTCGTGGCCGCGTAGATGCCGGCGAGGCAC
The DNA here is from genome assembly GCA_964630935.1 of uncultured Gemmatimonadaceae bacterium. Lineage (GTDB taxonomy): Bacteria > Gemmatimonadota > Gemmatimonadetes > Longimicrobiales > Gaopeijiaceae > SZUA-318. The sequence continues at coordinate 16,134 of CAZVYM010000082.1, read as the reverse complement.
AGCGCGATGCTGATGAAGAGGATGGACACCGCCTGGCGGTGGGCGAAGCGTCCGATCATGTCAGCCGCCCACCACCTGGATCTTCGTATCCGCGGGCAGGCCGTACGCTTCGGTCGTCACGATGCGTATGCCCGGCGCCACTCCCTCGCCCGATACCTCCGCGAGCCCGCGGTCCCTGAAGCCCACCGTCACGGGCACGTGCACGGCCCGGTCGCCGTCGACCGCGACGATCCACGTTCCCTCCTCGGCCCGGGTGATCACGCTCTCCTCGGGTACGGCGAGGACGTTCGGATGCTCCCCGGCGACGATGTGGATCTCCGCGAACTGTCCCGGCATGAAGCCCGCGCCCGACGGCACGGAGACCTGCACACGATACGTGCCGTCGGTCGGGTCCACGTCTCGCCCGAGGATCTTCACCGTGCCCTCGGGCACCGAATCGCCCACGCCCAGAAGGACGGGCTGGCCCACCGCCACGCCGGCGATCTCGCGGGCCGGCACGCCCGCGGTCACGACGAGCCGGTCCAGGTCCACGACCTGGGCGAGCTGCGTCGTGGCGTCCACGTGCTGCCCGACTCTGGCGTTCAGGTGGAGCACCGTTCCCGAGAGGGGTGCCGTGATGTTCACGTACGCGAGGCCGGTCTGCGCGTCGCTGAGATCGGCCCGTGCCGCGTCTCGCGCCGCCTTGGCGTCCAGGTACGCCTTCTGCGACGTGCTGTTGGACTCGAGGAGCGTTTCTTGACGCTGGAACGCCTTCTCGGCCGCATCCGCGGAGGAGCCGGCTCGTTCCAGGGCGGCCCGGGCCATGCGATCGTCGAGGCGGAAGAGGACCGTGCCCTTCGCCACCCGCCGGCCCTCCACGGCGCTGACCTGCGAGACCACCCCGTCGACGAACGGGGTGATCATCGCGCCCGCGGCGGGCTTGCCGTCGACCGAGGGTGAGGGCTCCACGGTGCCGTATGCCGTCACCGTCCGGCGAAGCGTCGCGGTGCGGACCGTGTCCACGTGCACCGCCACGTTCGGCGTCACCTCCTCTTCCGCGCCCCCTCCCCGCCGGAGCCAAGCGAAAACGACCACGGCCACCAGCACGACGGCGAGCAGCCCCGCGGCCTGTCGACGAGAGATCATCGCGTCCCCCCGTTCGATCGCGTGCTGCGGTGCGGAGCGTCGAGCGTCCACTTCTCCATGTCCAGCGGCGTCTGCATGGCGTCCTCCAGTGCTCCGACGGCGGCCTGTGCTCGGGAAAGGGCGTCCAGTCTCGCCAGCGCCGTGGCGACGGCCTCGGCCTGGAGACCCAGAAGATCGAGACGTGAGATCTCACCTACGTCGTATGCGGCCCGGGCGGTGGCTTCCTGTCGCCCGAGCGCCTGGAGCAGCGTGTCGGCCGCCTGCACCTGCGAGACGGCTCCCCGAGCGGATGCGACGGCGCCCTCCACCTGGGCCAGCACCCTGGATTGGAGCGCCACGAAGCGAGCCGCGGCCTCCTCGCGGCGGGCCTCGGCCTCCGCGATGGGCCCCTGGTTGCGATTCAGGAGCGGCAGGGGCAACGACACCAGCAGGGTCCACTTGGTGTCGGTCTGGTCGAGCTGGTAGCCCGGGCCGAGGCTGAGGTCGGGATACTGCTTGCGGACCTCGAGCTGGAGATCCCTCTGGCTCGCCTCGTAGTCTGCCAGTGACGCCAGGATGTCGGAGCGGTGGATCAGTGCCCGGCGCCGAGCCTCCCGGTCGGGAACGCCGAGCTGCGCCCGAGCCAACTCCGAGAAATCCAGGGTGATGGAGTCCAGGGCGGCCGGGGGAACGCCGATCGCGTCCGCCAGCTCGGTGCGGGCCCGCACCGCGGCCTGCGACGCGTCGAGCGCGGCCACCCGGCTCTCGGCGAGCGCCACCCGCGCCTGGGTCACCTCGGCGGGAGACGCCTCGCCGACGGCACGCTGGTTCTCCAGGATGGCGAGCGCCTCCGTGCGGATCTCCCGCTGGCGGGCGAGAAGGGAGTCGGTCCGATGGGCCACGTACAGACCGATGAACGCCTGGCGCACGCGGCTGCGTACCTGCCACGCGGCAGTCAGCAGGCTCAGGCGCGCCGCCTCCGAGCGCTGGCGGGCTCCCGCGATGCGGATCCCGCGCTTGCCCGCCACCTCGATGGGGAGGTCCAGGGAGACCTCCGGGATCCACGGCGTGATCTCGCTCCTCGGCGTGGTCGTGTTGTAGCCCGTCCCCCCGGTGAGCGTGGGATTGGGGCGTCCGCCCGCCGTCAGGACGCCGCCTCGGGCCACCGCCCACTGGGCCCGGGCCACGTCCAACGCCGGGCTGAAGTAGAACGCGGCGAGCGTGAGGTCCCTGAGCTCCCAACGACGAGGCGGCCAGGCCGCGATCTCGCCCCGAGCCGTCAGGAAGGTGTCCAGCCGTGGGTCGTCCAGACGACGCCCCTCGAAGTCCTCCAGGCTCCGCGCCGGGGAGATGGGACGAGCCTGGTAACGGGCGCAGGTGGAAAGCGGGACGACGAGCAGGAGCAGGGCGACCGGAACGAGGCGATGCGGCCACCCTCGCCAATGGCGGAGGACGACGCTCCCGTCGGTTCTGATCATGGACCGATCTCCACGGTGATTCCCGTCTCACGCTGACTGCGGTCTACCCGGAGGCGCGGCGGCCGCGGGCGCGCCGCGTGCCCTCCGGCCCGCGCGGCCAGTGAATGTGATACGCATCCGGCGATCGGGCGACCCCCCTGGTGGGTCACCCAGCTCGCTGTCATCGTGCAGACAGGTCCATCACGCATATTCCGGCCGACCCACTGCCGTCACGCACCGAGGAGCAGGCACGATTCGATGACCCCATCCGCGAAGCAACCCGGCCACTCGGAATCCCTGGGGCAGGCCCTGCGGCGCACCACGGGGAGCTTCCTGAACCTCTTCTGGAGGAACGACAAGCGGCGTTGGGACAGGGGCTACGTACAGGGGCACTGGTCCTTCCTGGACTCGAAGCAGCAGAGCCCGCGGCACCGCGTGATCGGCCGCATGCTGAGCGTACGGGAGGGGGGAGCCACCAGCGTGCTCGACGTCGGCTGTGGCACCGGGGTCCTCCTTTCGTATCTCCCGGCGACCGTCACCCGTTACGTCGGGCTCGACCTTTCCAGCGAGGCCATCCGTCTGTGCAGAGACCGAGACGACGTCCGTCCGGGCCGGAGCTTCGTCGCGACACCGTTCGAGCGCTACACGAGCCCGACGCCCTTCCAGGTCGTCGTCTTCAACGAGATGCTCTACTACTATCCGCTGCGGCGGATCCCCGACGTCCTGGAGCGCGCTCGCGCCCTGCTCGCGCCGTCCAGGGGCGCCATCATCGTCTCGATCCACGCTCGCTGCCCGAAGCGGCGCGCGGTATGGAGGCGCGTGCACACGCGGATGACGCCCGCTCAGCACGCCGAGGCGACGGATCCCGAAACCGGCATGTCGTGGCGGGTCGAGCTGTACGAGCCGGGCGGAGCTGCCGAAGGACGCTGACAGGTCGCTGGACGAGGAGGTTGCCCTGTCAGGTCCGGGGCGGGCCTGCGCGCGGATCGGGCGTGGCCCCATATTGAATCACCGCTCCGTGGCGGCTGTCGGTGACGCAACGCCCCCTTCGGGAGTCCCGTCCGCATGACCGGCCCGTCCATGCCTTTCCTCCTCCAGGCGTTGGCCGAAGGCTCGAATCCGGCCAGCACCACCGACCCCCTGTCCCAGGGGATCGTGGGCGTCCTCATCGTGGCGCTCTTCGTCATGCTGGCGAAGGAGACGGCCCACCGGGTGCTCGTGGCCATGGTGTGTGTCACGGTCCTGTGGATCGTGACCTACTTCACACCGCTGAAGCTCATCGGGTTCGAGAGCTCCGCCGCGGCGATCGACATGAACGTGATCATGCTGCTCGGAGGCATGATGGCCGTCGTGGGCGTGTTGAAGTCCACGGGCGGATTCGCCTGGGCGGTGGATCTCATCATGACGCGGGCACGCGGGCGGCCCCGGGCGGCGGTGCGCCTGATCGTTTGGTTCACCGGCATCACGTCGGCGTTTCTGGACAACGTCACCACCGTGATCTTCGTGACCCCCATGGCCATGGGCCTGGCCAAGCGCGTGCGCCTCCGTCCGGTCGTTCTTCTCCTGCCGATGGTCGTCGCTTCGAACGTCGGGGGCACGGCGACGTTGATCGGCGACCCCCCGAACGTGATGATCGGCTCGGGCGCCCACCTCACCTTCCTCGCGTTCATCGAGAACCTGACCGCACCGGTCCTGGTGATGATGGTCGTGCTCCAGTGGTACGTGAGCCGGTACTACCGGGACGACTTCGAGTCCTCCCGGGTCGCGCCCCCCGAGACCGAAGCCGGACGGGCGGAGCTCACCGACCCGGTTCTCTTCCGTTGGATGGTGGTCATCTGCGCCGCCATCCTCGCGGGGTTCTTCACGCATTCGCTCACCGGGGCTCCCGTCGCTGTGCCCGCGGTCCTGGGCGCGGCCGCCGCCCTGGTGGTGCAGGACGTCCGCTACCTGAGGAGCCACGCGCCGAGGGCCGAAGAGCGTTCCCACGGGATCCTCGAGATCATCTCCAACGACATCGAATGGCCGACGCTCTGCTTCTTCGCGTTCCTGTTCATCTTGGTAGGCGCGGCGGTACAGACCGGGCTGGTCGCCTCGATCGCGCAGGCCATGGGGTGGAGCATCGCGCACGTACGGGAAGCGCTCGGGCTGAGCGATGCGGGGACCCTGGTCTTCGCCGCCCTCCTGGTGTGCTGGATGTCCGCGGTGCTGTCCGCCTTCATCGACAACATCCCCTACGTGGCCGTGAGCATCCCCGTCATCGCCCATCTGATCCCGGGCCTCCAAGGCCAGACCGAGGTGCTCTGGTGGGCCCTGTCCCTGGGCGCGTGCCTGGGCGGAAACGCCACCGCCGTGGGAGCTTCGGCGAACGTGACCACCATCGGGCTGGCCGAGCGTGGCGGCGTCCGGATCGGCTTCCGCGAGTACAGCCGCTTCGCCGCCCCCGCCGCCACGCTGACCATCCTCGTCGCGTCCCTGTTCCTGGTGTCCTACGTGTACATGGGAGGTGGCCGGGCCCGGCTGAGCGCGTGGCTCGCGGCCGCGCTCCTGATCGGCGTCACCATGGTTCGCTCGCGCGGATCGGGCGCGGCTCTACTTCCCCACCACGAATAGCCAGGATGCCTTGACCGGTCCGCGCCGGAAGCGGCCGCGACCGGACTGCTGTTGCGCGTTCGCGGGCAGCGGCCCGTACTCCGGCGTGAACGTGTACGCCACGTGGCGCGTCGGGTCGACGGCGATCGTGCGGGCGCCGCTCATCGTCTCGACCGTGGCGAGCACGGTGTACTTATCGGGCGAATCCTCGTGCGCGATCGTGATCGTTCCGCCCGCCGCCGCCTCGTCGCCACCCCGCCCGCGGCTGCCACCGCCCGGCGTGTAGATCAGCTTCTGCGAGGGGTCCCATCCGAGGGCATCGGGGCCTGGCCCGATCGGGATCTCTGCCACGACCTTCCCGGACGTCGCGTCCACCACGATGGTCTTGCCGTTGTGGCACGCGGAGAAGAGCCGGTGCGTGTCGCGGTCGAGCGCGAGCCCGCTCGGCCCCTCGCCCGGAGCGAGCGGCCAGGTGTCGACGACCTTCAGCGCCTTCGTGTCGACGACCTGGATCTCGCTCTTGTCCTCGATGTTGATGAAGAGCTTGCCGCTGCCGTCGGCGGCCGCTCCCTCCGGCGCGCCATCGAGCATCACCTTGCCGACGACCTTTCCCGTGGCCGCGTCGATGGCGACGCTGCTGCCCGGATCGCGGCTGTGGTCCATCGTGAAGATCCGGTCGGTGGCGTCGTCGTAGGCGATGCCGTCGAGGCCGGCCGTGTGCGTGTCGATACGGTCGAGGACCTTCAGTGACTTCATGTCGAACATCGTCACCGTGGAGTCGCCGCTCGCGGTAATGAACCCGCGCCCGTGCTTTGGCGCGAACGCGACGCCGTGCACGCCGGGGGTGTTGGGGATGTCGCCGACGACCTTGCCCGTCCCGCCGTCGACGACCATGACGTGCGTAGAACGGGTGATGTAGACGCGATTCGTCGCCGGATCGACGTTCAGGTAGTCGAAGAACCCGGCGTCACCCCCAACGTCGTACTTGTGCAGGACGTGGAACGCCTGCGCGCGGATGGGGGTGGGAAGGGTGAGCAGCGGCGCAACGAGGAGCGTCGCCAGCACGGGACCGCACGTGGCTTTCTTCATCGTGGTGCTCCCGGATACGGGTGTCAGATCACTTCCAGCCCTCCAACAGCTTCGCCTTCGAGGGAATCTTCGGCGCCATCTCCGCCTCGATCTTTTCCACCATCTCCCTCACGGAGGCTTCGGTCCTGCCGTGCCCTCCCTCGAAGCCGACCGTCAGGACGCCGGCCGTCCTGCCGGCCGCGTCGTGCAGCAGCACCGACACGTCGAATCCGCTGCCTTCTTTCTCCACGGAGGGCTTGCCGGTGTTCAGCGGACCGATGTCGTCGGCCTCGCACTTCTCTCCGACATCACTCCTGTCGGTCGATGCGATGCCGTAGCACCCCATGGGGGTCTCGACCAGGATGCCGATCTCGTCGGCCTCGGGGTGCTGAGCCTGAGCGGAGTCGACAATCTGCTGCGCGAGCGGCGATCCCCTCGAGCCCGACTGCGCCGAAGCCGACGACGGGACCAACGCGAAGAAGCCGCCGATGGCCATCGCGGCCGCGAGTGCGGGAGGGTGACGGAGTGCTCGGTACAGGCGCATGATCTCCTTCCAATGCGGAATGTTCGTTTCGGTCCGTGTCCGCATGAACTTGAGCTCCCGCACCTGACAGCACGCTAAACGACGCACCGCCGGAGCCGCAGCGCGCCGGCCCGTCACGGCCTCTCCTGGCCCACCTTCGCCAGCTTCCCCGTCGGGTCGAGCAGGTGATAGAGCCCCGGCACGAGCAGCAGCGCGATCCAGCCGGAGAGCATGAACCCTCCGATGACCGCGATCGCGAGCGGTTGCATGAGCTGGGAGCCGGCGCCGTAGGCGACGGCGAGCGGCAGGAGCGCGAAGCCCGTCGCGAAGATCGTCATCGACACGGGCCGCACACGGATGCGCGCGATGCGACGCCACGCGTCGCGTGGCGAGAGCCCCTGGCGCATTCCGATCCTTGCGCCGTTGATGATGAAGACGCTCTTCTCGCCGACGATGCCCACCATCATGATCGCGCCCACGTAGCTCGAGATGTTGAGGGTCTTGCCGGTCAGGGCGAGCAGTCCGAACGATCCGACCAGCACGGCGAGCGCCGAGAGCGCGGTGATGACCGAGGCGCGCCAGTCGCCGAACACGAAGAGCACGAGCAGGGCCACGAGCACGAGGCCGGCGAGCAGGACGTAGAGGAGATCCTGGAAGGACTGCTCCTGCTGCTGGAACTGCCCGCCGAACCGGATGGACATCCCCGACCCGAGCTGGACCTCGCTCCTGATGCTGTCCTGGATCTCGGCCACGGTGCTGCCCAAATCACGGCCCGCGAGACGAGCGGTCACGCCGACGTACGTCTTCAGGTTCTCGCGGTCGATCTCCGTCTCGGGCTGCCCGGTGCCGATGGTGGCGATGTCCTCGAGCGGCAGCAGGGCCGAGCCGGCGCGCACGCGCGGCTCGCCGAGGCCGGCGGGATGGTTCTCGAGGAGGCGCACGTCGTACATGCGGTCCCCGACCCGGATCTGGTCGACGACCGTGCCCACGACGGCGGGCTCCACCTGGGCGTGGATGTCCTCCGTGGTGAGCCCGTAGCGCGCGGCGGCTTCCGGCTTCACCCGGATGTTCAACGCAGGGCCCGCGATGGTGATGCCGTCGAAGGCGTCTTCCGTGCCCCGCACATGGCTCACGATCCTGGCGATCTGCCTGGCCTTCTGCTCCAGGAGAGAGGGATTGGACCCGTAGATCTTGATGTCGATCGGCTGTGGCTCGCCGCCCGTCAGGTCTCCGATGTCGTCCTCCATCAGCTGTCCGAAATCCGTGCGAATGGAGGGCTCCATCTCCGCGATCCGGTCTCTCAGGTCGCCGATGACATCATCGACGGGTCGGCGCTGGGATCGCGGCTTCAGGTTGATGACGTAGTCGCCCGTGTTGGGCTCGGTGATGAAGAAGCCGAGCTGCGTGCCGGTACGTCGCGAATAACTCGTGACGTCCGGCATCTTCATGATGATGTTCCGCTCGATCTCGTCGAGCATCTTGTTCGTGTCCGTGAGCGAGGTGCCCGGAGGAGTCCAGTAGTCCAGGATGATCGAGCCCTCGTCCATCGACGGCAGGAAGTCCGTGCCGATGCCGCGGTAGATCCCCCACACGCCCGCCAGCAGCGCGAGCAAGGTGAGGACGGCGACGCTCCCGTGGTCGATGAAGACCTCCGTGAGGCGCCGATAGCCGGCGTCCAGCCGGGACGTGAATCCCCGCCACACGCCCCGGAGGCCGCCGGACGGAGCCTCGGGCCCTCGCGAGCCGGCCTTCGTCACGTGGCTTCCGCGCCCGATCCCCTCGAGCGCCTCGATCGCGACCGGCGCGACGAGCACCGCCACGAAGAACGAGACCGTCAGGGACAGCGCCATCGTGAAGGCCAGCGGCTTGAAGAACGCGCCCGTGATGCCCGGCAGGAGAGAGAAGGGCAGGAAGATGATGATGGTCGCCAGGCTCGAGCCGATGAGCGCGGGCATGAGCTCGCGGAGCGACGATCGCACGGGTGTGGCGCTGCCCTCCTCGCGGTGTCGCTCGATGTCCTCGACCACGACGATGGCGTCGTCGGCGATGAGGCCGATCGCGGCGGCGATGCCGGCCAGCGTCATCAGGTTGATGGTCTGGCCCGCCGCGCTGAGCGCCAGTCCGACGATCGCGACGGTGATCGGGATCGCGCCGGCCGCCACGAGCGTGGTGCGCCAGGCCCGCAGGAACGCGAACAGCACCAGCGCGGCCAGGAGCACGCCGATCAGGACGTCGTCGCGCGTGCCGTGCACGGAGTTGGACACGAAGCGAGCCTGATCGTAGAACGTCGTCCACTTCACGTGGGCGGGCAGCAGATCCGGCCGGCTCTTGAACAGTGCCGTCACGCCGTCCGCGATGGAGACCGTGTTGGCCGACGGTTGCCGGATGACGTTGACCAGCACCGCGGCGTGGCCGTCCGCCGTGGTGCGGACGTAGGAGACCTCGTTCTCGACCGAGAGCTCGCCCAGGTCGGAGAGCCGGGCGGGAGGCCCCTTGGGCATCGGCACCGAGATCTCCGAGAGCGCCTTCAGCGTGTGCACGCGACCGGTCACGAGCGCCAGGTAGAGCTCGTGGTTCTGCTCGGTCAGGCCCGCCGACAGGACGTCGTTGTTGGCGCGCACGGCGTCGGCGACGTCGGAGGCGGACAGCCCTCGTCCCTGGAGCGCGGCCGGATCGAGCCGGACCTGGAACTCGCGCCGCCGGCCTCCCTGCACCTGGATCTCCGACACGCCGTCGATGCTCAGAAGCGCCGGTTTGATCGTATACTCGGCCAAGTCCCAGAGCTGGGCCTGGCTCAGGCTGTCCGAGGTCAGGGCATAGCCCTGGATCGGGAAGATGGAGGTGTTCATCCACTCGACGTCGATGTGCGTGTCGGGCGGAAGGTCGGGCTTGATCCTCTGGGTCTCGCCCTGGACGCGCTCGAGCGCGACCTGCATGTCGGTGCCCCACGAGAACTCGGCCGACATCTCGGACGAGCCGCGTGAAGTGATCGAGCGCACCAGGATCACGCCGGGGACGCGCCGGATCGCCTCCTCCAGCGGGCGGGTCACGGTCGGCATCATACGCGCCGCCGGCTCCTCGCCGGCGTCGGCGATCACCTTCACGATCGGGAAGGTGACGGACGGGAAGATCGCCGAGGGTAGGCGCACGGCCGCAAAGGCGCCCGCCACGCCGAGGACGAGGACGAGCCCGAACAGGGCCGCGGGCCGCCTGCGCAGAGCTTCGAAGAACCTCATGGCTGAATGGTCACCTTGGAGCTGTCGGGCAAGCCGACCTGCCCGTCCACGACCACCAGACGGCCCACGGGCAGCTCGGGGCTCGTGATCTCGAGGTCGTCACCCTGTTGGATGCCGGTCTTCACCACGACCCAGTGCGCCGTGGTGCTCGTCGAGTCGAGCACGGCCACGCGGCTCACGCCGCTGACGTCGTCGCGGAGGACGGCCGAGGGAGGGACGACGATCGCGTTCTGGTGGTGGCCGGCCACGATGGAGGCCGTGCCGAACAGACCGACCGTGATGTCGGGCAGGGCGGCGCTGAAGTCGAGGCGTACCGGCGCGCTCAGGTTGTCGCTGGAGGCCGACGGCAGGATCCCGTGCACCGCGGCGCCGACGGGCTCGTCTCCGACGGCGGGCAGGTCGATCTCGGCCTCCTCGCCGGGCTTCACGGCGCCCAGGTCGGCCTGGCTCACCTGGGCCTCGAAGTACACGGCTCCCGCTTCCGCGACGGTCAGGAGCACCTCCCCTTCGTCCAGGTAGTCACCGACCTCGGCGGCATGGGAGAGCACCACGCCTTCGGCCGGAGCGCGGAGCGGCCGCCCCACGAGCTCCCGTTGTGCCACGGTGATCGCACGCTGTGCGTCGGCGGAATCGGCGGCGGTCGAGGCGGCGGCCAGCATCTGGCGTGCGCCCTCGAGCGCGGCCTCGCTGTCCTTCGAGACCACCTGCGCCACGACCTCACCGGCCTTGACGTGATCGCCGTCCGTCACGCGGAGCGCGACGAGATGGCTCGCGAACGGAGCGCGCACCCGATCCTGCTTCAGCGCGGCGGTATGACCCGGCGCGGTCACGATCACGGCGAGGTCCATGCGCCGGATCGTGTCGACACGCACCGGGACGTGGGCCGCCGGGAGGGACGTGGTCTGGGCCGGCCCCTCGTCGTCCTGGTCGGCGGCGCCGCCCGAGCAGGCGGTGAGGGCGGGCACGAGCGCCATCAGTGCCGCCGAGGTGAGCGTGACATTCCTCCACATGGCGTATCTCACGATTCCCCCCAACGATCGAGGTCGGCTTGCGCGACCCGATATTCGTAGACGACGTCCAGGCGGTTCTGCTCGGCCTGGATCCACGCGTCATAGGCGTCGAGCACGTCGAGCGCCCGTCCCTGGCCTCCCCGATAGAGGCTCTCGGCCTGTAGATAGGCGTCGCGAGCGACCTGGGCCGTGCGGTCGCGCGCCTCGTACTCCCGGTAGAGGTCGCCGAGCTCGGTGGCGGCGCGCGCCCACGCCAGGTGCGCGGCGCGACGCACGACGGTCTCCTTCTGGTGCGCCTGCTCGAGCTGGGCGTTCGCCTCCGCCATGCGTCCTCGATGGACGCCCCCGTCCCAGAAGGGGAGCGAGAAGAAGAGCGTGAGCTCGCTGCCCCAACCCTCCCCGTTGTTCAGGAGCGCGACGTCCGAGTTGAGCACCGGCTGCACGCCGGCGTCGGCCTCGAGGTCGACGTGGAGCTTGCGGCCGGCCTGCGCGGCCCGGACTCCGGCCCGGGCGGCGTCGATGTCGGACTGGGATCGAGCCACGTCCGGGGTGGACAGCCAGGGACGGCCCGCCGTATCGGCCGGCGGCGTCGGGTCGGGCAGCGACGCCAGCTCGAGGGGCGCCTCGGGATCACGGCCGAGCAGGTCGTTCAGCGACATGCGCGCCTCGTGGAGCTGACGGGTCAGGCTGGCGACGTCCGCCTCGGCCGAGGCCAGTCGCTGCCGCGTGCGCAGCAGGTCGGCCCCCACGCCCTGGCCCGAAGCCGCGCGGCTCTCGACCACCGTGAGGTACGCACGCAGCCGGTCGATCCCGCGCCGGCGGGACGCGAGCCCTTCCTCGGCTCTGAGCACGAGGTCGTAGTCGGTACGCACGGCCCAGTCCACCTCACGCACGGCCACCCGGTAGCCCGCCTGGAGCATGCGGGCCTCCGCGTCGCTTCGGTCCCTGCCTGCTCGCAGCTCGCCGCCCTCGTAGAGCGGCGCACGCCCCAGAACGCGCACGAAGGCGTCGCTGCTGGCGTATTTCTGTGGCGCGCCCCCATGGACGTCCCCATCCAAGGAGAACGCCGGGTACAGGGCGCCCCGCGCCTGCTCCGTGCGCGCCAGCGCCGCCTGCACGTCGAGGCTCGCGACGGGGAGCTGGGCGTTGGCCCTATGTGCCTCGGCGATGGCTCGCTCGAGGGTCAGTGGAGGGACGCTGTCGGCCGGGGCCGGGGCCGGGGCCTGGGCCCGGGCTTGGGCGAGAACGGGCGACGGCCGGGTCCCGAGCGTCGTCGTGAGCAGTAGAAGCGCCCCTCCGACGGGTCGGATCGGGATGCGTCGTCTCATGCCTCGTCTCCCACGGGGAAGGTCACGACCACGGTGGTGCCGCGGCCGGGCTTCGAGTCGATGAAGATCTGCGCGTCGTGCACGTCGGTGATCCACTTGGCGATCGACAGCCCGAGTCCCGCTCCGGGAGACCGTCCGTGCGAAGCGTCACCGCGATAGAAGCGGTCGAAGACGTGGGGAAGGAGCTCGGGATCGATGCCCGGTCCGGTGTCCGAGACCGAGGCCGACACGTAGCCGTCCTCGCGACGCACGGCGACGTCCACGCGACCTCCCGGGGGGGTGAACTTCATCGCGTTGTCCAGCAGGATCATGAGGAGCTGCCGCAGCAGCTCCTGGTCGGCGCGCACCGGCGCCTCCTCGAGCTGTGTCACGTCGAGCGCCACGTCCTTGCCGGATCCCAGCGCGCGCGCGTTCTCGATGACGTCGAGGAGCACGTCGTCCAGATAGAACGACTCCAGGTGGACGGGCCACGCGCCGGCGTCGGCACGCGCGATCGTGAGCAGATTCTCCAGGATGCCGCCCAGCCGCGCCGACTCGCCGTGGATCGACCGCAGGATCTCGACGTACTCTTCGGGCGCCCGGGGCTGGCGAAGCGCCACCTCGGCATGGCCCTCGACGACGGCCACGGGCGTGCGCAGCTCGTGGGCGGCGTCGGCCATGAAGCTCCTCATGCGCATGAAGGCGTCGCGCACCGGCTCGGTCGAGCGCCGGGCCAGGAGCCATCCCCCGACTCCCACGAGCACGAGCGCGAGCACGGCGGCGAGTCCGAACGCGAAGACGAGCCCGCGATACTCGTGGTCGATCTCGACGACGTCGGCCGTGGTCACGCCCACGTAGTCGGCGCCGTCGGAGAGCCGGAAGCGCTTGGCGTACGCGCGCCACGTGACGTCCTCGGAGAGATCGTGCTCGCCGAGGGCCTCACCCGTGGAGAGCGTCGAGTCGGCCAGGTGATGGATCCACTGTGCGGCCGAGTCGGGGTGCAGCAGAACTCCGTGCGCGTCGAAGAGATAGAGACGGCGATCGGGGATGCGCAGCTCGTCGAGCGCATCGACCCGGTTCGGGCCCGGAGGCCCCTCGCGGATACGGATCTCCGCGGCGTGCTGCAGCTCTTCGGCCGCGTCCACCAACGACTCGTCGAGACGGGCCGAGATCTGGCGCGTCAGCACCCAGAAGAGCGCGGTGCCGAAGACGAGGAGCACGAGCGCGAAGACCCCCACGTACCAAGCCGTGAGATGGACCCGAAGGCGCTTCAGCTCCTCGATCATGGCCCGAAGCGGTAGCCGGCGCCCCGCACCGTGTGGATGAGCTTGGGCTCGAAGCTGTCGTCGATCTTGCGACGGAGCCGGCCGATGAGCACCTCGAGCACGTTGGAGAACGGGTCGTGGTTCTCGTCCCACACGTACGTGGAGATGCTGGCGCGATCGACGACCACGTCGGCATGGCGGACGAAGAACTCGAGCAGGTCCCACTCCTTGGCGGTGAGCCGGATCGGGCGTCCGGCGCGCCGCACGCGGCGGCTGCGGAGATCGACGTCGAGATCCTCGAGCTCGTAGCGGTCGTCCGCGAGTGCCGCGGGGCGGCGGGCCAGGGCGCGCACGCGGGCGTGGAGCTCCCTGAAGGCGAACGGCTTGGTCAGGTAATCGTCGGCGCCGCCCTCGAGTCCCTTCACCCGGTCGTCCACCGCGGCGCGCGCGGTCAACATGAGGACCGGCGTGGTCACGCCGTTGTCCCGGATCCGGCGACAGAGGTCCAGGCCGCTGCCGCCGGGAAGCATGATGTCGAGCACGATCACGTCGAACGCGCCTTCCTCCGCCTGCCACGCGCCGTCCCGGAAGGTGGTCGCGGTCGTCACCACCACCCCCTCATCCTCGAAGCCGCGTCGGAGGATGCTCAGGAGCTCGGTGTCGTCCTCGATGACCAACAGGTGCATGAGTGGCGTACGCTCGCGCTGACGTCAGGTTCACGCTCGGTCCCGGGGACCGGCGGGCAAGACCCCACGTTAGAGGATCACGGCTGACAGGACGATAACGGTGCGTGTTACCGCGGTGTCAGGGCTCCGGAGCTAGTGTGGTGCGCGTCGCCCGGGGGCGCTTCGGCACCCTCGGTGCTCGACGAGCTCCTTCGCCACCACACGTAGGATCCACCCCGGCCGGCCCGGGTTCGCCGCGCCGCGTAGCCCGATCACAAGGAGATGACGGATGAAGCACATCGTCTGGACCACCTTGGCCCTGACACTGCTGGCCGCACCTCTCGCCGCGCAGCGGCAAGGGAGGGAGGCCGCCGAGGAACAGGAAGGCGAGCACGTGCAGACGCCTCCGGCGCCGTACGCGCATTGGCTGGTGACGCGCACCGCGGCGGGCCACGCACAGATCGAGGCGGTGGAGATCGCGGTCGTGCACGAAGGGGTGTGCCGCACGATCGCGAGCAGCCACGCCGAGGACGTGGGCGAGAAGTGCGACGACGACGAGAACGGACCGATGAAGACCGGTGCTCCGAGCGTCGAGGCACCCTCCGCCGCCGACCCCGTCTACGACGTCACGCAGCCGCTGCACGACGAGGCCGGCAACCTGATCGGGGCGGTGGGCATGGACATCGCGCCCGCCTCCATGACGCGGGATGCGGTGCTCCGCCTCGCGCGCTCCGCGCTCCGGGAGATCGAGGCGCGCATCCCGTCGAAGGAGAAGCTGTTCGGGCCGGCTCCCCGAGGCTGACGGGGAGGCGAGGCGGGCCACCCGCGACCACCGTCTGGCGCGGCCCTCCGCGCCTCCGTAGTGTGTCCGACATCACCACGGTTGGGCGCACTCGGGAGGTATGTCATGGACCCGATGGACCGTCGGAGCTTCCTGCGCGCTGCCGCCCTCGGCGGGCTGGCATCGATCTCCGGAACGAAGGCCGCTTCGGGTGGGACGGTCGGCGAATGGAGTGCGGGCGCGCTCGATGAGGCCAAGGGCGGCGCCCTCTCCGCCCTCCGCCCGGCCGACTACGCGCTCGAGGCCGTGCCGCTCGAGCGCGTGAACATCACCGACGCGTTCTGGCGGCCCCGGATGGAGGTGAACCGGGCCGTCGCGCTCCCCTACTGCTTCGAGCACTTCGGCCAGGGGGCGGGCTCGGGGACCGCGAAGCTCATCCAGGGTGCCTCGTTCATGCTCATGGACCACCCGGACCCCGGCCTCGAGCGCTTCGTGGACGGCCGCATCGACGGCATCGTGGATGCGCTGGGTAGGCGGATTCAACGTCCCGAGCAGTCCGTGCGGGCCCCCATGCACCTCTTCGAGGCGGCCGCCACGTACCATCAGGTCACCGGCGACAGGAAGCTCCTCGACACCTCGGTGCGGATCGCGGACTGGATGTGGGAGGCGTACGGACCGGGCAAGCAGCCGTACGTTCCGGGCCACGAGGGTGTGGAGATGGGGCTCGTCGACCTGTACCGGGCCACGGGAGACGAGCGGTACTGGCGGCTGGCCATGCACCTCACCGACCAGCGCGGCCGACCCGGCTTCGAGCGCACGGGCGAGTACGCGATCGACCCCACGTACGCGCAGGACCACCTGCCGGTCGTGGAGCAGACGGAGGTCGTGGGTCACTGCGTGCGGGCCACGTTCCTCTACATCGCGATGACCGACATCGCGGCGCTCTCCGGGCGCGAGGACTACCACCGAGCCGTGGACGCCCTCTGGCGCGACATGGTGCACCACAAGGTGCACCTCACGGGCGGGATCGGCTCCGTCCGGTTCCACGAGCAGTTCGGCGAGCCCTGGGAGCTCCCCAACCTGAGCGACTGGGACGAGACGTGCGCGGCCTACGGGAGCGTGGTCTGGA
>CAZVYM010000081.1:0-18204 GCA_964630935.1 uncultured Gemmatimonadaceae bacterium | reverse complement strand
ACCGTGGGTGAACGGCTCCTCTACGGCGCGCAGCTGGTGCAGCTCGGGGGGCGTCCGGTGGTGCTCCGCATCGCGGCTCCCCTCACGGTGGTGGACGACGCCGTGGGACGTGTCCGCTGGACCGTCGAGATGACCGGATTGCTCGCCATGCTCCTGGCGCTCGTGGTCGCGTACGTCCTGAGTCGTATCCTGGCCCGTCCGCTCGTGGCGCTGGCCGACCGGGCACGGCGGCTCACGGCCGGAGACTTCGGCGATCCCGTTCCCACCACGAGTCGCGTGGTCGAGCTCCACGGTCTGGCCGTCGCGTTCAACCGACTCACGGAAGAGCTGAAGGCCCGCCTGTCCGAGCTGGGTCGCGAACGGGACGAGGTGCAGACCCTGATCGATTGCATGGGTGAGGGGGTCATCGCCCTGACCGAAGACGCGCGGATCCTGCGGACGAACCGGGCCGCACGGGCCCTCCTGCAACTGCCTGAAACCGCCGCGTTCGCGCCGGTCGGTACGCTGGTGCGGCAGCCGGATCTGCGCGACGTCCTGGAGGCTTCCGTGGTCAAGAAGGCGCAGACCCGGGAGATCCAGCTGGGCGGCCGCCACCTGTTCGTGACGTCGCGGACGCTGGACCGGGGAGGGGCGGTCACCACCTTCCTGGACGTGACCGAGATCCGTAGGCTGGAGCAGGTCCGGCGGGATTTCGTGGCCAACGCTTCCCACGAGCTCAAGACGCCGCTGACGTCGATTCGGGGCTTCGCCGAGACGCTCCTGGAGAGCGAGCCCCCGGACCATCTGAAGCAGGAGTTCCTGCACTTGATCCGCAGGAACACCCTCAGGCTTCAACGGCTGGTGGACGACCTGCTCGACCTTTCCCGCCTCGAATCGGGCGGGTGGACCGCGCGGTCGGAGGAAGTGGGCGTTGCCGGGGTGGCCCGAGAGTCGTGGGAGGAGCTGCAGGGTATCGCCGAGGAAAAGGACGTGGCGTTCTCGATCACGGGAGACGCGCGGGTGTTGGCGGATCGACAGGGGCTCTTGCAGATCTTCCGCAATCTGATGGAGAACGCGCTTCGGCACACGGAGGAAGGGGGCCATATCGAGGTCTCGGTGTCGGAGCCGAGCGGTGGCCTGGTCCGGGTCGCGGTGAGCGACGACGGAGAAGGCATCTCCTCCAGGGTGCTTCCGCGCATCTTCGAGCGCTTC
This sequence comes from uncultured Gemmatimonadaceae bacterium, assembly GCA_964630935.1. Classification (GTDB taxonomy): domain Bacteria; phylum Gemmatimonadota; class Gemmatimonadetes; order Longimicrobiales; family Gaopeijiaceae; genus SZUA-318. The sequence goes on along the minus strand of CAZVYM010000081.1, from coordinate 17,013 downwards.
TTCCGCGCCGATGCGTCCCGGGCGAGGGACTTCGGTGGAACGGGTCTCGGACTCGCGATCGTTCGCCATCTGATCGAGGCGATGGGAGGCACCGTCGAAGCCGAGAGCGAGCTCGGCAAGGGCACCACGATCCGCTTCACGATGCGCACCCCGTGACCGTCCTCCCCTTCCAAGGGCCATCCGGGCGCGGTATCGTCGTCTCTTCGACCCCTGCACGACCATGGACCGCGAACAGGACGGCCTTCCTGCCTCCGGGAGCCGGAACGGCCGCTCGGTGATGGCTACGACCTACGATATCGACATCGGCGGCGACGCTCCCGCGCTCGAGGCCCGGAACGTCTCGGTGTACTACGGGGACACGCGCGCCGTGAAGAACATCTCGCTGAGCGTGCCGCGGAACCGGGTGGTGGCGTTGATCGGCCCTTCGGGCTGCGGCAAGACCACGCTCCTGCGCTGCTTCAACCGGATGAACGAGGTGGTGGAAGGCGCCCGGGTCGAGGGCGAGGTGCTCTTCCAGGGACAGAACCTCTACGCGCCCGAGGTCGATCCGGTAGAGGTGCGGCGGCGGATCGGCATGGTGTTCCAGAAGCCCAACCCGTTCCCGAAATCGATCTACGACAACACGGCCTTCGGGCCGAGGGTCAACCGGTACAAGGGTGATCTGGATGCGTTGGTGAGGGAGTCGTTGAGACGGGCCGCTCTGTGGGACGAGGTCCACGATCGCCTCCGGGATTCCGCCTACGCGCTGTCGGGAGGGCAGCAGCAGCGCCTGTGCATCGCCAGGACCCTGGCGGTGAAGCCGGAGGTGGTGCTCATGGATGAGCCGGCCTCCGCCCTCGACCCGATCGCCACGCAGCGCATCGAGGAGCTCATCTACGAGCTCAAGAGCGACTACACGATCGTCATCGTCACGCACAACATGCAGCAGGCTGCCCGCGTCTCGGACTACACGGCATTCCTCTACCTGGGCGAGCTCATCGAGTACGGCCCGACCGAGACCCTCTTCACCAATCCGCGTGAGGAGCGGACCGAGGCCTATCTGACGGGGAGATTCGGATGAACACGCCACAGCAAGCTCGGCGGGCATTCCACGAGGAGCTCGACATCCTGCAAGGACGTCTCCTCGAGATGGCGGGGCTCGTCGAGGAGCTCGTGGCCCGCGCCGCCGACGCCGTGCTCCGGCGAGACGCGTCGGTGGCTTCGGCCGTGAGCCCGCAGGACAACCGGGTCGACGAGCTCGAGATCGAGATCGACGAGACCGTCATGGAGCTCCTGGCGCTCCACCAGCCGATGGCCACGGACCTGCGGCGCCTGATCACGATCTCGAAGGTCTCCAACGATCTCGAGCGCGTCGGAGACCACGCGGTGAACATCGCCAAAGCCGCGAAGCGCCTGAGCGACACCCATCCGCTGCCCGAGCTGCGTGAGCTCTCGGAGATGATCGACACCACCCGCGAGATGCTCTCGGACGCCCTCGCCGCCTACGTCACCCGCAACCCGGGGATCGCGCGGATGGTGTGCGCCACCGACGACAAGGTGGACGACCTTCGCCGTTCGATGTTCCGCATCCTCGTCACCCACATGCTCGAGGATCCCAAGCGCCTCGGCGGCGCGCTGGAGCTGCTGCTGGTGAGCCAGAACCTGGAGCGGATCGCGGACCTCTCCACGAACATCTCGGAGGACGTGGTCTTCATGGTGGAAGGGCGTACGATCAAGCACGGGGCGGAAAGCCACCACGTGGCCGACGAGCACTAGCAGGTCGCTGGCGAACGACCGGGCTCGGATACGTTGCGGAAACAGCGGTCCCCATCCTACCCTGTGCCGATGTCCGAACCTCCATCCAGACCGCCCGAAGGGCTCGTCGACGAGCCCGAGACCGAAGGCCCGGGTCCGGTGACCACCGCCCCGGTGTCCGATGCCGTGGAGCAGCTCCTCGATCAGGTCGGCACCCAGCCGCAACCGCAGCCCCTCCTCGACGTGGGAGGGCTCCGGGGGCAGGTGGCGCTCGTGACCGGGGGATCGAGCGGCATCGGCCGGGCCATCGCGCTCGCGTTCGGGGAGTCGGGCATCCACGTAGGCTTCTGCTTTCTGGACGACGGGGCCTCGTCCCGGATCGCCGCCCAGGCGGTGGCGCGCGAGCTACGCGAGCTCGAGGTGCGCGTCTATTTCCGAGCATGCGACGTACGCGAGTCGAGGGACGTGAAGGCATTCGTCCAGGAGGTGCGCGAAGAGCTCGGCGGACTCCACATCCTCGTCAACAATGCGGGGATCGGCCGCGACGGCGCGCTCTGGCGCATGGAGGACCACGAGTGGGAGGCCGTGCTCCGCACGAATCTGGACGGTGCCTTCTACTTCACCCGGGCGGTGGCGCCCTACCTGCGCCAGCAGGAGTACGGCAAGATCGTCAACGTCGCGTCGGTGCACGGCATCCGTAGCGAATTCGGACTCGCCAACTACTCGGCATCCAAGGCGGGGCTGATCGGGCTCACGCGCAGCGCGGCGATCGAGCTCGGCCCGAAGAACATCAACGTGAACGCGGTGGCGCCGGGCTACATCCGCACCACGCGCCTCACCGCCGGCGTTCCCCCGGAGATCCTCGACCGCGCCCGGGAACGCTCCTCGCTCGGCCGGTTGGGCGATCCGCAGGACGTGGCGAGCGCGGTCCTCTTCCTCTGCTCGGAGTCGGCGCGCCACATCACCGGAGCGGTGCTTCCGGTCGATGGTGGATACCTGCTCTGATGCGGACGCTGAAGCGCCTCTCTTCAGCCATCGACGCGCTCAACGACGGCATCGGGGCGACGATCCGTTGGCTGGCGCTCGCCATGGTCTTGATCGGCGCCTACAACGCCATCGCGCGCTACTTGACGCGGTATACGGCGATGTCGCTGTCCTCCAACGCGTACCTCGACCTCCAGTGGTATTTCTTCAGCCTCATCTTCCTCCTGGGGGCGGCCTACGGTCTCCGTCACGACGTGCATGTGCGTGTGGACGTGCTCTACTCCAGGCTGGCCCGCCGAACGCGCACGTGGATCGATCTGGCCGGAACGCTTCTGTTCTTGTTGCCGTTCAGTGTCGTGATGCTCTGGATGGCGTGGCCGGCGGTGCGGAACTCCTGGAAGATCAAGGAGGTCTCGCCCGACCCAGGAGGATTGCCCCGCTATCCGATCAAGGCGGTGATCCTGGTCTCCTTCGCGCTCCTCTTCCTGCAGGGCGTGAGCCAGGCGATCAAGCTGGTCGCCGCGCTGCGGGAAGAGGCCGGCCCGGGCGAAGAAGACAGCCGGGAGGAGGCCTCATACGCGCACGATGAACGCCACGAGGGACTCCTGTGACGGACGTGTGGGGTCCCCTGATGTTCTTCGGGGCGCTGGTGCTGATCTTCAGCGGCTACCCCGTGGCCTTCGCCCTCGGTGGGACCGCGCTGCTCTTCGCCGGGATCGGAGCGCTCGTGGGCGCGTTCGATCCCGGGCTCCTGCACGCGCTCCCGGAGCGCACGTTCGGCACGATGTCGAACTACACGCTCCTCGCGGTGCCCTTCTTCATCTTCATGGGCACGGTGCTCCAGAAGTCCCGGCTGGCCGAGCAGCTCCTGGAGACCATCGGTGCGCTGTTCGGGCGCTTTCGGGGCGGGCTGGCTCTGGGCGTGATCTTCGTGGGCGCGCTTCTGGCCGCGGCGACCGGCGTCGTGGGCGCCTCGGTCACGGCGATGGGGCTCATCTCGCTGCCCGTGATGCTGCGCAACGGGTACCGGGAGGACTTCAGCCTCGGTGTCATTGCTGCTTCGGGCACGCTGGGCCAGATCATCCCGCCGTCGATCGTGCTCATCGTGCTCGGCGACCAGATGGGCGTCTCCGTGGGCGACCTGTTCCGGAACGCGCTCGTGCCGGGCCTGGTCCTCACCGGACTGTACGCGATCTACGCCGTCGTCCTGGCCTTCTTCAAGAAGGAGGTCGCCCCCGCGTTGCCCGAGGAGGTGCGCTCCTCCGGGCTCGAGCTGGCCAGGCGGGTGGTCGTCTCTCTGCTGCCTCCGCTCTTCCTGATCGTGGTCGTGCTCGGAAGCATCTTCGCCGGTGTCGCCACCCCCACCGAGGCGGGCGCGCTCGGCGCCGTCGGGGCGATGATCCTCGCGGCGGTCAACCGTCAGCTGTCGCTCGAGACGCTCAGGTCCGCCATGGAGGAGACGAGCCGGCTCACGATCATGGTGGTCTTCCTGCTCATCGGGTCGACCGCGTTCACGCTGGTGTTCCGGGGGCTGAACGGAGACCTGTGGATCGCGGACATGCTCACCGGGATCCCCGGCGGAGCACTCGGATTCCTGGTGGTGGTCAACCTGGCCGTCTTCGTCCTCGGCTTCTTCATCGATTTCTTCGAGATCGCCTTCATCATCGTCCCGCTCATCGTGCTCCCCGCCCAGAGGCTGGGCATCGACCTGACCTGGCTGGGGATCGTGCTGGCCGTTAACCTGCAGACCTCGTTCCTGACGCCACCGTTCGGGTTCAGCCTCTTCTACCTGCGCGGGGTCACGCCCAGGGAGATCGCCACGACCGCCATCTATCGCGGAGTGGTTCCCTTCATCGCCATCCAGCTCGTCGTCCTCGCCGGGCTGGTCGCTCTGGCGCACCCGGGAACGTGAGAGAGGAGGCGGAATACACGATGGGAAGCGCATGCCACCAGGTTCGAAGTGGCGCGCCGCGACTCATCCTCGGCGACCATCGGAGACCATGAACGAAGCGAGGCCGAAGCCCGAGCCGAAGACCATCTGGCGTGGTTCGATCGAGGCACTGACAGCCGACCCCTCGTTCGGACCGGTCGTGGAGCGGGTGGGTGCGGTGAAGATGCTGGCGTCCGAGGAGCCGCCCTTCCTCTACCTGGCGCGCGCGATCGTCTTCCAGCAGCTCGCCGGCAAAGCCGCACGCACGATCCACGGCCGCTTCGTGGAGGCGATGAACGGCGAGGTGACCCCGGCTCGGGTCCTGCGTGCCTCCGAGGGGACGCTCCGCGGTGCCGGGCTCTCGGGCAACAAGATGGCGGCGCTACGCGATCTGGCCGCCAAGACACGTTCGGGAGAAGTCGCTCTCGACGACCTGGAGGCGCTTTCCGACCAAGCGATCGTCGACCGCCTGACCCGCGTGCGCGGGATCGGCCCGTGGACGGCGCAGATGTTCCTGATGTTTCGCCTCCATCGCCCCGACGTCTGGCCCGCCGGGGACCTCGGCGTGCGCAACGGTTTCGCGAAGATCCACGGAATGGATCCGATGCCGACCGAGAAGGAGCTGCTTCCGCTCGGCGAGAAGTACCGGCCATGGCGCAGCGCGGCGGCATGGTACTGCTGGAGAGCCGTGGAGATCGAGCTGCCGCAGGTAGGGTAGGGGGCTGGTGGGTCGCTGAAAGAGGGGAGCACCGACGGACGTTGCCGCAGCGACCGTGGGGCGCTTCGGACGGGCGGTGGGCTTCGGCCACCTGAAGCCCTACTTTCTTCGGCCGCGGCGATTCCAGGAAGCTTCGTCACCGCTCCGGTCCCGCCGCCACACGTGCCATCGACCGCGTCGTCCATGGCTCGGGAAGGTGGTCACACAGATCGACAGGTCCCTGCTGAGGCGGTTCGTCCCATGAGCGTATTCGTGAAGTTCGTGGAGTTCCTGGAAGGCATCGGCCTGCTGGTTACGGCGATCACGACCTACCTCGTCATCAACAAGCTGTGGAGCCGAAAGGGCGAGAAGGAAGTCGCCGCGAGCATCTCGATCTCGGCGGCACTCCTGGGCTTGGCTACCGGAATCCCGTTCCTGGTCGACTACACCTTCATCGATCACCGCTGGGCGGCTGCCGGAACGTCCACGCTCGGAATCGTGAAGGGGCTCGTGTACGTCCTCGTGGGGGCGGGGATCTGGGTTCAGGAGAACCGGGGCGTGGGCTTCTTCACCCTGTTCGTTCACTCCCTCAAGGTCGAGCGGAAGGAATCGGGCAATCTCGTGAAGGCCCTCACCCAGCCCAAGGGAGCGCGCCAGCTCATGGAGATCTTCCGGGCGATGGCCGAGGTGGACAAGAACCTGGACGAGCGCGAGATCGAGCTCATGCGGCTCTTCGCCCAGAGATGGCACGTGGATCTTCCCGACCTGAAGGCGGGCGACACGGATCGAGGGTCCGACCTGCTCCAGGTGCGCAGGAGCGTCGAGGCCTACCTGGCCGTGTCGCCGCCCGCCGAGCAGGCCCGCGAGCTCGTCGACGTTCTTCAGCTCTTCGTCCAGGCGGACGAGAAGGTCACCAGGGAGGAGGAGCTGATGATGGAGGAGATCGCCGGGATGACCTCGGCCTACGCCGGAGAGGCCGGGGGCGCGATGCACGAGGTGGTCATCGTGCCCCAGGACGCCGCCCAGACCGACGCCGTGCGCTCGCTCCTCCCGGGCGTGGAGCCCAAGCGGGCCCGTGGCGGACGCGTCTTCGCCGTGGGCCGCTTCTTCTCCCCGCGCTATGCAGACATGGTGTGCGAGAAGTATATCGCCCTCGGTCTCTTCACCGCCCGGGTGGAGGCGCCGTGAAGGGTCCCCGTCTCTCGAGCTCGCAGGGGCTCATGCCCGCGAGGAGTACCCGGACGGTCAGGTTCGGCCGGGCGGTTCGTCTCGAGCTTCCGTGAGGGTGGGGCGGGACCCGAGCGCCTCCAGCTCGGCGACGACCTGCTCCAGCGCCCGCGCTTCCCGCTCGCCCAACCGCTTCCACACGAAGCGTGCGGACAGGAGCGCGGCGCCGATGGCCACGGGTGCGGTTCCGAGACCGAGGACGGCGGCCGCGCCGGCGGTCTTGAGCAGCGCTGCGAGCAGCGCGCTGCCCGCGAACCCGCCGGCGACGAACAAGGCGAGCGCCCCATCGCGGAAGTTCCCGAACGCCCGGAGGCGCGTGCCTCCTTCCGTCGGCCGAATGGATACGTAGCGGCCACCGACCACGTCGCGTGCCCGCCATTCCATGGCCCCGAGCTCGTCCTCGACGATTCCCTGGCGCCCCATGACACGCCGGATGATCGACACCGCCTCGCCCAGCTTCTCCGGAGGGAAATCGACCGGTACGACCGTCTCGCAGGAGGGGGTGACGGGGGCGCCGATGAGCCCACCGCGCCTCCGGGACGGTCCGTGCACCGTCAGGGCCCTCGCGGCGGACTCGACGGCGGTGGGATCGATGCCCACCTCCTGCGCGATCCCCTTGAGCTGCTCCAGGGTCAGCCCGTCGTGCTCGCGCCCCGACAGCCGGGACGATGCCGTCTCGGTCGCCTTGCGCAGGATGAGCGCGATCTCTTCGTCGCTGTACCGTCGATCGTCCATGGCTCTCGCAGGATGGTCGTCGAATCCGAGCTCCATGGTACACTACGGGCGGAAGCCCCGAAACGATCGTGGTGCAGGCTCGGCGAAGACCCCGTCACGGGGTCCCGCCGACTCGATGCGCCCTCAGCCCACTCCGGTCGTCCCGGGGTGGCTGGGCCCGGGTGTCTTCGCTCCGGGCCACGACTCGTGCTCCAGCGCGATGAACCACCGGCCGTCCTGGAGCACCAACGTGCGCGTGGTGGTCAGGAAGGGGGTCTGCTCCGTGCTCGCCTTCGTGGTCACCGTGGCGGTGGTCGGCGAGAGGACCTGCGTGTGGAGGATGCCGTACTGGAACGTGACGTCGGGATGGCTCGGGTACCACGGGCCCATCGTCTCGGCAAAGGCGTCGTGCCCCTGGATGACCTCGGTGACCCCCACGTAGAGGAACATGTCGCCGGGCATGTAGTGGCTCATCACCGCGTCGGCGTCGTGGGCGTTCATGGCGTCGTAGAGGTCGGCGACCACCGAATCCACCTGCGTGGTGATCCGACCGCGTTGGGCATCGGTCAACCGGGCCGGCGCCGTGGACGGCGGCTGGCACGCGACGGCGAGGACGGTGGCCGTCACCAGAGCCAGGTGGTGCATGCGCATGGGGCGCTCTCTCGTTGGTGAAGTCGTACAGGGCAAAAAACCGGGGCACCGCGGTCCGGTAATGTACCGAAACCGCGGTGCCCGGTTCATATCCCCTCGGCTAGGAGCCGAGGAATGCCGCCATCACGGAAGGAGGCTGAGCACCTTCGCGATGGTGTTCTGCAGCACACCCTGCACGTACGGCGGGTTGTGGATTCCCAGGCTCTTGTCCTCGTTGATGGCCTGGTAGTTGATGTACGCCGCCGCGAGCTGGCCCTGATAGGTGCCCGGAACGAGCGACGTGCTATCCATGATTCCCGCAGCGTTCAGCAGGACCCGCAGGCTGTCGAGCTGCCCTTGGACGGTAGCCTGCTCGCCCAGGTAGCTGAAGTCCACGAGGCTCGCGCTCGAGTGGCAGGTCTTGCAGCCCGCCACGTTGTCCACCGTCGAGCCATGGTACACATAGCTCATGTTCATGGTGTGTCCGCCGGCTTGCGCGCCGAAGGGCGTTGCCATGTGGCAGGTGGGGCATCCCTTGTCGGATTCGCCGTGAGCGAAGGTGCCGCCCGTGATGGTCGCGGGGCCCGTGAACTCATACAGGCCTACGCCACCCATGACCTCGGCCACGGGGCTGTGGTGTGCTCCCCAGTATGCCGACGTGATCGTGTACGAAGTGGTGTCGGGCACGATGTCGGTGAACTCGGGACGGGCCTGGTGGCACTGGGCGCACAGGTTACCCTCCGCGAAATCCACCGTCTGGCCGGGAGCCGCCCACAGATCCACGGGAGCGGTCGTAGTGAACGCGTAGTCCGCGTCCGTGTACGTCGTGTGGATCTGGTGGCACGTCCGGCAGTTCGGCGGCGACGGGTTCACGATGTCCGCCGTGTCCGTCTCGGCGCCGGTCGCGATCCGCTCGATGAAGCCCTCGCTCGTATGGCACACCGCGCAGTCCGCGGTGCTACGCTCGAAGTCTCCGCCGGTGTAGTGCACGGAAGCCTGGTACTGAATCTCCCGAGCGAACAGGTTAGTATCGTTGGTGTGGCACTGGGTGCAGGTTTGATTCGCATCCTGACCCGCCGGTCCCGCGGGCCCAGTGGGTCCGGCTGGCCCTGTCGCTCCCGTGGGCCCTGCGGGACCTTCGGGTCCCGCGGGCCCCTTGCATCCTACGACCGCGAATGCGAGGAGCGCCGTGGCAGCAACGATCGGTACTCGCCTCCTCATGGGCGCGTCTCCGTGTCAGTTCCCCCCTCGACCGGGCGTCCGAGGCGAATCTTTCGCACCGGGGATGCTGGGAGCTTTGTCGAGGGGATATGGAATTCGGAGCGTCCCAGTCCCAACTACGCCCATCCGTAGTTTCCCGTACATGACGCTTATGCGCTATGGGCCGATGGTACTATAGGGGGGGAGTACGAAAGAACCATGCCTTCGGCTATATTCGAGAATCTTCAAGGATTTCGACCCTCCCGAGCGCCCTAGCACAGCCGTCCGGGAATCTACGGATTCCGTGACAGAATGCCACAAGGGAGAGAAGAACCGTGCTCGATGTCGTGATTGCCGTCAAGGAACCGCTGATGCGCATGGGGTTGGAGGCGGCATTGGACGATGCCGATACGACGCGCGTCACCCATGTCGCCGACGATGTCGCCGATCTGGAGGAAGGCCTCTCGGGATTCGGCCGAGCCGTGCTGATCCTGGACGTGCGCTATCGCCAGGCCGATCCGGAGCTGGTGCCGCGGATCGTCCGCACGAACCCTCGCGTCCGGGTGCTGGTCCTCGTGGCCCACAGCGCCGAGGAGTGTGCCGTGCGGCACCTCGCGGAGGCGGGGGACCACGTGCGCCTGTCGTACGAGGCCATGTGTGATGTGGACGAGTGCTGCCTCATGTCCCTGCGGAACCAGGCCAACGGGTGTCTGGCGCGGGAGGCCGAAGCCGACGAGGTGGTGGACGCCGTGACGAGGACGGCCGCGGGAGAGGTGGTGGCCGAGCCCTGGCTGACCGTGTTCAGACGCAACAGCGTGGCACAGGATTCGTCCGGAGAGGTTCCGACCCTGACGCCTCGTGAGCTGGACGTCATGGGCCTCCTGGCCGGCGGTCTGGGCAACAAAGCGATTGCCCGGAAGCTGGGCATCAAGGAGCAGACCGTGAAGAACTACGTGGCCCGGATCATGAGCAAGACCGGCCTGAGCAACCGCGTCCAGGTGGGGCTCCTCGCGGCGCGCTACCACCTCCAGAGCCGCCCGTAACGGGGCGGGCTTCGAGCCGCGACCCGCGCTCTTCGCCGGCGGCGCCGGCGCGAGCGAGGCCGGACAACCTGGGCCGGCGCATCGATGGCTCGATTTCGGGCCCCGGGTTCCCGATCAGCTCAGAAGACCCGTAGGCTCACGTTGCCCGAATAGACGATGTCGTGCTGGAACTTGCCCCAGTAGCGGCTCCACGCGTCGCGGGCCTGCAGATCCACGTGGAGGCCCATGAGCTGCACGGTGCACCCCGCGCCCAGGTCGCCGCCCCAGGTGAATCCGTTGGTGGGGAGCGTGGCGCCTACGGTGTCGGGTCGGGTAGAGGCGCCGAACTGGTAGTACTTCCCGCCGCCGCCCACGAGCACGTAGGGGTCGACGGGTCCCCACCTGAGACGCGTAGGAAGGACGAGCTGCAGGCTCGTGAGGGTGAGGGTGTACGGAACGTCCAGCCAGGTCGTCACGATCTCCGGCGGGATGAACAGATCGCGGAGCTTCTCCTTCGAGTGGGAGGCCAGGAGCCACCCGTCGAAGGTTCGCATCACCTCCGCCCTCACGTACGCGCTCTTTCCCACCGGGATCTCGGCGCCGACACCGGCGATGAAGGTCCGGCCCAGCGAGGTGTGGGTCCACTCCGTGAGCCCGTCGCCGAGGAAGTTCTCGAAGTGCTCGTAGAAGTACGAGTCGGGAGACAGGAGACCGACTCGCGGATACACTCTCAGGCTCCGGGGCATCTGTGCCGTCAGCGAGGCGGGGAGCGTGGAGAGCCCCGCGGCGGCCAGCAGAAGAAAGATCAGGCGCCTCATGGTGGGGAACGAACGGGCTGTGGGGACGTTCATGGTGACTCGAGGACGACAGGTGGAGTCTGGGCGATTCCATAACGCTAGAGGGGTCGCGCTCCTGATGACAGTGGGGAGGTCTCCCCACGGCGGGTGGGGATAGGCACCCACCACCCCTTGCTGTCTCGCCGCTCGGATCCTACGGTGCTTCCGAGCGCCTCCACGTGTCCGAACGGCCGGTTCTCGATCCTTCGTTTCCCAGTCCCCCGTCGAGGAATGAAGTCATCTCCTCCAGGTTCCGGCTCCTTCCCGACGGCGTCCCGTCGCCCGAAGGGGAACGACGATCCCCCGCACCGCTCGACCCGTCGAGATTTCTTGAGGCGGTCCGCCATGGCGGCGGCCTCGGTGCCGTTGATCGATCTCAACGCCGCAGGCGACCCCGCGGAGGAACCCGCCCGCACGGCCGGCCGGCCCAACATCCTGCTGGTGATCTCCGACCAGTATCGATGGGACTTCATCGGCGGCTACGGTCACAATTCGATGAGCTTCACGCCGAACCTGGATGCCATGCTGCGGCGAGGGACGGCTTTCCGGAACGCGTTCACGAATCAGCCGCTCTGCTCGCCGGCCCGGGCCTGCCTGTTCACCGGCCAATACGCCACCCGGACCGGTGTCTGGAACCTCGGGCCCGGGTTGCGCCGCGGGGCGACCACCCTGGCGACGGTCCTGCGCCAGGCCGGCTACAGCACCAACTACATCGGCAAGTGGCACCTGGCCCCGAACGACGCCTATGCCCGACCGCCGCAGGGGCTGGGGTACGTCGCGCCGGAGGACCGGGGCGGCTTCCTCGATCTCTGGCAGGCCTCCAACATCCTGGAGCTGACCTCGCACCCCTATCATGGCACCTTGTGGGAAGGTGACGGATCGGAGATCACCTACCAGGACATCTACCGCGTGGACTACTTGACCGACCTCGCGGTGAAGTACCTGAAGCAGAAGCACGAGAAGCCGTTCTTTCTGGTGCTTTCGCAGCTGGAGCCGCACCAACAGAACGACCTGAACGGGTTCGGTCCGCCCGAGGGATACGAGGAGCGGTTCCGAAATCCGTACGTCCCACCCGACCTGAGGCCTTTCCCGGGTGACTGGCCGTATCAGCTCGCCAACTACTACGGCGACTGCAAGAGCATCGACGAGTCGATGGGGCGGATCTTCCGGACGTTGAGGGAGGAGAGCCTGGAGCAAGACACGATCGTGATCTTCCTGAGCGATCACGGTTGCCATTTCCGGACCCGGAACAGCGAATACAAGCGCAGCCCGCACGACAGCTCCATCCACGTTCCACTGCTCATCCAGGGGCCCGGCTTCGACGACGGCCGGATGGTCTCGGAGCTGGTCGGCCTCGTCGACGTCGCGCCGTCCGTCCTGGCGGCGGTCGGCATCCCGGTTCCTCCCTCCATGCAGGGCCGCAACTTCCTTCCCCTCCTCGACGATCCCAAGGCCCGGGAAGACTGGCGCAACGAGGTCTTCGTGCAGATCAGCGAATCCGAGACCGGACGCGCGATTCGCACCCCTGAGTGGACCTATGTCGCCCTGGCTCCGGACGCGGACGTCGCCCGCGACGCCCACAGCCTGCACTACCAGGACTATCAGCTGTACAACAACTACGCGGATCCGGCCCAGCTCGTGAATCTCGCCGGCCGCTCCGATCCGCCCCATCTGGTCCATCATGTCGGGGAGCGGTCCATGAGAGAGCTGACCGACCACCTCCGGGAACGACTGATCGCCCGCATGGTGGAAGCGGGAGAGCCGGAGCCGCAGATCAGGCGATGGCCGTACTATCCGTAGCGACTGCCCGTGCCGGCTCTATCCCTTCGGGACGTCCTTCACGTTGTCGCCAGGCACCCGGTCGATGAGCTTGTTGTAGGGATCGACGCCGGCCCGCTCCGGCTGCTCGTCCACGACGAGCTCGACGGTGGTCCGAGGGGCGGTCACGTGGATCTTGTGCACCTCGAGCGGCTTTCCGAGGGCGTTGCCCTTCTCCTCGGCGCCGAAGACCCCCACGTCCATGTAATCGTCCATCGGGATCCCGGTCTCGTTGCCGAGGCTGTCCGCCCGCACCTTCCGTGAGGTGAACGTCAGGCTCACGGTGTACTTCCCGTCCGGCCTCCGGGTGCTGGAGACTTCCTCGACCCGGTTGTCCCAAAGCGTGATCGTCTCGAAGAGGTCGTGGATCACGTACTTCAGCGAGTCCGGTGTCTCGGCGCGCAGGTAGCCCACGAAGTCGCGCGCCGTGGAGTAGGGGGCCGTCTCGTAGGCGTGGTCGTGCAGGTAGGCGCGAAGCGCCCGGTTCATGGCGTCCTCGCCGATGTAGTCGCGCAGCGCGTACAGGGCGAGCGACCCCTTGTTGTAGTGGATGTAGGGCTGGTTCTCCACGCGCATGAGCGGCTCCTCGCGGATCCGCTCCGCCGCGCGTCCGCTCAGGTACCGGTCGAGCTCGTGCCGGAGGAACTTCCTGGCGTGGGACGGCCCGTACTTCTTCTCCATCACGGTCAGCGCCGAGTACTCCGCCATCGACTCGACCATGAGCGCCGAGCCCTGCGCCCGCGCTCCCACCACCTGGTGGCCCCACCACTGGTGCGCCAGCTCGTGCGCGGTCACGAAGAACGGCATGTCCAGGTCGTCGTCCTCGTCCTTCACGCGCAAGATGAACCCGATGCTCTCCGAGAAGGGGATGGTGGCGGAGAACGACTGCGCGAAGCGTGCGTAACGCGGAAACTCGAGGATGCGCACCTCGCGGTACTGATAGGGGCCGAAGTGCTCCGTGTAGTAATCGAGGCCAGCCTTCAGCGCGTCCATCATGCGTTGGACGTTGTAATCGTGGCCCGGATGGTGGTAGATGGCGAGATCGACGTCGTGCCACCGGTCCCTCGTCACCACGTAGCGGGCCGAGACCACGGCCGCGAACTTCGCCATGGGTCGGTCCATCTCGTAGCGGAACCACCGTCGGCCCCCTTCCTCCCACTCGCGTTGCAGGTACCCGGGCGCGACCGCGATCTGGTCCGGAGCGGTCGCGATCGTGGCGGCGAAGTGGATCCGGTCCGCGTCGATCGTGAACTGCGGGTTCCGGCGCGCCGCCGGATCGTCCAGGTCGGGAAGCCGATCCTTCGGAGGGAGATGCTGCTTGTGGCGCTCGTCCGGATCCGAGAGCTCCTGATCTTCGTCGTAGCCCAGCGAGGGACCGAGCGTGGACAGGAACGTCCCGTTCCGGACGATCGACGTGTTCGGACCCGAGTTCGGGAAGCCGTGCGCCGCGAACGACAGGCGATAGTGGAGCTCTACGGAGTCACCCGGCTGGAGCGCCGGGTCGAAGACGAACAGGTCCGTGCCCGTGAGCGTGTCGGTCACGACCCCGGTGGCGGGCACGCTCCACTCCATGCCGTCCGCGGTCATCCACTGGGGGTAATTGACGACCACGGTGTCGATGGGACCCGTCTCCTCGTTGAGCACCACGTAGCGGCCGTCCAGCGAGAACGCCCTCCGCTCGGGCCGGAGCTCCACCGTGACGTCCTGGTCCACGATGCGGGGCGGGGCCAGGTGCATATAGGGTCGGTAGGTCCGCTCCCACTGCGCGCGGATCGCGTTCTGCGCGTCGCTGTTGCGGTAGGTGTTCAGCACGTTGGTGTTGTAGTAGATCCCGCCCCCGAAGACGAGGACGAGCGCCACGCAACCGGCGAACGCCATCGCCGTTCGCGCCGTCCAGCGTCCTCGTGCCGCGGTCACCCTCGTACGCCATCCCGAGTCCGTGCCCCGCCTCCATGCGAGCACGGCGAGCACGGCCGCCATGAGGCCGAGCGACACCGAGTAGCCCCCGGCCAGGAGGAGCTCGCCGACGTAGGGCCCGAAGCCGTTCATGGCGGAATAGGTGAACGACGGCGTCGTCCCCATGTGGAAGAGCCGGTGCTCGACGCCGAGGCTCGTCAGGACGGCCGTGCCGATCCAGTAGGCGATCACGACGACGTGGCCGACGAACTTGTTGTCCACGAGCGCGTGGACCCCGAACGCGAAGAGGGTCACCGCGATCGTCCAGGGGAGCTGGGTGCCCAACAGGAAGCGCACGTACAGGCCGATCTGGAAGTCCGTGTAGCCTCGGAAGGCCTGCGCGATCATCCCGACCGGGATCAGGAAGAGCAGGAGCAGCGTGAGGGAGAGCACCACGCCGAGGATCTTGCCCGCCGCCGGCGCCCACGTCGGCGTCGGCGTCGTGTCCACGAGCTGATCGGCGCCGATCACGCGCTCCCGCCACACCGACTCACCCGCGTAGATGGTCGTGAGGATCACCATGAAGAGGAAGAAGTTGCCGCTCATCAACTCGACGACCAGGTAGGTTACCGGCCAGGTCGTGACGCCGTAGAGCGACTCCGCCTCCCATGCGTTCATGAACGAGTTCACGGCGGCGATGAAGCCGATCGCGATGAACGCCCGGTCCCGAACGATGTGCCGGAACGAGAAGTAGGCCGTGTCGACCATCTGCCGCCACGCCGCGGCCCGCCCGAAGCGCGGATGGACGGCGACCGGCCCGCCCGTCGACACCGGAGCGGGGCGCTCGTCCCCCGCACGAGCCTTTCCGCGAGCCGAGCCGGCCACGGCCCGGAACCGGAAGAGGGCGAACGTCGATCCTGCGACGAGGGCGGCCACGCCGAGCCAGATCAGGCGGTTCGTCAACACGAATCCGCTCAAGGGGAGCGTGAGCGCGTTGCGTTCCGCCACGGTCCAGTAGCGGGTCGCGAGGTCCACCGTGGTGAAGCCGAACGCATCGACCGCGTTGGCGAGCGCGTCCTTGTCGAGGCCGCCCAGCCAGGACTGCGCGACGCTCCACGCCACAAGGAGGACGATGCCCTGCGTGTAGACCGCGACCAGGCTCCGCGTCAGCGCTCCGACCGCGAAGAAGATCGCGCTCACGATCAGGAGATTCGTGAGGCCGAAGAGAAGGAAGGGCTGGATGTACCACCACAGGTGGACAGGGAGCAGCTTGTCCGCGTCCACCCACGGCGCGAAGGTCCCGATGAGCGCGCCGAGCGGGATCGCCGCGAAGACCAGGACCATCACCAGGTACGCGCCGCAAAAGCGCCCGCTCAGGTATCCGAGCCGGCTCATCCGCGTCGTGAAGAGGAGCTCGTGGGCCCGGTATCGGAAATCGCGCAGGAGGGAGGTCCCCACCAGCGCGGTGGTGAAGACCTGGCCGATGGCCGTGAGCACGATGACCGCCTGAGTCAGCGCGAAAGGCGCATTCCGTTTCACGAGCCCGACGCCTCCCGCGACCGAGACCGCGTCGGACGAGATCAAGAAGAAAGACAGGAGGAGGAAGACGGTGAAGTAGAGCCAGGTGACGGGCCGGCGCACGTGATAGGCCACCTCGAACTTCAGGATCGGCCAGAACACGGCTCAGGCCTCCAGGGCGGCGGCCGCGCCGACACGGTGGAAGTAGACGTCCTCGAGCGCGGGCTCCACCGGCTCGAACCCGTCTCCGGGCCGGTCTTCGCTCCAGACACTGACCACCGGCTCCCCGGCCCGCAGGCGCACCGAGAGGGTGGACGGCTCGGCCTGATAGTGCGCGACGGCGTCGCGTTCGACGGCCTTGCTCCACACCTTGCCGCGCGCCTCCTCGACCATCGCCTCGGGATCGCCATGGAGGACGACCTCTCCCCGGTCGATGATGGCCATCGTCCGGCACAGCTCGCGCACGTCCTCCACGATGTGCGTCGACAGGATGACCACGATGTCCCGCCCGAGCTCCGCGAGGAGGTTGAGGAACCGGTGTCGCTCGGTGGGGTCGAGTCCCGCCGTCGGCTCGTCGACGATCAGGAGCTGCGGGTCGCCGGCCAGCGCGATCGCGATGCCCAGGCGTTGCTTCATGCCTCCCGAGAATCCCCCGACCGCGCTCCTGCGCACCTCCCAGAGGTTCGTCTGGACGAGCAGCGCCTCGACGAGCGCCTTCCGCTCGCTCCGGGCCGTGATCCCCTTCAGCGTCGCGAAGTGGTCCAGCGTCGCCTCCGCCGAGAGGTTCGGATAGAAGCCGAACTCCTG